>DATFNF010000036.1:0-33910 GCA_035266525.1 Trueperaceae bacterium | reverse complement strand
ACCACCGTCGCGTCGCTGCCGACGATCTGCTCCACGAGGCTGGCGTAGGGGTGGATGGATACCGCGACCACCGGTCTCGCGAGCGCGACGGGAAGCGCGAGCAGCACGAGCAGCACGCGAGGCAGGCGGCCGAACGGGGTGGCCCTGCCGCGAGCGGCGGGGCGCGCGGTGCGGCGGTCCAGGCGAGGACTCTTCGAGCGAGAATCGATTCTCATTAGTCTCGGATGTTACGACCCCGGCGCCGGTCTGTCAACCGCGGCCGACCTTCCTGCCCGCGCGCCGGGCCGCCGGCGGGGGCGACCGTCAGTGGCCGGCCGCGCTCGCCGACGCGTACCCCGCGTTGCTCTGGTACGCGAAGATGCCGTAGAGCGCGTTCCCAGCACGCTCCCGCTCCACGGTCAAGGTGCCCCGCGCGAGGCGGTAGACGACCTCGAGGACGGCTCCCGCGCTGTGCCAGGCCTGGGACACGTGGAGCGTGCCGCGTGCCAGGTACTCGTACAGACGCCCGTGGACCCCCATCTCGAAGTAACCGAACATGTCCCCCGGGAGCCGGGCGCAGGCGACCTGTGCGGTGCTCGGCAGGGCGCCGGTGGCGAGGCTACCGCAGGCGACGAACGTCCCTCCGAGGGTGTGCACCGCCTGCTTCACCATGACGCCGGCCTCCGACCCGAGGTCCAGGGGCTGCGCTGCGTCGGCCGTGGCGAGGACGGCGAAGGCGAGGACGGCGATGACGGCCAGCGGCGGAAGGATGGAACGTGGCACGAGGGAACCTCCTGGGACGGTTGGGGTCCGGCGCGAAGCTGTTCGCTGGTTGTGACGTGGCGCGCGGTGAAGGCCGACGCAGCCACATGCCGGTATACGACAGGCGCCCGAGATGAGCATGAGAAGTGCTTCTCATGCTGGCCGGACCAGCGGCGCCGTCCGACGACGCCTGGCGAGCACGCCGGCCGCCGGCCACCCGCCGCCGGCGGAGAGGCGTGGCGGGCCGGCGCGCCCTCAGACGCGGCACATCTCGGTGCCGAGCCGTGGTGGTAGGCTCCGCCCATGCGCAACCCGGTGGCAGTCCTGGCCGCAGCCGTCCTGACCGCAGCCGTGCCGACCGGTGCCCTGGCCCAGGGCGCCGCCTCCTCGGTGCCGACCTGCGCCGTAGCCGACGTCCCCACCGCCTTCACGGGGTACGAGCAGTGGCCCTGGACGATGGTCGACACCCATTTCCGGCTTCCCGCCGACTACGCGCCACCGGACCTGGTGTCCACCGCCGAGGCGGGCCTGAACGGCGACCAACGGATCCGCGCGATCGTGATCCCGCATCTGAAGGCCATGGCCGCCGCCGCGGCCGCCGCGGGGCACCCGATCGCGGTGCAGAGCGGCTACCGCTCGTACCGGACGCAGGTCACGACCTTCCGGTACTGGGTGAAGGTGGACGGTTACGCCTACGCGTTGAAGTCGAGCGCCCGGCCCGGGCACTCCGAGCACCAGCTGGGCACCGCGATGGACCTTCGCGCCAAGGGGGGCAAGGCGCCGTGGGACTACCAGGACTGGGCGGCCACCGCTACGGGCGGCTGGGTGGCGGCCAACGCCTGGCGCTACGGCTTCGTGATGAGCTATCCCAAGGGCCACGAGGCGGACACCTGCTACATGTACGAGCCCTGGCACTATCGCTACCTGGGCGTTCAGGCGGCGAAGGAGATCCACGACCGGGGGCTGACGACCCGCGCCTACCTGTGGGAGCACTGGCAAGCCAGCGGAACGCCGGTGCCGGCCGGGCCGGCCACCGCGGACAGGACGGTCACCGTCGCGCCTGGCGACAGCTTGTGGGGCCTGGCGCAACGGTACGGCACGACGGTCGCCGAGCTCCGCAAGCTCAACGGGCTCCCCAGCGACAGCATCCAGGCGGGCATGACCCTGGTCGTGCCGTGACGGCCCGTCTCTGGCCGGGCGCCGCTCTCGACCGGTCCTGACCGCCCTCGCCGGCGGCACGGGCGAAGGCGCTGGCACAGCCGGGCGCTGGCCGCGGCGCCGATCCCGTCGGCATCGCGGCTGCCCGTCCGCGCCTGCCGTATCGGAGGCACCCCGTCACGGGGGCCGAGAGCGTATCGTGACACCCATGTCCAAGGTTCCCGGCAAGGGCGGCTGGCGGAAGCCAGTCGCGGGCGGCCTCGTGGCGATGGTGGCCGTGACGGCGGTTCAGGCGGGGACGGCGCACGGGCTCGCGGCCCAGTACGCGCTGTGGAGCCTCGACCTGGGCGCGCTGGTTTGGGGCGTCGTGGGCCTGGTCGCGTACGCGGCGTTGTGGGTGCATCTGGACGACAGGCCGGCGCGCTGGCACGCGGTGATCTTCGTAACCGGCGTGGCGGCGACCGTCGTGACGCTCTCCTCCCCGCTCGACACCATGGGGGAGACCGTGCTCCTGACGATGCACATGCTGGAGCACATGGCGCTCACGCTGGTCGCGGCGCTCTTGCTCGTCATCGGGACGCCGGCCGACATGCTGCAGCAGGTGCGCAGGCTGCCGGTCATCGGCTTCATCGTCGAGCGCTTCTGGAACCTGCGGGGCATGGTGCTCTACAACGTGGTCATCCTCGGCTGGCACGTCCCCTTCATGTACGAGGCGGCTCTTCGCAACGAGGCGGTCCACGACTTCGAGCACCTCTGCTTCCTGCTGTTCGGCATGCTGTTCTGGGGCCCCGTGGTGCGCCCGATCACGCCTGCGAGACGCCGCGCCGGGGCGCCTCTGCGGCGACTCTCGGGCGTGTTCCTCGCGCTGTTGGTGAACACCATCCTGGGCTCGTACATCTTCTTCGCCCAGCGCGTGCTGTACCCCACCTACGCCGCGGCGCCGCGCGTGTGGGGGCTCATCGACGTGCATACGGACCAGAGCATCGCCGGCGGTTGCCTGTGGGTGATGGGCGACATGGCGTACATCATCGCCGCCGGCGTGCTCGTCGCGGCGTGGATGCAGCGCCACGGCGGGGCCACGGACGAGCTGAGCCTGGACAGGGCCGTACGCGGTGGCGCCGAGGGGGCATGATCCCTGGCGCAGAGCCCGGCTACGGCGCGGCGAGCAAGCGGTAGCAGCGCGGGGCACGCCTGGCCGCGGTTCCGAGGCGAGGCCACCTGCGGCGCCGGCCGGCCGACACCTCGGCGACGTGCGGTGAACGGCGACCTCGGATAAGGTGGGACCCCTGGCGCGACCGCGCCCAGGAGGCCCCGTTTCGACATGCGACCACCCAGCGACGCCTACGTCGTCGGCAGCGGCGCCATCCGCAGCCGCGTCATCGACCGCACGCCCTTCTTCTACGGCTGGGTGGTGCTGGCGGCGGGCACCTTCGGGATGATGATGACGACGCCCGGGCAGACGCTCGGGGTGTCCGTCTTCCTGGACAAGATCATCGCGGACCTGGGGGTGTCGCGGTCGCTGGTGTCGGTGCTGTACACGGTGGGTACCGTCACCGGCTCCTTCGTGCTGCCGTTCGTGGGCCGCTTCATCGACCGCCGCGGGCCGCGCCTGGCGGTCGTGGGCATCGCCGCGCTCTTCGCGCTGGCATGCGGCTACATGGGCCTGGTGCGCAACGTCGCCATGCTGCTCGTCGGCTTCGTGCTCATCCGCGGGCTGGGCCAGGGGTCCTTGAGCCTGGTGAGCCAGCACGTGGTCAACCTCTGGTTCGTGAGACGGCGCGGCCTCGCCGTCGGGCTCACGGGGCTCGGCATGGCCGTGGCCACGGCGTTCTTCCCCTCGCTGATCGACGGGCTGATCCAGGCTCACGGCTGGCGTCATGCCTACGTGATGCTCGGTCTGCTGGTAGCGGTGACGGTCCTGCCGGTGGGAGCGCTGCTGTTCCGCTCCCGGCCCGAGCGCTACGGGCTGGCGCCGGACGGGCATATGCGCGCTGCCGGCCGCGGCGCGCCCGTGAGAGAGGCGAACTACACCCTGGCCGAAGCGCGGCGCACGCGGACCTTCTGGCTGTTCGTCATCGGGAACGCCATGAACGCGGCGCTCACCACCGGCCTGGTGTTCCACCACTTCTCGATCATGGCGGCCGGCGGCCTCGACCGGGCGGCCGCCGCGCGGGTGTTCCTGCCGTTCGGCGCGGTGACGGCGGCAGCGAACGTGATCACCGGGGTGCTCATGGACCGGGTCCCTCCGCGCTTCCTGCTGGCGGGCATGCTCCTCGCGCAGGCCGCGGCGCTGGCGATCGCCGCAGCGATGGGCCCGGCGTTGGTGCTGGTGTACGGAGCCGTCCTGGGGACCACCATGGGCATGAAGGGGGGCGTGCAGGGAGCCGTGTTCGCCTTCTACTTCGGGCGACGGTACCTGGGCGCCGTCCGGGGGACGGCGTCGACGATCGGGGTGGTCGGCACGGCCGTAGGGCCCCCGCTGTTCGCGCTGGCGCACGCCGCCAGCGGCGGGTACGGGCCCGTCCTCCTCGCCTGCGCGGTGCCGTCGGTGGCGCTGGCGGCCGTGGCCGCGTTCCTCCGCCCCTTCCGCAGCGACGGCACCGTGGCCTGAGGGCCGGGCGCCCGGAAGCAAGGGCCAGCCAGGGCTTCACTGCCGATGCCATCGCGGTCGCGGGGCCGCGGCGGCGGGGCGCCCCGAGAGCAGGCGACGCAGGTCCGCGAGGCCGGCTATCTGCGCGACGCCTCGGGGGACCTCCTGCGGGCTCTTCCGCCGGTTGAGCCAGATGGCCTGCATGCCGAGCTCCGCGGCCGGGACGATGTCGAGCTCGAGGTCGTCTCCCACGTAGGCGCATGCTCCCGGCGTCTCGCCGGCGCAGCGGCAGGCGTGCCGGAAGATGCGTGGATCGGGCTTGCCTGCACCGGCGTCCAGCGGCGTGACCAGGAGCTCGAAGCGCTGTTCCAGGCCCATGACCGCCAGCTTCCTGGTCTGTTGGTCCGGGTCGCCGTTCGTGAGCACGCCGAGCCGGCGATCGGTCAGGGAGTCGAGACAGGCGCCGACGTCGTCGAACGCTTCCCAGCGCGCCTCGAAGGCTGCGAGGTAGCTGGCGTACACCTCGCGGGCGTCGGATAGCGGGATGGGCCTGCCGGCGAGCCCGAACAGCTGCTGCGTCCTGGCGACCTGCTGACGCGTGAAGCCTCCTCGCCCGGGAAGGTAGCGCTTCAGGTGCCTCCCGCCCAGCCCGAACCAGGCGCGGTAGAAGCTCGCCTCATCGAGGCCGAGCCGGGAGCGGCAGGCACGGTACAAGGCGGCCAGGCCGGCGGCGTGCGCCGCGTCGTAGTCGAGCAGGGTGCCGTCGAGGTCGAAGAAGATCACGGCCGTGCCGCCGTCGGCGCGCGTCGCTCGGCCGCACCGGAGCACGCCGTCAGGCGTGGATGGCCCCAGCGGAGCCGGCGTCGACCCCGAGCGACCATGCGGTCAGGCGCCCGCTCGCGGAGCGGCCCGCAAGACGCGGGCGAGGAGCGCCAGCGAGGCGAGCTCGATCAGGATGGAGAACGCCACGAGGTAGGCGGCGCCGGCGTCCACGCCCATGGCGAGCGCGAAGAGCAGGGGGATGGTGGCGGGGGCGACGACGTTGTCGGCGGCGAAACGGAAGGCGATGAGCGCGAAGTGGGCGAAGCCCATCACGGCCAGGGCGGCGAAGGCGAGGTAGCGCCAGTAGGTGGGGGAGAAGCCGCGGGTGGTGAGGGGGGCGGCGTGCCGCTCGCCGCTGGGCTCGAGCCCGCGGGCGCGCACCAGGAAGAGCATGGCGAGGGCTCGGGTGGCGGCCTTCCCGCCGTTCGTCACGGCCGGCTCACCGGGTCGCGGGTGTGCCGGTGGGGCCGGCCGTCGGCCCGGAACCGCTCACGTGTCGTCGCCGTCCCTGTCGATCGTCTGGTAACGCCGCTCGCCCGTGACAGGGTTGAACCATACGCGCTGGCGGATCCCCGTCGTGGGATCGATGAAGCGCTCGTCTGTCGGCACGAACCCCTCGAGCGAGACGCGCCTTCCGGCCCGCAGCCGTCTCTTGCGAGCCCACAACGTGCCCACCACCGCGGCCACCACGACGAGCGCCTCCAGGAAGGCGTACGACACGAGGAACCTCATCATGGGCTAGGCTCCGCTAGCCACCACGGCCGTGCCGTAGGCCACCACTTCCGACATCGTCTGGCCTACCTCGCTGGAGTCGAAACGCATCATGATCACGGCGTTGGCGCCCATGGCGTGGGCGTTCTGCACCAGCCTGTCGATCGCCGACTTGCGCGCGTCCTCCAGCATCTCGGTGTACTCCTTGATCTCGCCGCCGCCCAGGCTACGCAGGGCCGCCGTGAGGTTGCCGCCGATGCCGCGGCTCCTCACGACCACCCCGAAGACATGACCCAGGACACGCTCGATCTCATGACCGTGGATGGTCTCGGTCGTCACCACCAGCATGGCATCGCCCCTTCCCCGGCAGGCCTCACGGACGGGAAGACTCGAAGCGGCTGCCACGGGATCCGCCGATCTCAGGCGTGTGACGGCGACGGGGACGTCGCGCGATTTCACGTGGGCAGGGGCTCCGTCATGCGGATTGTACCCGCGGTGAGGGTGCCTGCGGTGCGGGAGGGCGCGCCCGGTGTGGTCCCGGTGGCGACCAGACGCGGACCTCGCGCCACCAGGGCCCGCCCACGCTCGCCACCCGCGGGTGGGGCGGCCCGGGCGGGCGGTCCGGCGTGTCTTGACGCGACCTATAGATTACCGTACAGTAATATATCTTGCGAATGCGCTCAGGGATTCCACGGAGGTCTCGCCATGCCCGCAGTCGTCCGCTCGATCGACATCAAGGCCCCGCCGAGCGCCGTATGGCGCCACCTGGCGACGCCCGAGGCGCTGCGCCGCTGGCTCGATCCCACCCTCGACATCGATCTCCGCGTCGGCGGGTCGTACCGCTTCTCCGCCGGGGAGGACCGTATCAGCGGCACGGTGCTCGAGATCGTGCCGGAGGGCGCTCTCGTGCTCTCCTGGTTCGAGGAGGGCGGTGACTGGGTGCACCCGGCGCGACTGTCCATCGCACTCGCTCCCACCGCTGCCGGCACGCGGGTGACGCTCAGCCACGACGGGTTCGCCGGCATCGGCAAGCCCGCTTGGCAGGGCACGGTGGACGCGTACGAGCGCGGCGCCGACCGGCACAGGGTGCTCGAGAGACTGCGCGACCTGGTGGTCGACGACGCCGTCTGACGCCACCGACGACCTGTTCCGCGTGCTGGCCGACCCGACCCGCCGCCGGGTCCTGGACCTGCTGGCCGAGCACGGCACCCTGACGGTCGGCGGGCTGGCGGCACGGTTCCCCGATCTGGTGCCCTCGGGCATCTCCAAGCACCTGATGGTGCTGCGGGCTGCGGGGCTCGTCACCGCGACGCGGCAGGGGCGGCAGCGGCTCTACCGCATCGCCCCGGACGTCCTGACGACCGCGCTGCTGCCGTGGCTCGCGAAGTATGCCCCCTACTGGTCGGACGCGCTCGAGCGGCTGCGCGGCCTGGTCGAGGACGGGGAGGCGCCGGCGTGAGCCGCGGCCTCCGAGGCCGGACTCGGGGGACGCGGCTGTGCGCCTTCAGCCGCCGCTCGACGAGCCCCCCTTGGAGCCGCCGTTGCTCGAGGCGCTCCCACCGGAGGAGCTGCCGTTGCCGCCCGACGAGCTGCCCTTGGGCTCGATGGTGATGGTGCCCTTCATGCCCTTCTTGTAGTGCTCGCCCTTCTGCTCGAAGCAGGCGTAGTGCCAGGTGCCCGGCTTGTCGGGCACCGTGAACTGCTCCGTGACCTGGCCGCCGGGATTCAGCGCGGCGTGGCCGGGCGCGCCTTTCTGGAGGTGGGCGATGCGCTTGCCCTGGCCCCACTCCACCTTGGCGTCGTTGCTGAGGAGGTTCGTCTTCCAGCCGCTCGGGAAGCTCTTCCCGAACTTGGTCTTGCTGTGCGCGACACCCCTGCCTATCAGGAACTCATGCTGGGTGGCGGGGCTCTTCGATTCGTTCTCGAGCGTGATCCGCACCTTCTCGCCCACGTACCACGTCATGTGGTTCGGCGTGAACTTGTAGTCGGTCTCCTTGATGGTGAACGCGTGGACGTTGCTGTTCTTGGGCAGATGGGTGGCGGCCAGGCTGCTGGGCAGCACGAGCAGGGCCAGGCTCAGCGCCGCGACCGCGGCGGCTAGCTTCTTCGCGCCTCGGGGGCCGCGCTTGTCGGCGCCGACAGGCTCGATCGAGCGGTTGGCGCGTTCCATGGAAGCCCTCCTTCCCGTACGGGACGTTGGGAGATCGGCATGACCTCGTGTCGGGGTGCCCGGAGGCTTCACGCTCGGCCCTGCCGCGCGAGAGATCGCGGATGGTGCGGTGTCGGGCCGAACCCTCCGGGCAGACCGACTCTAGGAGTCCGTGTGCGAAGCGTGGCGTGATGGGCGCCGCGTTCCGCCTTCGGCGCGCTGCGTGTTTCGTGCCGTGGCTGGTTTCGGGCCGCTGCTGCGGGGCGGGCGCCTGGTCATGCCGCTGCCGGGGCGTTCCGCCGCCGGGCTCGCTGCCCGTTCGGGCTGGGCGGGGGCGGAGCGAGCCGTTTGATGATCTTGAGGATGTTGTGCGCGGCCATGTCGAAGCGGAACAGGGCGTGGTTCTTCGCCAGGCCCCGGTGCAGGAACTGCCTGAGGCCGCGCGCGTGCTTGGTGGCGCCGAACACCGGCTCCACACTGCCCTGCCTGGCCACGTACAGGCGTTTGCCCTCCTGGGTGGCGAGCCGGCGGCGCATGCGGTCCTTGCGGGAGAGGTTCTTGGGGATGCGCCCCCTGGGCGCGCGCTGCCGCCTCCAGGCGGCGTGATGGATCTTGTCCGGCGGGATGAGCGCCTCGCACCCGAGGCTCTCGATGAGCGCCACGTTGCCTTCGCTGTAATAGCCGGCGTCAGCCAGGAAGCGCTTCGGCGCGCGTCCAGCATTCGCGAGGGTCTGCTGAGTGATCTCCCTGAGGTGCGGAGCGTCCGGCGAGCGGTTCGACAGGCTGGCGGCCAGCACGATGTGACTGTCGGCGTCCACCGCGAGCTGCGCGTTGAAGCCCTGCAGTACGCCGCCATCCCCGCCCAGCATGATGCGGGATTCGGGATCGGTGAAGTTGATCTGGTCCTGCTCCCTCGGCTCGGCGTCCTCCGCGTCCTTCCGCGGGTGGTAGGCCTTGCCCTTGCGCTCGGCCCTCTCCCGGCGCTGCTGCTGCTCACCCGCCTGCCGATCGCGAGCGCGCCGCTCGAGTTCGGCCAGCGCCTCCTCGATCTTCCGCTTTCGCGCTTTCGCGTCACGCAAGCCCTCGGGCAAGCTCATGCCGTCCCCGTCCGGCCCGAACGCCTCATCCTCCAGAGCATCCTGCTCATCGCAGGCATCCAGGAACGCAGCTATCTCCTCATCCAAACGCGCGTCCTCACGCTTGAGGCGCGCGAAGCTCATCGCCTTGTGCTTACTCGCGTTGGCCTTGATCTTGCTGCCATCGATGGCCACGCTGCCGAGCTTCACCAGTCCCACCCCGGCCGCCAGCCTCACGCTCTGCGTGAGCAGGTTCCCCAACGCCTCCCGATGCCGCGTGCGGAAATGGTTCAACGCCCAGTAACGAGGCTGCTGATTGTTCGCCAGCACGCGGAACGGCACGCTCTCCACGAGCGCCTGCGCCAACTTCCGCGAAGAGCGCACGCCCGAGGCGTAGGCGTACAGCCACACCCGCACCATCATCCGCGGATCGAAACCAGGCCGGCCGCCCACCTCGTCTTCCGGCAGCGCGCTGAACACCTCGCTCAAGTCCAGCCGCTCCACCAGATCCCCGATCAGCAAGGCCGGGTGATCCGCCGGCAGCGCCTCCCGCAAGTCCACCGGCAGCAGCATCGGCTGGTTGGCATCGAACGGCATGAAACGACTCACCAAGCACCCCCTACAACCACCCGACAACGAGGCAGGAACAACGATGGACACAACGATTCTACCACCCCAGGAGCCCGCCACCGCAAGGCTCGACCAGGCCAGGCGACCACCTATACACGGGGGTACGCACACATACTCCTAGGTCCGAGGCGCCAGCGGCGCAACAGGGCGGGTTACGTCTGTGACGGCACCAACGCTCACCGCTCTAAGCCGGCGCACAGGTCATGCTTACCGCGGCTGCCGGCAGGACGCGCGATGGGGCGGAGGGTTCCGGCGCCAGGCACGGCTGACCGCCGGCAGGCGCGTTCCGTGTGGTGGATGTGCCGGCGGTGAGCGCCGGCGGCCTTCTCCGAACCGGCCCCTCGACGGCCCGGTCCCCGCACGCCGGGAGCTGGGTCCGTTGGCGGCGAGCAGGCGGCTCTGCAACAGGTTGTAGGCCACGGCGGCCAGCAGCAGCACGACGCCGTAGGTCGCCGTCGGGGCGGTGGCGGCATGGTGCCGGTCCATCCAGGCGGTGACGAACGGGACCAGCGAGAGCCAGAACAGCAGGTGCAGGTTCGCCCACAGCACGCTGCCGTCGATGCGATCGACGGCGTGCAGCATGTGGTGGTTGTTCCAGTAGATCGCCAGGTAGGTGAAGCTCAGGAGATAGCTGAGGAGGGACGGGGCCACGTCACGGAGGGCGGCCCACCTTCCCCCGACCGGGGCCGCGAGCTCCAGCACCATGACGGTGATGACGATCGCGATGACGCCGTCGCTGAAGGCTTCCATCCTGGACTTGCCCACCCCGGCGCCTCCCGGAACCTTGCCTGCGACGAGGATAGCGGCGGAGGTGCCGGCAGGGGCGTGAAGTGGCCCCCAGGAGGCGGCTCAGCGCACCATCGCGGTCGCCGACGGCGCCGCTGCCGGCGGCAGGTAGTGCTGCACCTGGTCTGGCGTCACCGTCACCAACTCGATCTGGTCCGGCGGCGTGTTCAGCGTCGCCCGCTTGCCGGTGCGCCGGTCGACGGGCAGTGTCACGAGCCCGCCGCTGCCGATCACCTGGGCATCCAGCACGGTGGTCTTCCGGAAGGCGGCGAGGGTGCCGGTGGGGTCGAGCGCGCCGGTCTTCAGGTCGATGCGACGGAAGCCGATGCCGCTCGGTACGGGGAAGCCGTTGGGGTCGCTCGCGCGCCCGCGCAGGGCGCCGGCCGCGAAGCGGTTGAAGGCGTAGATGGGTTGCTGGGAGCTGGTGACGAGGTGGCGGGCGCCGTTGGCGTAGGTCATGTGACGCGGCATGGGCGTGTCGTCGTCCTTGCCGATCCAGACCGCCGCCACCAGCCCCGGCGTGGCCCCGACGAACCAGATGTCCCGCTCCTTGTCGGTGGTCCCGGTCTTGCCCGCGATCCAGTGGCCGGGCACGTTGGCGCGCCAGGACAGCGCCCAGTAGGGGTTACGGTCCATGACCGTGCCGTGCATCATGTCCAGCACGATGTAGGCCGTCTGCGGCGTCCATACCCGCACGTGCCGGGGATGCGCCCGGTAGAGCACGTTGCCGTTGGCGTCCACGACCTTCCGCACGAAGTAAGGGGGCGTGTACACGCCGCCGTTGGCGAACGCCGCGATGGCGGCGGCATGCTGCATGGGGGTCACCACGAAGCTGCCCAGCGCCATGCCGAGGTAGGGCTTGACATGGTAGCCGAGCTCACGCGCCTTCTCCGCCACGGCCTGGGGCGTCGCCACTTGCAGGGCCTTCACGGCCGGGATGTTGCGGCTGCGGTCCAGCGCGAGGCGGGCGGTCTCGTAGCCCTCGTACAGGTTGTCCCACTCCTTGGGTTTGTAGTCGGCCTTGCCGTTCACCTTGAAGGTGGTCGGATCGTCGACGAGGATGCTCGCCTCGTTGATGGCGTGCTCCTGGATGGCGGTGCCGTACACGATGGGCTTGAACGACGATCCCGGCTGGCGCTCCGCCTGGATGGCGCGATTGAAGTCCTGCTGCTTCTGGCCGGCACCGAGCTTCTGTCCCACCATGGCGAGCACACCGCCGGTCTTCGGGTCGATCCCGACGATGGCCATCTGCGCTCCGGGCGGGACCTGGGTGTCGCGGCTGGCGGCCATGGCGGCCTTCTGCGCCTGGACGTCGATGGTGGTGTAGACCTTGAGGCCGCCGCTACCGAACACGACCTGGTTGCCGTAGCGCTGCACGAGCCAGTTGCGTACCGCCAGCATCACGCCGTGCGAGAGGTTGGTGTCGATGTTGGACGTGAGGGTGACGGCGCCGCCGGTGCGCTGCGCCTTGACGATGTTGCCCTGAGCGTCGTAGCGGACGTTCCAGCCCTTGGGCTCGAGCCGGTAACGCCAGGCCCGTTGCGCCGTCTGCCGAGAGATGGTGCCGCGCCTGACCATCTTGTCGAGCACGGTCTTCATCCCTACCCGTGCCGCCGAGAAGTCGGCGTGCATGGCGTTGGGCGCGGGGAGCAACACCGCCAGGTAGAGGCCCTGCGCCAGGTTGAGCTGGACCGGATCCAGGCCGAAGTAGGCTTCCGACGCCGACCGGATCCCGTAGACGTTGCCGCCCCAGTACACCACGTTGACGTAACGCTGCAGGATCTCGGTCTTGGTGAGGCGCTGCTCCAGCCGGATGGCGAGGAGGATCTCCTTGACCTTGCGGTCGAGCGTCCGCTCCCCCGCGATCCCGCGGAGGGCGGTGTTCTTGACGAGCTCGGTGGTGATGGTCGACCCGCCCCGGTGCGAGCGCCCGAGGACCAGCTGGTAGGCCGCCTTGGCGATGCCGGGCAGGTTGAAGCCGTACTCCTTGAAGAAGTCGTCGTCCTCGGCGGCGACGATCGCTTCGAGCGCGGCCGGCGACACCTGGGAGAGCGTCACCGGCACGCGGTTGGTCGGCTCCTTGGAGTGGCCGATGGCGGGCACCAGGGTCCCGATGCGACTGCCGTCACGCGCGTAGACGGTGCTGTCGGCCGTGTACTGCAGGTCGATGACGGGCTTCAGGGAGGGCAGCGTCTGCGCCCAGTGCAGCGCCGAGGACGCCAGCAGGGCGGTGAACGACAGGATGATGGTAAGGGCGAGGAGGCCGGCCCCTCGGATGGGCTTCACCGCGCCCATGGTACGGGGTCGCATGCGTGGAGGCCGTGAGCGGCAGATGAGTGGTGTGGGAGCGAGCCTGGGCGGCCGGCCGGCGGACGCCTCAGCCGTGGCGGTCGTCCCGGCTCAGGGCCGGGCCGGTGCGCGCCATCTCACCCCAGGTGCCGCGCAGGCGCCGGACGGTGAGCGTCGCCTTGAGCCGTTCGAACGTGAGCCGCTGGCGGTAGCCCAGCGCTTCCACCACCGCGTAGAGCAACAGCACGAAGCGGTCGCCGAGCCGCGGGTAGCGCTTGAGGAACAGGGTCTCGATGCCCACGGCCAGCTGTGACAGCAGCACGCCATACCCCAGGGCCAGTGCCAGGAACAGCAGCGCGAAGCCCGGGTCCAGCAGGTGGCAGGCGTAGGCGACCGGCAGCAGGAGGTAGCCGCTGAACTCCACGACCGGCGAGGCCGCTTCGAAGAGCCAGAAGTAGGGCAGCGCCAGGAAGCCCAGGCGGCCATAGCGGGGCCGCGCCACCATGCCGCGGTGGAACCACAGCGTCTCGAGCAATCCCCGCTGCCAGCGATTGCGCTGCTTCCGCAGCGAGCGCCAGTCGCTCGGTACCTCGGTGTAGCAGATGGGGTCGGGGACGTAGTAGACGCGGTAGTCCCGGCCGGCGTCCCGTGCCGCGCGGTGCAGGCGCACGACGAGCTCCATGTCCTCTCCGACGGTGTCGGGGCGGTAGCCGCCGACGTCGATGACGGCCTGGCGGCGGAACAGTCCGAAGGCGCCGGAGATGATGAGGAGTCCGTCGATCGCGTTCCAGCCAGCTCGGCCCATGAAGAACGCCCGGGCGTACTCGATGATCTGCATGCGTTCCAGGAAGCCGGCCGGCAATCGCAGCGTCTGCACCTCGCCGTCCCGGACCTCCGCGCCGTTCACGGGCCGCACCGTGCCGCCGACGGCCAGGACGCGTTCGTCGTCCATGAACAGGCGGTTCACGCGCAGCATGGTGTCCTGCTCCAGCAGGCTGTCGGCGTCCACGGCACAGAAGATGGGGTAGCGGGCGAGGTTGAGGCCGGCGTTGAGGGCATCCGCCTTGCCGCCGTTGACCTTGTCGATCACCTTCAAGTTGGGGTGGATCGTCGAGGCGTAGACGGCTCGCACGGCCCGGGTGTCGATGCGCTTGCGCACCAGGGGGTCGATCTCGATGAGCGAGAAAGCCGCGTGGAGCGCCGCCAGTGTGTCGTCGCTGGAGCCGTCGTTGACGACGATCACCTCGAACTCGGGGAAGCGCAGGCGCAGCGTGGCGGCCACCGAGGCCACGATGCCAATGCCCTCGTTGTGCGCGGGCATGAGCAGCGACACCGGCAGGAAGGCGTCTCCCCGTAGCGAGTCCTTCAGCGCCAGGACGGGGAGCTCGCGCGTGTAGCGGGCCACCCACCAGAAGCCGATGAAGGCGGACACGGCGTAGAACAGGTTGAGGATCACGAAGTAGAGGAGGAGCGCCGCCTGGTAGGCATCGAAGAGGTCACGCAGCATGGGCCACCGGCAGCGCCTGGCGCGCCATCGCCCTGCCGTAGCGGTCGGGGTGGCTCTGCGACGCTCGCAGCAGGAGGGTGGCGTCGGTCGTCTCCAGGGCTCGTGCGGCCGCCTGGCGCACGTAGAAGGAAGGATCGGCCAGGCGGTCCCACAGGACCGCGGCGACCTCCTCCCCGCCGAGCAGGGCCAGCACCCGCACCGCCTGGAGGCGGACGAAGTCGGGCTCGGAGCGGGCGGCGGCCAGGACGAGCGCCTCGCGGCCCACCGGCGGGTATCGCAGCCTGGCGAGCGCGCGCAGCGCCGCCGCCAGGAGCTCGGCGTCGTCCTCGCTCAGCAGGCCGGCAACGTCGCCGGCGAAGGTCAGCAGGTAACGGCGGCCGACGGCCTCGACCGCTGCCCAGCGCGCCGCGGGGTCGCGCGACGCCAGCAGCGTGCGCACCAGCGGCAGGGGCGCCCGGGCGATGAGCAGGATCTCCAGCCAGGCGCGGGAGCCGAAGGTCGTGCCAGCCAGACGCTGCGCCAGGTCCGGCGCGGTCGCGGCGTCGGCGACGCGCGCGGCCGCTCGTGCGGCGGCGAAGCGGAGCATGTCGTCGCGGTCCGCGAGGAACGGATGGATCACGGGCAGCGTCTCGGGCAAGCGTGCGCGGGCGAGGATCTCGAAGGCTTCGAGCCGGCTGAAGCGGGTCCGGAAACGCGCGCTGAGGGCGCCGGCGCGTACCAGCCCGGAGCGGCGCAGCAGCTCGGTCGCCCGCTCCCCGGCGTCGCCGGAGAGGGTGTCCTGGAGCTGCAGCATGGCTTCCAGGGCGGCGCGCGTGGGCCGAGCCCGGGCGGCCTGCGGGTCGCCGACGAGGCCCTCGGCCAGATGCTCGAGCCAGTAGCCGGTGTCGGCGCCGTCGCGCTCCCGTCCGGCGGCCGTCACCACGTGGAGGAGCAGGATGATCAGCGTCACCGCGACGGCGTTGAGCGCCGTCAGGTTGAGGCCGCGCACCACCGCCGCCGCCACGGGCGAGCCGTGCACCAGTGCGCGCATGGGAGCGAAGGACGACGCCACGAGCGCGGCCAGGGCGTAGCTCTCCAGCGCGACCGACGCCAGCACCGTTCCGCCGAAGATCCAGTCAGTCCCGCGAGCCATGGCGTTCCAGCCGCGCCACCAGCTCGTCCGGGCTGAAGGGCTTACGGACGTAGTCGTGGGCGCCGGCGCGCAGCGCCTCGATGACGGCGAGGTCGTTGGAGATCTCGCTGAGGACGATCACGATCGTGGCGGGGTCGGCCTGCCTGGCGGCCTGGACCAGCTCCAGGCCGCGCCGGTCGGGGAAGACGAGCTCGGTAACGAGGGCGTCCGGGCGGTCGTTCAGCAGGGCGAGGGCTTCCGCCGCGGTCACGGCGGCGCGGGTCCGGTAACCGGTCCGCTCGAGGACGATGCGCAGCACGCTGCGCGTGGCGACATCGGGATCGGCGATGAGGACGGAGGGTGCGGCGGCCCCACCGCCCAGCGGTCCCGAGGGGAAACGAGGACGCGTCTTCACTGCGGCATGCTCGCACGGCTCGGCTAACGGACCTCTTAGGCGCGCGCCCCTGCCGCGGCCGACCGGGCCGGGGGCCGTCCGCCGGCGCTCCCGTCGCCGCTCGGGGTGTGGCGTTTCCGGGGCCCCGGCCCCCGAAAGCGAGTATCCTCGCTCCCGGGCGCCGCCATACGCACCGTATCGTGACCGGAGTGGCCGGCCCGGCCGCCACCGGCCGTCGTCCGGAAGGGGCCGCAACCTCGACCATGCTCGCGCACGTCGCTGCCTTCATCACCAACACCATCTCCAGCCTCGGCTATGCCGGCATCGCGGGCCTGATGGCCATCGAGAGCGCATGCATCCCGCTGCCGTCGGAGGTGATCATGCCGTTCTCCGGCTACCTGGCGTCCACCGGGCGTTTCTCGTTGTGGCTGGTGGCGCTGGCGGGCGCGGTCGGGTCGGTGGCGGGTTCGATGGTCGCCTACGGCCTGGGCGCCTGGGGTGGGCGGCCGCTGGTCGAGCGCTACGGCCGCTACGTGCTGGTCTCGCGCGACGACCTGGACCGCGCGGACCGCTGGTTCGCCCGCTACGGCGACATCACCATCCTGATCGGGCGGGTGTTGCCCGTGGTGCGCACCTTCATCGGCTTCCCCGGCGGCATGGCGCGCATGAACCTGTGGCGCTTCAACCTCTACACCTTCATCGGCTCGTTCGTCTGGTCGCTCGGCCTCGCCTGGATCGGGCGTCTCCTCGGCGAGCACTGGGACACGCTCGGCGGCTGGTTCCACCGCTTCGACGTGGTGATCGTGGCGCTGGTGGTGGTCGGCGCGGCGCTCTACCTGATCCGCCACCTGCGCTCGGCGTGAGCTCCTGACCCGCTCGGCGCCGTGCCTGCGGGCCGTGACGTGCGCGTGTCGGGGCGGAGCCGGGCGCGGGCGGCGAGCGGGAGCGCCTTCGGCCGGGTGGCGTGCCACCTGCACGTAGAATGCGGCGGGGGCCGGCGGGCGCGCACCCGCGTTCCAGGGGCGCGCCGGAGCGCCGGTGCCGAGTTCCGAGTGCAGGTGCGTTGGATTGACCTGGCGGCGTTGGACGACGGTTGGTTTGGCCCTGGCCGGGGCGGCGTTGCTGATCGCCGTGGCGGCGGGGGCCCGGGAGGTGTACGCGGCGCCGCCGCTGCTCCTCGTGGGAGCCCTCATGGCGGTGGTCACGAACGTCATGTGGGGCGGTCTGGCGGCGGTGCTGTGCGGCTCACTGGTCGGGCTGACGAGCCCCGGCGTGGGCTGGGGTGCCCTCGGCTACCTGGTCGGCGCCGCGCTCGTGATCGTGGTGCTCACCGACCGCCTCGTCCTCGAGCTGAGGCAGCGGGACGCGGACGCCAGGCGCGGGCTCGGCCTCCTGAGCGTGTTGCTGGCAGGGCTGCGCCGTGTGGCCCGCACGTCGCCGGGTGGCGACGTGGACGCCACCTTGCCGGGCGTGCTCGAGGGCGCCGACAGCGAGGGCTTCGCGGTGTGGCGCATCGTCGGAGGCATCCCCGAGCCGGTCGCGGGGAGCGTCGACGCCTTCACCGACGCCAGGACGGCCGATGCGGTCCGGGGCGCCGTCGGCGAGCGGGCGACCGTCGCCCGTGACCTCGGAGCCGGGGCCGGCGCGCGCCACCTCGAGGTGTTCCCCGTCCTGGAGCGCGGGGACGTGGCGGCGGTGGTGACGTCCTCGCAGCCGCACGCCTTGCGTCCGCCCGAACGCGCTGTGGTGCAGGAGTTCGCGGGCACCCTCGGGAACCTCATGCAGCACGTCGACGAGGAGCATACCGGCAGGCTGGTGCTCGAGCTCGTCGAACACCACGGCCCGGGCCGCGGTACGGCCGCCATGTCACGTGCGCTTCTCGACCTGGCCGTGCCCGAGGTGGGCGTTCTCGGCGGCGCCGTCATGCGCTACCGGTCCGGCCGCTTCGCCGCCGAGGCCGCCACGGACTCGCTCCCGCCGAGCCTGAGGAACCGGCTGGTGGAGGGGATCCGGTACGGCCAGGGAGTGATCTGGAAGGCGCGGGAGAGCGGCGAGCACGTGTTCATCGGCGATTACGGGCGGGTCGCCGGCTCGGCACGGGACCTCGTCATGTTGGGGGTGGCCTCCCTGGCGCTGGTGCCCGTGGGAGGTCCCGGCGCGAGCCACGTGGGGGTCCTGGTACATGACGCTCCACGTGCCTGGGCGGCGCGGGAGCGCGTGTTGCTCGTGCGTCTGGCGCAGGTGCTGGGTGCGAGCGTGCGGCAACGGGTGGTGGAGAGCCGCGTCGAGGAGATGGCCCGGCTCCAACGGGAGCTGCTGTCGACACGGCCGGAAGCCATGTACCGCCGCCTGCTCGATGCCGCGTTGCGCCTGGTTCCCGGCGCCGAGGCCGCCAGCCTGCTGGTGCGCGGCGGAGACGGCGCGTTCAGGTACGTCGCGACCGTTGGCTACGCGCTCGAGGCGCTGCTGCAGGTGCGGTGGACGGACGACGACATGAGGACGTGGTACGCGGAAGACCTGCGGGGCTGGCGCGAGGGCGAGCCGCGGGTGTTCGTGTCGGGCGATCGGAGCTCGGTCGCCGATATCAGCGCCCTCACCATGCCCGGTGAGGACCTCTTGCGGGCGAGCCGCGTCGGCGACATCGTGGCCAACCTGTGTCTCCCCGTGGTGTATGGCGGGGAGGTGCTGGCGGTGTTGAACCTCGACGCGCTATCGGACCCCAACGCCTTCACGGCGGCGTCGATCGAGGCGGCCTCGGGCCTGGCACCGTTCGTCGGATTCCTGCTGCAGGAGTCCGATCTGCGGGCCAAGCTCGAGGCTGCGGCGCGCAGCGACGCGCTCACGGGCCTCGCGAACCGCCGCAGCTTCAACGAGCAGGCGCCGCGCGAGATGGCGCGCGCCGTGCGGCACGGGGAAGCGCTCGCGCTGCTCGTGCTCGACCTCCAGGCCTTCAAGGAGCTCAATGACGCGTGCGGCCACGACGAGGGCGATCGCGCGCTGGTCGCCGTGGCCGACGCCCTCCGCCGCACGGTGCGCGCGGGCGACAGCGTGTACCGCTGGGGCGGCGACGAGTTCGCCGCCCTGCTGCCCCACGCGAACGCCGCGTCCGCGAGGGTGGTGGCCCGGCGTATCGCGGCCGCGGTCGGCGAGATCGTCACGTCCGCGGGCCGCGTGGCGGTGAACATCGGCGTCGCCTGCGTGCCGGACGACGGTGAGGCGGTGGGGCCGCTCATGCAGGCCGCGGACGAGCGCATGTACGCGGCGAAGGCGCGAAGACAGGCGGTCGTGGACGGTGACGCTGCGGTGGGGGGGAGCGGCTGAGGGCCGCGGGGCCGAGGTCGTCGGGAGCTAGCGCGCCGGCGCCGGCCCGCTCTGGAAGGGGAGGGGCTCTCCGGTCTCGAGCAGGGTCTTGAGGCCGCTCAGCACCTCGTTCCAGCCGCCGCCTGCGCCCTGGCCCTCGGCCTGCCCGGCGAGGACGGCGGCCCACAGGGGCGCGCCCGTGACGTCGTGCGTGACGGTGAGCCTGGTGACGCCGCCCCGGACGGGATCGAGCTCCCAGGTGAGGTGGGTGTAGGCCTCGGCGGCCAGCTCCGGTGACATCGTCATGCGCCAGGTCTGCACCAGCTTGCGAGGCGGCTCGAGCTCCAGCACTTCCCCGTCGCTGACGACGTCGGGGATGCCGGGTATCGCCTTCATGCCTTCGTTCGCGCGGGCGCGGAAGGCGCCTCCGGGGCGCAGCTCGTAGTCGACGAGCATGGCGTAGCCGTAGCGGCCGGTCCACTCCGGGCGGGTGACGGCGTCCCAGATCCTGTCGGCCGGAGCCTTGATGTAGACGCGGTACACCTGTACCGTCCTGTCCTCCGTGGGCGCGCTTGCCATCTCGGTCCTCCAGCTCCCGGTTGAGGTCGATCAGCGCGGATGGTCGCCGCTCCGCATGCTCGCGGATGCAACGGTCGTGGATCTGCCGGATCGGCACAGGGTCGAGCCAGTGTAGCTTCTTCCGCCCGAATCGCCGCGTGCGGACGATGCCCGCGTCGGGCTCGGGGCGGGCCGTTTCGGCGCCGGACCGCACGATGGTCCCGGCCCTCGGCCCTCCACGGGTGAGAGGACCAGGGCGGCCGCCCGACATGGAGGCGGCGCCGGGGCCCTCTCACGCAGCGCCGACGGGCTACGCCGCCTTCTCCACCGCCCCCTGGAACTGCGCCTGGTAGAGCGCGGCGTAGGCGCCGCCGGCCGTGATCAGCGCGTCGTGGTCGCCCTGCTCCACGATCTGCCCGTCTTCCATCACCAGGATGACGTCGGCGTTGCGGATGGTCGACAGGCGGTGGGCGATGACGAAGCTGGTGCGGTTGCCGCGCAGCGCTGCCATGGCCTCCTGGACGAGCAGCTCGGTGCGTGTGTCGACGGAGCTGGTGGCCTCGTCGAGCACCAGCAGGGGCGGGTCGGCCAGGAAGGCGCGGGCGATGGTGATGAGCTGCTTCTCGCCGGCGCTGACGGTGCCGCCCTCGTCGTCGATGATGGTGTCGTAGCCGTCGGGGAGGCTGTGCACGAAGCGGTCGACGAAGGCGGCCCGCGCCGCGGCCCGGATCTCCTCGTCGCTGGCGTCCGGGCGCCCGTAGGCGATGTTGTCGCGGATGGTGCCGCGGAACAGCCATGCGTCCTGCAGCACCATGCCGATGCGGGACCGGAGGGCGTCGCGGCTCACCGTCGTGATGTCCGTGCCGTCGATGGTGATCCGGCCGGCGTCGAGCTCGTAGAAGCGCATGACGAGGTTCACCAGCGTGGTCTTGCCGGCACCGGTGGGGCCCACGATGGCGACCGTCTGCCCCGGCTCGGCCGTGAGCGAGAGGTCCTCGATGAGCGGCTGGTCCGGCAGGTAGCGGAAGCTCACGTGCTCGAAGGCCACCCGGCCGTGTGGCACGACGGCAAGCGTGGCGCTGACGGCCTCGGGGATCTGCTCCTTGGCGTCGAGCAGCTCGAAGACCCGCTCGGCCGACGCGACGCCCGACTGCAACAGGTTGACCATCGAGGCGAGCTGCGTGACCGGCTGGGTGAAGCGGCGCGTGTATTGGATGAACGCCTGCACGTCGCCGAGGCTGATGGTGCCGTTGGCGACCTTGAGCCCGCCCACCACCGCGATGGCGGCGTAGTTGAGGTTGCCGATGAAGCGGCTCATGGGCATGATCAGGCCGGACAGGAACTGCGCCCGGAAACTCGCCTGATACAGTGCCTCGTTCTCGACCTCGAAGGCCTCCTGGACGTCCTGCTGGCGCCCGAACACCTTGACCAGCGCGTGCCCGGTGTATGCCTCCTCCACCTGCGCCGTGACGGACCCGGTGCGGCGCCACTGCTCGATGAACTGCTGTCCCGAGCGGCGCATCACCAGCGTGGCGATGATGGTGGTCAACGGGATGGTGACGAGGGCCACGAGGGCCAGCAGCCATGATATGGAGAACATCATGGCCAGCACGAAGACGACGGTGAGCAGCGACGTCAAGACCTGGCTCATCGTCTGCTGAAGGCTCTGCGACACGTTGCTGATGTCGTTGGTCACGCGGCTCAGCAGCTCGCCGCGAGGCTGGCGGTCGAAGTAGCGCAGCGGCAGCCGGTTGAGCTTGTCCTCGACCTCGGCGCGCATGCGGTAGACCGTGTTCTGCACCACATCGTTGAGCAGGTAGCCCTGCACGTACTGCAGCACCACGGAGCCCAGGTAGATGGCGAGGGCGAAGAGCAGGACGTGGCCGAGAGCGGTGAAGTCGACGCCCTTCCCGGGCACCAGGTCGATGCCGGACAGCAGCCCGGCCATCTTGCCCTGGCCCGATGCGCGCGCCGCCGCGATCGCCTGCGCCTTGGTCATGCCGGCCGGCAGGCGGGCTCCGATCACGCCTGCGAAGAGCAGGTCGGTCGCCCGGCCCAGCACGCGGGGACCGACGGCGGTCAGCGCCACCGAGGCGACGGCGGTGAGGATCACCACGCCGAGCTTGCGGGACTCGGGCCGTAGGTTGCCCACCAGGCGCCGCAGCGACGGCCCGAAGTTGCGGGCCTTCTGTCCGACCATGCGGGGCGGCCCGTGCCCGAAGCCGCCGCTCCGGATGCGCTCGGTGCGCTGCATCGTCTGTGGCGCGCCGCCGGACGGCTCGCGGCCCTCCGCGCCGTTACCGCCCGCGCCGTGGTCGCGCCGCCCCCTCATGCCGCCACCTGCCGTTGCGACTCGACGATCTCGCGGTACGTCTCCGAGGTCTGGAGCAGCTCGTCGTGGGTGCCGCGGCCCGCCACCCGTCCTTCCTCGAGCACCACGATCTGGTCGGCGTCGATGACGGTGGCGATGCGCTGCGCCACGATCACCACGGTGGCGCCGCGCGTGACGGGCGTCAGCGCCTGGCGTAACCGCGCGTCGGTCGCGACGTCGAGGGCCGAGAAGGCGTCGTCGAAGAGGTAGACCTCGGGCCGGCGGATGAGCGCGCGGGCGATGGCGAGGCGCTGGCGCTGCCCGCCCGAGACGTTGGTGCCGCCCTGGGCGATGGGGGCGTCGAGGCCGCCGTCCATGGCGGCGACGAAGTCTTCCGCCTGGGCGATCGCGAGCGCGCGCCACATCTCGTCCTCGGTGGCGTCGGGTTTGCCGAACCTCAGGTTGCTGGCCACGGTGCCGGTGAACAGGTAGGCCCTCTGCGGGACCAGGCCGATGCGGGTCCACAGCGCCTCGGGGTCGAAGCTGCGCACGTCGACGCCGTCGATGAGCACGGTTCCCTCGGTGGCGTCGAACAGGCGCGGGATGAGGTTGAGCAGGGTGGTCTTGCCGGCGCCGGTGGAGCCGACGACCGCCACGGTCTGGCCGGGCGCGGCGTCGAGATCGACCCCCGTGAGCACCGGGTGGCTGGCGCCCGGGTAGTGGAACCCTACCTGGCGCAGCTGCAGATGGCCCCGCTCGGGGGCTCGCACCACGCCGTGGGAGGGCGGCCGCACCGTCGGCTCCGTGGTGATCGCCTCGCCGATACGGTCGGCGGACACCGCCGCGCGGGGAAGGATCACCAGCATGAAGGTCGCCATCATGATGGAGATCAGGATCTGCATGATGTAGCTGAGGAACGCCGTCAGCGAGCCGATCTCCATGGTGCCGGCGGCGACGCGCATGCCGCCGAACCAGAGCACGCCCACGCTGGCGACGTTGGTGACCAGCATCACCATGGGGAACATCAGCGCCATCCAGCGCCCCACGTAGAGCGAGACGTCGGTGAGCTCGTGGTTGGCCGTGTCGAAGCGGGCACGCTCCAACGGCTCGCGCACGAACGCGCGGATCACGCGGATGCCGCCGATCTGCTCGCGCAGGACCTCGTTGATGCGGTCGAGGCGCTTCTGCATAGCGCGGAAGCCGGGCACCATGCGGGACACCACGACGCCGATCAGCGCCGCCATCACCGGGACCGCCGCGCCGATCAGCCAGGACAGCCCCACGTCCTGGCGCAGGGCCATGATGACGCCGCCCACCATCATGGTCGGCGCGGTCAGGAACATCGTGAACGCGAGCATCAGCATCATCTGCACCTGCTGCACGTCGTTCGTGGAGCGCGTGATGAGCGACGGCGCGCCGAAGCGTGCCACCTCCCGGCTGGAGAACGCGCCCACGTGACGGAAGACGGCCGAGCGCAGGTCGCGGCCGAAGGCCATGGCCGTGCGGGCACCGAAGTAGACCGCGGCGACGCTGCACGCGATCTGCAGCAGCGACACCGCCAGCATCCAGCCGCCCTCGCGCAGGATGTAGCCGGTATCGCCACGGATGACGCCGTTGTCGATGATGTCGGCGTTGATGCTGGGCAGGGTGAGCGCCGCCAGCGTGCCCAGCAACTGGAGCACCACGATCGCCAGCATCGCCAGCCGGTACGGCCGGCTGTACCTATTCAGGATCTTCAGCAACATCGGGCGCCTCCGATCCCGTGGCGCCGGCCGCGCGATCGCACGGCTCAGCCGCGCCGTCGCGCCCCCGCTTGGCCGTCGGGCCCGCCGTGGCGTCGTCCGCCTCGTCGGCGCCGGCTTCGCCCTCGGCCAGCTCGCGCGCCGCGCGCTGGAAGGCCACCAGCCCGTTGCGCAGCTGCCTCAGCTCGGAGCCGTCGAGGCGAGCCAGTACGCGCCTGAGCGACGCGCGCCCGCGGTTGCCGATCTCCTCCAGCACGGAATCGCCCTTGGCGGTCAGGCGGACGAGCACGACGCGGCGGTCGTCGACGTCCCGGACGCGCTCGACCAGCCCGCGCTCCTCCATGCGCCCGACCATCCCGGTCGCGCCGGCCGCGGAGATGCCCAGCGTCTCGGCGAGGCGGCTCACGGGCAGCGAGCCGCCGACGCGGAGCCGGATGAGGACCTGGAGGTGGCCGACGCTCATCGAGCCGCGGTGGAGACCCTGGATGCCGCGCATGCCGCGGGCGCGCATGGCGCCGAAGGCCTCGACGATCTCGTCGACGAGGTCGTCTTCGGGCGCGGCATCGGTAGTTCGCGTGGTGTTGATAGTTTGCACGGCATTAAGTTTATGGCGTCGGCCGGGCGCTGTCAACGGGCACGCCGGCGCCCGCCGCACAGGGACCGACGGTCGGCGTCCCAGAGCGCGGCGGAGCCCGGCGCGGACCGGGGTAGGCTCGAGGGGTCGAGGATCCGATGCCTGGAGGTCGCGGACACGAGGACGGCGGCGGACGCCGGAGGCAGCGCGTCATGGTGGCGCTGGCTGCGCTCGCAGTCCTGGCGTGCCTCGCCACGGCGGTCCCGGCGTCGGCCCGTGCGCCCGGTGTACGCCTGCCTCCCGCCAGCGGCGTGGACCCCAACCGGCGGGCCGCCGCCCTCGAGCCCTCCAGCACCATCACGTTCCACGCCTCCGACGCCTTCGGAGGTTTCGACGGCAAGGCACCCATCGCGGCGTTCTCCCTGGAGCTCGACCCGTCCCGCTTGAGTGGCGCGCGCGGCCGCGTCGCGGTGAAGAGCGACGCGATCACGACCGGCAACTTCCTGCGAGACGTGAACGCCGCCCGCACCGTGTTCGACGCGGCGCGGTACCCCGAGATCGTCTACCAGGTGACGGCCGTGCAGGCCGATCCGGCGTCCCTGCCGGACGGCCGCACCGCTGACGTCACGGTGACGGGGCTCCTGCACATGCACGGCGTCGAGCGGAGCGTGGTGGCGCACGGCCGGCTCACGCGTTCCGGGGACGCGCTGGAGGCGACGCTGGCCCTGCCCGTCCGGCTCTCCGACTTCGGCATGACGAGGCCGCGTTTGTTCACCGTGGTCGTCGACGACGTCGTCCAGGTCCGGGTGCATCTGCTGTTGCACATCGCCTCGCCCTAGGCCGTCCGGCAGGGCGCGTGTCCCTTGGCGAACGGTGTCCGCTTGTGCATAGTGCGGCGACGGAGCCGAGAGCGGACGACCCCTTGTGACGGCGCCGGTGGCCGGCGGGAGAGCGAGGCGAGCATGAGGACGAACCTGCATCTGGGCTGGGCGGACAGGCTCGGCGTCAGCGGGACGAGGCTGCGGATCCGCCTGGCGGCAGGCGCGCTCGCCCTGGCCAACGCGGTCGTGTACGCGCTCATAGGCGCGGGGGTGGCGGTCGTGGTGGAGGATGCGGCGAGCGCGGACGTGTCCCTGGCGGTCTTCGGCGCGATGGCCGGCGCCGCGTTCCTGCTCGGGGCCGTGCTGCTGTGGTCTCTGGACAACCGCCTGGTGTGGCTCGCCGGCGCCGCGTTCCAGGTCTTCGCGATCGTGGCCTACTTCGACGTGGCGCCGCAGCGCACGCCCGCGTACGAGCCGTGGGGGATCTCGCTGAAGGTGGCACAGGCGGCCCTGTTGGTCCTGCTCGCCTACCTGGCGGTCACCCCCGCGAAGCGGGTGCGGGTGCGGCGGTCGGCCACGTAGCCGGCGCTCACGACGGTGAGGCGGGCAGGGCGGGCGCCCCCCGGATGTCGCTCGCCGGGCTCAGAACTTGCCGCCGGTGCGGAACCGGCCGCCCCTCTGCCCGGTGCCGCCGGTGCGGAAGCCGCCGCCCCAGGGCGAGCCGCGCCCGAAGCCTCCCGAGCCGAAGGTGGGGTTGGACTGCGGCGGGCGGGAGCGCCGTTGCTGATCCAGGATCCGCCACAGCGCGTCGCGGCCGAGCATGCCGCCGAGGACGTTGGCGAGCACGGTGGCGACGAGCATGCCGTCCTCGAAGCCCTGGCCCGGCTGGTCGTACTGCCGCCGCTTGAACTCGGCGCGCAGCGATTCGAGATCGCGCAGACGTTCGTGGCGCTGTCGGACGGCCGCCTGGAGCTCGTCGACGGCGCTTCCGAGCTGCCGGCGTTCGCGCTCCAGCGTCTCGAGGCGGGCGATGACGGCGTCGTCCTCCGGGAAGGGCGTGGCCAGCGCCTGCTGGTGCAGCTCCTGCAGGGCGTCGGCGCGTAGCGCCGCCGCCAGGACGTCGACCGCCTGCCGATAGGCGTCGTCCTCACCGGCCGCCATCTGCCGCTGGCGCTCGAGGAGGTCGCGAGCGGTGGCCGCATCGGCCTCGAGCCGGCTGTCGGCCTCATGCAGGGCGGTCGCCGCTTCGGCCTCCGCGGCCTCCAACGCCGGGATGCCGTCCGCCACCCGCGCGCTCTGGTCCAGCGCATGCACGCGCCCGAAAGCCTCGTCGGCGCGCCGGCGGCACGCCGTGGCGTGCTCCCGCAGACGTCCGGGTATCTCCAGCAGGCGCGCGTAGTCCTCTCGGGCCGTCATGAAGCGGCACAGGGACGCGACCTTTCCGTCCAGCCAGCGAAACGGCGGGGCCGCGCGGTACTCGGGCGTGCCGAAGCGGCGACGCCACAGGTACATGAACAGAGGGTCGCCGCGGAAGGCGCGCCCCTTGTCGTCCAGCTCGCGTTCGCTCACGGTCGCCTTGTCGTCGGCATGCATCGCGATGCGGTCGGCTTCGTGCGCGTCGGCGAGCGCCTGCTCGTAGCCATCGTCCGCCTCGAGCCGCGCCTGGGTGCGCGCCTCGGCTGCATCCACCGTGGCAGCCGCCGCCGCCAGGCGCTGCGCACAGGCTTCGCGCGCGGTCTCGCGATCGGCGCGCCCGGCGTCGGCGGCGCGGATGTCCACCAGGAGCGCGTCGGCCGTTCGTTGCCTGGAGCGGAGCAAGTCGCTCACGCGCCTGTCGGCGTCGTCGAGGGCGTCCGGCACGGCGAGCGCGCCTTCGCCCGCCGCGGCGAGCGCCTGCACCCGCAGGCGTGCCAGCTCCCGGTAGGCGTCGACCTGCTCCTTGCCGATGGCGAGCAGGCGGTCGCTGCCGGCGCTCAGGCGCTTCGCCAGCGCGTCGGCGGCCCGCCGTTCCTGGGCGAGCTCGCGCTCGATGGAGGTGAGGGGGTCCGTTCCGGAGGTCATGGCAGTAGCGGCTCCCTTGGGTCACCAGCGCGTGATGGCCGCTCCGGTGGTGGGGATGGCGTAGCTGGGCAGTAGCGTTCCGGCGCGCTTCTGGCCGGCGATGTCGTTCTGGATGATGCCGTCGTCCTGCTTGTCGCGCGCGACCGCCTGGTAGGTCGCCTCGTCGACGCGCACGCCCCAGGCGCGCACCTGCTCGCTGGCCCCCGTCTCCTCGTTGCGGACGGTCACGGTGAGCGGCCGGCCGTCGGGTCCCAGGGCCTCCACGATGAGGTAGTAGTTGCGGGCGCGGGTGTTGATGTCGGGGACGCGCCAGACACCGGAGGGATCGCCGGGGCGGTTGACGATCCGGACGGTGTAGCTCTGCTCGAGGGTGGACCGCAACGCTCGCAGGTCGGAAAGGCCCGTGCGTGCAGCAGCGTAGTCGTGCCGCGCCAGCGCCGTGCGCGCAACCGTATAGAGGGCATCGGCGCGCTCGCCCGCGGCGCTCTCGCTCGCCAGCTGCACGGTCGTCTCGTGCGCGGCTGCGAGCTCGCCCGCGAGCGCGTTCCTGGGGGCCACCACCTCGAGGCGGTAGACGCCGACCACCATGGCCGCCACCGCCACCGCGACGGCCAGCAGCGGGCCCCAGCGGCCGCGGCCGACGTAGATGCGGGCGAGCGCCGTCGCCGTCGACGGCGCCGCCGGGCGGTAGGTGAACCGCTCCTCGGCGAGCGCGGCCACGCCCTGCGCCAGGATCTCCTCCGGGACCTCGATCCCCTGCGCGGCATAGATCTTGCGAAGGCGTTCGATGAGGTCCTGGGCGCGCTCCGGCTCGGCGAGCTCGTGCTCGACCAGCTGACGACGCTGGCGGAGCGTGTCGACCACGTCCATGGCGAGCATGATGTCGTCTAGCGGGGCGTCTGGCCGGCGCGCGGCCGCGGTGGTCATGGCGTCAGCGCCGCCGCCTCACCCTGCTGGAGCGCATCCTGTCCCGCCTGCTCGGCGAGCCGGGCCAGGCGGCGCTTGCCGTCCTCCACCGCGTCGCGGATCTCGCGGGCGTTGGCGGTGCTCTGCTCGCGCATCTCCGCGATGAGCTCGCCCGAGCGGGTCTGGAACGCCACCACCGAGCCCACCAGCTTCTTCACGGCGTCGGCGCGGATGGTGGGCCCGTAGCCGGCGCGGATGGCGGCCTCCTGGACCTCGGTCCCGATCTCGGCCAGCGTCTCGAGCGACGCGCTCACGCCCTCCTTCATGGCCTCCATGGTGCGGGTGCTCTCGTTCAGGCCGAACAGCCCCGTGAAGGAAGCGCTCAGTGCCGTGAGGACCGTCTCGTTGGTGGCGAAGAAGCTCACCGCCTGGGCGTGGAGCCGTTCCTTGGCGTTGGTGGTCTGGCGCAGGCGGGCCATGATCACCTCGGAGGTGTGATAGCCGACGGTGAGGTTGTCGGCCAGGTCCTTGGCGATCTGGTAGCGGTCCTCGGTCGCCTGCAGAGCCCGGACGGCCTCGTCGCGGGCGAGCTCGAGGCGTGCACGCTCGGTGAGCTCGGCGCCGCCGGCGGCGCCCACGTGCGAGGTGGCCTCCCCGACCGCCTGCCTGGCGCCCGCGAGTTCCGCATCGGCGAGCTCGAGCACCTCGAGCGCCATGATCTCCGACCCCTTCATGGCGCCACGGAAGTCCTGATACGCGTCCAAGATGCGCCGCTCCCGCTCGACCTGATCGAGCGTGGCCACCGTGACGCCCTCGAACGTGCGCTTGATGGCGTCGAAGCGGGTCGCCACATCGCCCCGTGTGACCTTCATCCACACGTTCGCCAGCCGCTCGAAGGTGTTCAGCTTGCCGTCCTCGATCTGCTGGACCATGCGCCGGGCATCGTCCCGGATGCTGTTGAAGGCGGAGGTGATGGCCTCGTAGCGGGTCGCCACGTCCATCCCGGCGACCTGTTGCCGCACGACGTCGTTGAAGAGCGAGGCCTGGTTCAGGGTGCGCGCGATGGCCACGACCCTGTCCTCGTCCAGGCTGGTGATGCGCTTGAGGAGAGCGGTGATGGGCGCCTCCTGGCGCTCGCCGTCCTCGGGCGCCAGGCCCAGGCCGCGGATGGTGCCGAGCGCGCGGTCGAGGTATTGCAGGGGTGACCCACTGACGTCTGCCATGGCGGACACTCCCTCGTCCGGCCGCTCCACGAGCATTGTAGCGGCGGCCGTGCCTCCCTGGCAGAGGGCGTTTGCCCTGCCCGGGCCGCCGCCCGGCGGCGCTGCGGGCCGTCGCGGCCGGCGCGTGCTCGGCGCCGGCATGGGCGCCTGCGCGCCACGCGAGCTCAGCCCCGCAGCGCCTGGTCCCGGTCCACGTGCTCGTCCGTCTTGGCGCTCCAGTCGCTGATGCCGAGCTCCTGGCAGGACTTCCTTACCTGCGTCTCGGGGGCGCAGTCCGAAATCTGCATGGGGACTCCTCTCGATCTCGATGCCGGGCAGCGTCGCCTGCGGGCGCGGCCGTCCGGGCGATCATCGGAGACGGCCGCGGGAAGGGGCAGTGTCGACCGTCCCGGCACGCCTGCCCCAGCCAGGCTCTACGCTTGAGGCGAGCGATGCGCAGCGGTGAGGGCGCTAGGCTCTCGGGAGGGTCGTCATGCTGAAGGAGTTCCGTGACTTCGTGTCGCGAGGCAACGTGCTGGACCTGGCGGTTGCGGTCGTCATCGGCGCGGCGTTCGGCGCCATCACCGCCTCGCTGGTCAACCAGGTGATCATGCCGGTCGTGGGCGTGCTGGTGGGCGGCGTGGACTTCAGCAACCTCGGCGTGGTGCTGAAGGGGGCGGGCAGTTACACCTCGGTCAAGGAGGCGGTGGCGGCCGGTGCCCCCGTGATCCAGTACGGCGCCTTCCTGAACACCCTCGTCAACTTCCTGATCATCGCCTGGGTGCTGTTCATGGTAGTGCGGGGCGTCAACGCCATGAGGCGGCGGGTCGAGCGCCCGGAGCCCATCGCCATCGAGACGCCGCCCGCGGTGCCGGCCGAGGAGCGCCTGCTCACCGAGATCCGGGACCTTCTCGCCTCGCAGGGTGGCATGCGCAGCGCCTGAAGCGGGGTGTGGAGCCGCGGCCCGCGCTGCGGCAGCCGTACCGGGCGTCCCGTCCGCGGGGCCGTATGCTCTGCCGCGATGGACCGGCTCCATGACCGCCTCAGCGTGGTGGCGGTCCGTTCGCAGCGGAAGCCGGACCCGGGGAGGTGAGCCGTCCCATGTGGCGTCGATATCTCGCGATCCTCGCCGTCGTTTCAGCGCTGACGGCTCTGCCGGGAGCGCGCGCGTCGGGCGGGACGGTCGTGCGGGTGGTCGTGCACAGCCCTGCCCTGGAAGGCAACCTGCTCGGGGACTCGGCGGACCGGCCCGTCAGCATCTACCTTCCGCCCGGCTACCGCCGCCATCCCGCCAAGCGCTATCCGGTGCTCTACCTGCTCCACGGCTACGGCGCCACCGACGCGATGTGGTTCGGTGGCGGGTATACCCGGAACGTCCACCTGCCGGCCATCGCCGACCGCCTGATCCTGGGGGGCAGCATCCAGCCCATGATCATCGTCATGCCCGACGCGGACACGCGGTACGGAGGCAGCTTCTACGTCGACTCGTCGGTCGGCGGGAACTGGGGCACGTTCATCACGCACGGCCTGGTCCGGTACGTCGATGCCCACTACCGCACGCTGGCGCGGCCCGGGAGTCGCGCCATCGCCGGCCACTCCATGGGCGGCTACGGCGCGTTGGTGCTGGCGATGACGCATCCCGACACCTTTCGCGTGGTGTACGCCATGAGTGCGCCGTACCTGGACCTGCGCCACCCGCGATCCATCGCGGCTTTGTCGGCACAGGACTTCCTGCCGACGCTGAAGCGGCTGGCCTCGGGCCACGTGCTGCCGAAGGACGAGGGCGACGTCGACCTGGCCACCGCGGCCGCGTTCTCTCCGGATCCCGGCAACCCCCCGTCCTACGTGGACCTGCCCTATCGGCTCGTCTCCGGCAAGGCGGTGAGCGTGCCGCGGGTGTGGCGGCGCTGGCAGGCGCATACCCCGCTCGCGATGCTGCCGAAGGACGCGGCCGATCTGCGGGCGTTCCGGGGTGTCGCACTGGACGTCGGGGCGCACGACTCGCGGCCGGACTTCGTCTCCGGCGCGCGCGCCTTCGATGCCGCGCTCACGCGCGCCGGCGTGCCGCATGCGTTCCAGGTCTACGACGGGAACCACACCGATCGCGTGGCGGCACGGCTGGCCTCGGTGGTGCTGCCGTTCATCTCCCGGCATCTGGCGGGCGAGGCCGCTGCGACCGCGAGCCGTTGAGGCGACGTCGGCACGGCGGACGTGACCGTCAGAAGCGCCAGCAGGGGTAGAGGGCGCTTCCGTGGTCGTGCAGGCCGATGCGGACGGCGGGGCAGCGCTCGCTCTCCTGCGGTGTGGGTCGCCACATGGCTGCGAAGTCGTACTGACTGCCGGTGTAGTCCGCCAGGTCGCGGATGGGGTAGGGCTCGAACGGCCGCCCGCGGGCGGCGTGCCGCGACCGCGCGCGATCCATTCCGATCCGGCGCGTGCCGCGGCTCGAGTCGTGCGTTGGGATGGGTTGCCGGGGGGTGCGCGGTGGCCGGGCCCGCGGTCGCTCGGCTGGGCGCGCGACCGTCCACCATGGTCTTGCACGTGCGTCCCCCCACGCCGTCATTAGACCTCCGTCGGCCTGTCGGAAGTCTTACGCGGGCCCGCCGGCGGTACCCAGCACGGGACGCGGCGCCGCCGGTCCCCGCATGACGTCGGGTCGGGCAGGCGGCGCTGGTGCCGCGCGCGGCCGACCCGACGTCTCATGGTCTGCAGCGGACCCGGCTCAGTCCGCCTTGGGCGGCGCCACGTGCACCAGGGCACCCACCCGGCCGTCCACGGCGAGGTTGCCGGAAACGGCAGGCTGCCGGACCAGGCTCCCCAGCCATACGCCGAAGTGCTCGTCGGCCACGGCGTTGCCCTCCACGCGCGTGCCCGTCAGCGGGCCGGCGGCGCTGAAGACGTCGATGCCCGCGGTCTGCTCGGGCGTCAAGCCGGCGTCCGGGTCGCCGATGCCGGCGCCGTTGCCGCTCACGAAGTTGTCGGTGATGACGTTGCCGTTCATGTTCTGCCCCGGTGTGTGGGCGTGCACCACGATGCCCGGCATGCCGTTGCCTTCGACCATGTTGGCCGTGACGGTGTTCTCGTAGGAAGCGGCCCCCGGCATGGGCCCGGCCATCAGGATGCCGGCACCGCCGTTGCCGATGGCGCCGTTGTGCCGCACGGTGTTGTGGAAGACGCCCCCGGCGGTGGCGTCCTTCACGGCCATCGGGTTGTGCGATGCCAGCGTGATACCGCAGTCGGTGAGGTTGCCCTTCACCAGGTTCCCCTCGACCAGGTTGCCGGAGTCGGGGCCCGCCTCGTCCGTGAGGTAGATGCCGCCATCGAGGTTGTCTTGCACGGTGTTGCCGAGCACCAGGGAGTCGGTCACCGAGACCAGGTGCAGCGCCTCGCAGTCCTGCCCGGGGTGCTTCTGGAAGTCCGGGTTGCCGCACGGCACGTCGTTGGTGTACGTGAACGTGCCTTGCGGGACCGGCAGGCTGGCGTTCGGGTTGAAGCAGCCCTGGTAGCCTGCGCAGCTCTGATCGTTGGCCGTCACCACGTTGTCGCGCACGGTGACCTTCGCCGTCTGCACCACCAGGATGCCGGCCTTGAGCGCGTTCTTCACGGTCAAGCCGGCCACCACGGTGCCCCCGGTGGCGGGGCCGGCGACCACGATGCCGTTCACCTGGCCGTGGGCGTCGATGACGGTCGCCGCCACGGCACCGGGCTTGGAGGCGTCGGACGTCAGCGTCACCTGCTTGGTGATGGAGACCGACGCCTCGTAGACGCCCGGCTCGAGGGTGACCGTGGCGCCTGCCGGTGCGGCGGCGAGCGCCCTGGCAACGGTCTGGTACGGAGCCGAGGGGCTGCCGTTACCGTTCGCATCGCTGCCGGTGGGGCTGACGAAGAGCGTCTGGGCCGCCGCTGTCGCGGCCAGGGCGAGGCTCAGTGCGAGTAAGGCCGCCAGACAGGCGGCGCGCTTGCGATGTTCTTTCATACCCGTCTCCTTCACGGCCGGAGGCGGCGACGCTGGCCGCGCTCGGGCCTTCCACGCTCAGGAGACCGGTGCCGGCGTGACGCGGGCGTGACATCCCGGCGTGATACGCCGCCCTCACCGCCGGGGTGGCCAGACGCCGGCTCAGGGCGTCAGCACGATCTTGCCCAGGGTATGGCGCTCCTCCAGCTCGCGGTAGGCGTCTTGCACGGCGTCCAGCGGATAGCTCCGGGCGATCGGCACCTCCAGGTCGCCCTCGCTGATCATGCGCACCAACTGCTCCAGGACCTCGGCGCTCGCCGCCGTGGCGGTGCCCTCCGTCTTGACCCCGAAGCGCTCCCGGGCCGCGAAGTTGGCGATGGTGTCGATGCGGGCGGGGTTCACCCCCAGGTCCTCGACGGCGAGGCGCACGTAGTCGCCGCCGAAGCAGTCGATGACCGCGTCGACGCGTCCGCCCGCGGCCCGGCGGATGCGACCGGCCACGTCACCGTCGTACGC
>DATFNF010000035.1:0-43636 GCA_035266525.1 Trueperaceae bacterium | reverse complement strand
GGGGTGCCGTGCTGGAGGTCCGCGTGTCGCGACCCGAAGCGCCGCCGCCCTAGCCGGGCCAGCCGGCTGGCGATGCTGCCGCCACGCAATCCCGGGGCCGCACGTCGCAGCCAGAGATCTCGGCTTCCTCGTCCTGCCCACCGAGACTAGCACTCCCGCGGACGGCGCACGATCGTCTCGGTCCTTCAGGGCCCGGCTCACCGTGCCGGACGAGCACGGGATCACGGGCAGCCGTACTCGCGACGTGATCTCGGGCTGGACGTCCACCACCCCGCCGACATGGACGCTCCAGCTCGGCGCCGCCGGCCCGGCGCTGGTGTCGTTGCCGGGTTTCCCCGTGCCCGCCCACGCTGTGGAAGGATGGACGCATGGGCGCACGGCACACCTGGCTCCGGAAGGTCATGGTCGGCGTGGCTGCGGCCGTCCTGGCCGGCGCCGCTGCCGCCCAGCCGCAGGTATCGGTGAGCGCGCTGGTCCTCGGGACGGGCCTGCTCCCCGCGTACCTGGTGAGGCGCGTGGCGTCTCCGGCCACGGAACGTCCCCCCGGCTCGCACTTCCGGGAAGGGCTGGGCCTGTGCTTCGAGGGAACGGTAGGGCAGCAGGCCTCGTCCTTCCGGTGCTTCCACCGGATCCTCGCGGAGAGCGGCGTGGGCGCCGCCTTCGACGGCACCCGGGCGTACACGGTGTTCGCGCCCAGCGACGCCGCCTTCGCGCACCTGGCCGTCACCCTCGGCAGCGCGCGCTTCGCGCGCTTGATGTCGAGTCCCCGGGCGGCCCGGGCTCTGGCGCGTCGGACCGTCGTCCCGGGGAGCCATACCCTGGCCTCGCTGGCTTTCGACGGGCCTCGCCGTGCACTGGTGACCCTGGCGGGCAGCCCGTTGGGGATCGTGTTCGGCCCGGCCGCCGCCGGTGCGGGGGACCGGCGGACCGTGGCGGTCGGCCCGGCCGCCGGCCTCGATGGTCAGGCGTTCGCGAGCGGTCCTGCCGTACGTTTCCCGGACGGCAGCGTGCTCGTTCCCATCGACCGCATCCCCCTCACCGCCTGGTCGGGAGCGGCGGCGCCGTGAGGGCTCGGCCGGGCCTTTGCTGACCCGCGCAGGTCGCCGCCGACGCGGTTGGGAAGGGCATCATGCAGCGTAACCTCACGCTCGCTCTGGTGGCGGCCGGCATCGGCCTCGGCGTCGTCGCCTTCCTCGAGGGCGGCTGGACCAGGGTGCTCTCGGGTCTCGGCGGCACTGCGGCGCTGGTCGGGGAGACCGCCGTCCTGATCACGGCGGCCTTCGTGTTGTCGGGACTCATCCAGGTCCTCGTCTCGCGCGAGGCGGTGAGTCGCTGGTTGGGCGAGGGGTCGGGGTGGCGCGGGTTGCTGATCGGCGGGCTGGCCGGCGCGCTCATCCCGGGCGGCCCGTACGCCTACTACCCCATCGCCGTCGCGTTCCTGCGGAGCGGAGCCAACATCGGCACCATCATCACGTTCGTGGTGGCCAAGAACCTGTGGACGGTGAGCCGTCTGCCCCTCGAGGTCGCGCTCCTGGGGGTGCACGTCACCTGGGTGCGCTACGTGGTGACGCTGGTGTTCCCGCCGCTCGCGGGGCTGCTGGCACAGGCGCTCTTTCCCGGTGCGAGCCGCTGGGTCCGGGACGGGCTGCCGGAGGCGTCGCCATGATCATCGCGACCGCCGTGCTCGTCGCGCTCGCCGCGGTGGCCGCCGGCGCCGCCTACCGGCAGGATCCGAGCAAGGCCCGGGACGGCACCCTCGCCGGGCTGAGGATGCTCTGGCGCACGCTGCCGCTCCTCGTCGCCGCCTTCTTCGTGGCGGGCATGCTGGCGGTGGCGTTGCCTCCCGGCCTCGTGCACCGCCTCCTGGGCGGCACTTCGAGCCTCTTGGATGTGGTGATCGGCTCGGTGGCGGGCGGACTGATCCCGGGCGGTCCTTACGTGTCGTTCCCGATCATCGCCGCCGTCCATCAGGCCGGCGCCGGCCTCGCCGCGACGGTCGCCATGGTCACCGGCTGGGCCGTCTGGAACCTGGGCTTGCTCAGCTTCGAGCTGGCGCTGGTCGGACCGCGCTTCACGCTGATCCGGGTCGCATCGACGTTGCTGCTTCCGCCCGTGGCGGGCATCGTGACGCGTCTGCTGTTCGGCTGAGCGCCGTCAGGCGCCGAGCACGCGCGCCTCTGCGACCCGTGTCGTGCGGACGTAGTAGCTGCCGGAGTGAACGACGACCTGCTGACACACGCACTCGTACTGACCGAACTCGACCATGCCGCTCACGAACCGCTCCGCCACCTGCCGGCAGGTGAAGGGGCCGATGAGGCAACCGCACTCGCCCATCCAACGGTTGGGTGCCGTGCCCTCGGACGCTGCCCGGTCGTCGCTCGTGCCGACGGCGGTGGTGGGGTCGGAGCGTTCCCGGACGCGCGCCGCGTTGCGACCGATGGGGACCATGCCTGCTCCTCCTCGCGCGTTGACGCCGGCGTGCTGTCCTCTACCGAGGCCAGCATAGTCCCGCAGCGCGGGCCGGGTCAGCGCCGAGCCGTCACATTCGCCGGGCCGTCACGGCTCGCGCGCACCGTCGGCGCCCCGCAAGGCCAGCCCGCAGTAGGCGCGGCCCCAATAGCGCGAAGGCGCCCAAGCCACCACCTCCGGCCGGGTCAGCCCGGCCCGGCGCGCCAGCGCCGAGAAGGCGTCGGCGGGCACGGGGTGCGGCACCCACGGGTTGCCGCGGGCCAGGTCATACTCAACGACCACCAGCCTGCCACCGGGGCGGAGCCGCCGGGCCAGGCGGCTCAGCAACGCCGCTTGCCGGCGGCGCGCGACGTAGTGCAGGGAGTTGGCCATGAGCACGCCGTCGAGCTCCGGCAGCGGCAGCTCGCCCGTGAAGTCGCCGGCCAGCGTCTCGACGCGCGCCCCGCCGCTTGTGGCCGCGGCCCGCAGCAGCCTCTCCAGCCCGGGTCGGTCCCGGTCCACGGCCAGCACGCGCGCGCCGCGCCCGAGCCGGGCGGCCAGGGGCAACGTGAAGGCGCCGTCACCGGCGCCGAGCTCCGCCCAGCACGCGGCGCGGTCCGGGACGGGGACGGCGGCCCGGATCAGCGCGAGGCGGTCGTCGGAGGTCATCGTGAGAGGTCCCCGCGCGCGTGACACAACGCCGGGCGCGCCACGCGTGGCCTATGGTGGCTGGGTGCGCCGACGGCCGGTGCTAGACGGGGCGTCCGCCTGAGGGTCGGCGGGCGCTGTTCGGAGGGGCGGATGGAGGCCAGCAACACGGACGGCAGGGCAGAGGCGAGCGGTCCCGTCGGCATGCTGGGGCGCCTGGGGATGGCGCCCGAGAGCCTGCCGGTGGCGGTCGTGGTGTTCCTCGGGGGCATCGGCGGGGGCATCGCCTTCCCCATTATCCCCATCCTGGGGGTCCAGTTGGGCCTGCCTGCCGCGCTCGTCGGCTGGATCCTGTCCGCCAACCGCGTCACGCGGCTGTTCGCCAACCCTGCGGCCGGTGGGCTCATCGATCGCTTCGGCGGCAAGTGGCCGCTCACCATCGGCCTGGTGGTGGAGGCCCTGGCCACGGGAACCTACAGCCTGGCGCTCCACACCGCCATCCCGGGCTGGCTGCTGTTACTCGGCCGCGGGATCTGGGGGCTCGGCTCGGCGGCGATCATCGTCGGGGGCGTCACCATCGCGCTCAACGCGTCCAGCCTCGAGAACCGCGGGCGGAGCACGGCCATCGTCCGGCTGGCGCTGAGCCTGGGCATGCCGGCCGGTCTGCTCGCCGGCGGTCTGGTGGCGGGCTTCGTATCCGACGACGCCGCCTTCCTGTTCGCTACGGGGGTCACGCTGTTCGCGGGCGCGCTCGCGTGGTGGACGGTGCCGAGCGTGGGGGGCGCGCGCCAGGCCGCGCCCGAGCGCGACCGGCGCACGCTCGCCGCGCGCGTGCGGCAGGCGGCCGTCACCGTGGTGCGGGCGGACCGGCGCGTGAAGGCGGTATGGCTCGCGAACATGCTGGTGTTCTTCTCGGTGCAGGGCACGCTGCTGGCCACGCTGGTGCTGCTGGTGCACGCGCGCGGCATCAGCGTGGCGGGACTGGCCGAGCAGCCCATGGCCGGCGCGCTCCTGGCCGTGATGATGCTGGCCTCGGCAGGGGTGACGCTCTACCTGGGCCGCGCCCTCGACCGCATCCCGTCACGTACCGGCCTCGCGCTGCCCGGCGTGGTGGCGGGTGCGCTCGGTTTCGCGCTGCTGGCGCTGACGCATGACCCCTGGCTGGCGGTGGTCGGCGTCGTGTTCCTGGGGCTCGGCATGGGCGGCACCTCCATCCCGCTGCTGACATTGCTCGGTGATCTCACGCCGGAGGACCGCCGGGGACAGGTCGTGGGCTACTACCAGTTCTTCGGCGATGTCGGCGGCAGTCTGGGGCCGGTGGTGGGCGTCGAGCTGGTGACGAGCGTGGGCTTCACGCCCACCTACCTCGGCGTGGCTGCTCTGCTGCTGCTGGAGGTACCGCTGCTGGCGGCGCTGTGGCGTGCCGAGAGGCGGCTGGGCCGGACGAGCGTGCCGGGCTAGGGCGGCGTCGGTCGGGCCGGGGCCGCGGCTGCGGCGCGGGGGCGGACCGACATGGCGTCAGGGGCTGGCCGGCACCACCCTGAGGCGGTCGCGCAGCGCCAGCCCCCCTCCGGCCACCAGCGCCACGACGTTCACGCCGGTGGCCGGGTAGAGCAGAACGAGGCCGACGGCGGCCATGAGCCAGCGCTCCCAGCCGCCGAGCCTGTGCGTCATGTAGCCCGCCCCCGCGGCGGCGAGCAGCACGATGCCGGCGAGTGCGAACACGAACCTCGGCACGATGACCAGCAGGGCGTGCCCTATGGACAGCCCCTGCACCACCGGCACGATGAGCAGCGCCGTGCCCGTGTAGGAGAGCAGGAACGTGAAGCCGATCAGATACTTGGGCATCGCCACCAATGCAGCGTACAGACCGGTCTGGATGGGATCCGTCTTGAACACCGAGGCGGCAGCATAGGCGGAGAGGCCCACCGGCGGGGTGATGTCGGCGAGCACCGCGTAGTAGAAGAGGAACATCTGCGTGGCGAGCATGGCCGCGCCGGCCGGCACGCCGTTGGCGACCGCCAGCTTCTGGATCGCCGGCGCCACCAGGGCGGAGGTCAGCACGTAGGTGGCGATGGGGGGCACCCCCATGCCTAGCACCAGGCTGAACAGCGCCGCCAGGATGGTGGCGATGGCGAGCGACTGACCGGAGACCGCCATCAGCAGCTCCGACACCTTGGAGGCGAGCCCGGTCAGCACCATCATGGTCATGATCACGTTGGCGGCGACCACGGCCGCGCCGATGGGGATGAGGTGCCTGAAGCCGTTGGCGAGGCCCTGGAAGAGCCTGGGGAGGGGCGGCCGGAGGCTGGGATCGAGGTAGGCGAGCACGATGAAGGCCAGGACCGCCATGGTCACGGTCAGGTTGACGGAGTAGCCGAGGTAGATCATCACCAGGATCAGCAGCACCGGCAGGAAGACGTAGCAGTAGCGCAGCATGTAGCGGCGGTCGATGCCTGCCACGGGTTCGACCGGCGCCAGGTTGGCCTTGCGCACGTAGAACTCGTTGAACGCCCACACCGCGATGAGGAGCAGCACCATCGGCCCGATGGCCATGACGATGATGTTGATGTACGGGATGGCCAGCAACTCGACCATGACGAAGGCGATGGAGCCCATGATCGGCGGGGTGATGTAGGCGATGGTGCCGACGGTGGACGATAGCCCGGCTGCGATGAGGCGGTCGTAGCCGGCACGCTCGAACAGGGGTTGGTTGAGGGTGGACACGAAGAGCGTGTCTGCCGCTCCCGAACCGGAGAACCAGCCCATCATCACGGCCATGACGCTGGTGGCGCGCCCCGGGGCCGCCGGGCTCCTGCCGACCAGCAGGAAGGCGATGTTGGCTATGATCTCGCCGAATCCCAGTGCCGAGATCACGGCGCCCAGGATCGTGAAGTAGACCAGATACTTGAGCGAGACGCCGGTGATGATGCCGAACAGGCCGGCCTCCGTCTCCGCGTAGAGCTTCCCGAGCAACATGTCGAGCGGGAAGCCGGGGCTGCGGAGCACGCCGGGGACCAGGTAGCCGTAGAGGTTGTACAGCAGGAAGACCAGCACCAGGCTGGGCAGCACCGGTCCGAGCATGCGGTACACCAGCCCCAGCACCAGGAAGGTGAGGCCGAACGACATGGCCAGGTCCCAGGGCACGGGCAGCATGGCGCGGTTCACGAGCGCATTGAACTGCAGCAGGAGATACAGGAACGGAGCGACGGTCAGGAGTGCTGCCAGCAGGTCGAGCGGCCGGCCGGCGCGGGGCAGCACGGCCGGCACGACGGCCACCACCCAGTACAGCGTGGTGGCGAGCTCCACGGCCGGCGGCATGCCGAGGTGCCAGAACGCCCACAGCGGCACGAAGGCCAGGGCCGCGAAGATCCAGGCGCCGATGCCGGCTCTGCCGGGCTTGCGCATGACGAGGCTCAGGTAGCCTGCCAGCACGAGCAGGAACACATGGGCGGCGCGCTCGACCTGCGTCAGGTCGAGCAGCGGGATCTCGCTTCGCGACCAGGGCATGAAGGGGTGGATGACGAGATAGAGGTGGTACAGCGTCGCGATGAGCAGGACGCCGAAGGTGATTCTCCTCAGAAGGGCGGCCACAGTAGATCGATCTCCAGGCAGGTGTCTGCCAGCTCGTAGCGCCGACCTCCCAGCGTCACCGTCATGCCCACGACCGTGCAGTAGCGCTGCGAGCGGGTGCGTTGCGGCCGCAGGCGGGAGTTGATGCGGTAGGTGCCGCCGGTGTAGTAATCCTCGGTCTTCTCATCGGTCTGCATGTGGAACCGGTCGAAACCGTTCACGAGTGCGTAGCTGATGGTTACGGGCCCGCCCGTCACCGAGTTGGTGAAGGTAACCGACGCGTGCTGCCACGCCCACAGCCACACGGTCCGGTTCACGGTGCGGTCGCCGCCTCGATCGCCTGCGCCCCAATCGCCCTGGTGCAACCGCACCGGCCGAACCAGCGCTAGCGTCAGGACCCCCACCACGAGGATGGGGGCCCAGATCAACGCGCGCCGCATGGGCTACTGAACGGCACCGACTTCCTTGAAGTACTTCAGGGCGCCGGGGTGGAACGGGATGGTGGTCTTGCCGATGAGCTTGGCGGTGTTGGCGACGGTGGTGTCCATGGACGGCTTGATGGCGTCATGAAGGTCCTGGATGTGCTCGAACACCGTCTTGGTGATGGTGTAGGCCACGTCGTCGGGCAGGGACGCCGGGCAGGCGAAGCGGTTCCAGAAGGCGAGCGTCTGGGCGTCGCCGCGCATGTTGTAGGTGGCGGCCGGGATGGTGCCCATCACGCCCAGGCCGGGGAAGCGCTGCATGAAGGTCTTGACGCCTTCACCGTTGGGGTCGAGGCTGACCAGCTCGACCTGCTTGCCCTTGCGCTGCAGCGTGGTGGCGAGCTCGCTGATGGAGCCGGTGGGGATGCCGCCGGACCAGAAGTAGGCGTCGAGCGTGCCGTTGGCCAGACCGTCCGCGGACTCCGCGGCGCCCAGGCGCGACCACTTGGCGAAGCTGTCGGTCTTGACGCCCGCCGCGTCGAGCAGCAGCAGCGCCGTGTACTCCGTACCGGAGCTCGGCGCCCCGGTCGACACGCGCTTGCCCGCCAGGTCGGCGAGGCTGTTGATGCCGGAGTTGGCGGTGGTCACGATCTGCAGGTAGTTGGGGTACGTCACCCACAGGATCCGCGAGGGCGCCGGATTGCCCTTGAACTTCTCGTGGGTGCCGTTGTAGGCGACCAGGGCCGAGTCGGGCAATGACAGCTCGCAATAGTAGACGCCGCGCTTGGGGTCGGTCTTGTCACGGAGGAGCAGGTTGTTGTCGATCGAGGCTGCGGTCTGGATGGCGGTGGCGCTGATGCCCGCATACTTGCTGAGCATCTGGGCCACCTGCGTGCCGTAGTAGAAGTAGACGCCGCCGGTGCCGCCGGTGCCGATGACGATCTGCACGGGTTGAGCGGACGCCGTGCCGAATAGGGTTGCCGCCAACAGGGTCAGGACAATCCACGAGCGCTTCATACCGACCTCCTTGTGGGACGAACGCGATGATCGCCACTCACGATACGCGGCCGTCGCCAGACGGCTTACGTGTGTAGTCGGCGCACGGGGTACCAGGCGGTTCCAGCGGTTGCCGATGCGACCGGGACGGGCATCGTTCACACAACGTTCACGATGCGGGAACGGTCGCTTAACAGACGGCCACGACGATAGCTTTGGCGGTGCGTAGCACAGGGCGTCGGGGTGCCCGGACCGCGGGTCCGGAACAGGCGAGGAGGAGGACGATGAGGACGCTGGCGAAGATCCTATTGGCCCTGGCGACGATGATGGCACTGGCGACGAGCCTGGCCCTCGGCTTCGACGAGAGTGCCGTCGACTACTCGAATCAGGACATGACGACGCTGTATGTGGCCCTCCACCACACCGGACAGGGGCTGCTCGTGAGCCTGTCCGAGGAGCAGTCGCCCGTCACGGTGGGCAGCATGGACGTCGCGGACAAGCTCACCGAGTACGACAACGGCTCGTTCACCGACGGCACCATCGCGCAGCTGCTGGGCAACCACTGCTGGGCGGCGAAGGCGTTCCCCGACCTGGTCACGCTGGAGCACGTCTCCCTGAACCTCGACAACTGGTTCACCCAGATCCGCTTCGAACTGAACCAGCCCGCGCCCACCGTCACCGCGGCCTACCTCGAACGGCTGGACGCGCTGGGCTACACGGTCACGGAGCAGCCTCTCACCAGCAACATCACGGTCTACATCGCTTCGCAGGGCAACGAGACCATCCGCATGATCGTCGCCCGCCGCGGTGATAGCACCACCCTGGTGACGCTGGCACCGGCCTGATCCCGGCGTCTGCTTCCCGTTGCGTGCCCCCGGGCACGCGCTCCCCTCCCGTCGAGGGACCATGAGCGGGCGGGGCCGGCGCCGATCGCGTCCGGCCCCGCCCGCCTTGCAGAGGGCAGCGATGGTGGACAGTAGCAGAGCCTCGGTGTTGATCGTGTCGCGGGATGAGCGGCTCCTGGCGCGCCTGGGCGAGCAGTGCCGGCGCGAGCGCCTCGGCGCGATGCGGGCCGGCAGCGTCCTCGAGACCACCGCCATGGTGCGCGGCAACGCCGCCGACGTGGTCGCGATCGACCTGGCCCTGCCGGATGAGGACGGCTTCGATGTCGTGCGCCGCCTCAGACAGGTATCCGAGGTGCCGATGGTGCTGCTTTCGGAGGACGGCGCCGGCGCCGAGGAGGAGGTCGGTCTGGCGCTGGGAGCGGACGACTTCGTCCCGCGCAGCGTGTCGCCGCGCCTGTTCGTGGCGCGGGTCAAGGCGCTCCTGCGGCGCGCTCGTCCCGCGCCCAGACCCACGCTCCTGCGCCTGGGGCGGTTGCAGCTCGACGCCGTCGAGCTGCGCGCCACCGTCGACGGCCGGGACGTGGGACTGACGCTGGCGGAGCTCCGTCTGTTGGAAGCCTTGTTGCGAAGCTCCGGCGGGGTGCTGACCCGTCGGCGTCTGCTGGAGGCGACCGGATCCGAGCGTGGCGCGAACGAACGAACGGTGGACGTGCACGTCGCCAACATCCGCCGGAAGCTGGCGCGCTTCGCCCTCGGCGGGCTGCTGCAGACGGTGCGCGGCGTCGGCTACCGGTTGACGTGGCCTGCCGGCCCGGAAGCGGCGATGGCGACCCCGGTCGCGTCGGCGGGGGACGGAGGGCCCTAGCCGACCGGCCCCGAGGGCTCTAGACTGACGCCCGAAGGGTAGCGGCCAGGGTGGAACACGCTCACCACGGCAGACTCGTTCTGCTCGCCGACCGTGATCTTCGTTTTCTCATCGCGCTGGAGGCAGCTCTCCGGCGGCAGCGCTTTCATCCGGAACGGCTTGGGGAGCGGGATGGCTGTGCCGCCGCGGTGCGTCGCTTGTGGCCGGACGCCGTGGTCCTCGCCGAGCGCGCGGGCAGTGAGCTCGCGGGGACGGCGCTACGGGCGATCCGCAGCTTCTCGGACGCGCCCGTCCTCGTCCTGGCGAGCGGCGGCGGCGCCGCCACCGAGTTGCGCTTCTTCCGGCTGGGGGCGGACGACGTGGTGTGGTTGCCGGCTTCCCCGCGGGTCGTGGCGGCGCGGGTCGCCACCCTGGTGCGGCGCGCGTCGGCCCCTCCGGAGTGCCCGGTATGGCGCCTGGGGCTGCTGGCGATCGATCGCTACCGCAACGGCGTCAGCGTGCGCGGGCAAGAGGTGGTGGTGACGCCGGCCGAGTACCGCCTGCTGGTGGTGCTGGCGGGGGCACCCGGTCGCGTCTTCAGTCGTGCCGAGCTGATCGAGGGGGCGGCGCCGGAGAGCGACGCCCTGGAGCGGACCGTCGACGTTCACGTGTGCAGCCTGCGGCGCAAGCTGGCGCGCGCCGGCGCCTTCGGCGTGTTGCAGACGGTGCGGGGCGCAGGCTACCGGCTCAGCGATGCGGTGATACGCGCCTGACGCCGGCCTGGCCAGCCTGCGGCGTGAGCCGGACGGGGGCCTGTCGCGTGCGGTCGGTTCTCGACCGGCAGTTCTCGAGCGCCGATGCCAGAGCGCGGCTGCGCGACCGCCGGTCCTCAGCGGCCGGAACGGCCACCGCGACCCGGTGCCGGGGTCGTCCCACGGGCGGGGGCCGCCGTGCCGTTGGCGCCGCGCGTCTGGGGCCCGGCGCCGCGGTAACCGCTCGCCGCGCCGCGCGCCTGCGGCGTGGAGTCGGTGTTGACGCCGCCGGTGCTGACGAGGCGCTCGAACTCCTTGGGGTCGACCGAGCGGGCGAGGCCCACGTCGAAGCTGATGACCCGCTTGAGCTGGAGCTCGGCGAGGTTGGCGTCCATGGTGATCATGCCCAGCGAGCCGCCCATCTGGATCTGGGCCGGTATCTGGTGCGTCTTGCCCTCGCGGATGAGGTTGCGGATGGCGGGCGTGGCCACCAGGAACTCGTAGGCCAGGACGCGGCCGTCACCGCTCGGCTTGGGCACCAGCTGCTGGGTCAGGATGGCCTGCAGGTTGTTGGCCAGCTGCACGCGCACCTGCTCCTGCTGGGCCTCGGGGAAGACGTCGATGATGCGGTCGATGGCCTCCGCCGCGGTGTTCGTGTGCAGCGTTCCCAGCACCAGGTGGCCGGTCTCGGCCGCGGTCACCGCGGCGCCGATCGTCTCGAAGTCACGCATCTCGCCCACCAGGATCACGTCCGGCGCCTGGCGCAGCACGCTGCGCAGGGCGGCGTGGAAGTCGCGCGTGTCCTCGCCGACCTCGCGCTGGTTCACGATCGAGGTCTTGTGCTGGTGGAAGAACTCGATCGGATCCTCGACGGTGACGATGTGCTTGGCGTACTCGTCGTTGATGAGGTCGATCATGGTCGCCAGCGTGGTGGACTTGCCAGAGCCGGTGGGCCCGGTGACCAGCACCAGCCCGCGCGGCAGTCGGGCGGTGTTCGACACCTCCTGCGGCAGGCCGAGCTCCGAGAAGCTCATGACCTCCTCGGCGATGGTGCGCATGACGCCGCCCACGGAGCCGCGCTGCTGGAACACGTTGACGCGGAAGCGGCCGTGCCCCGACAGGCTGAAGGAGAAGTCGAGGTCCTTGCGCTCCTCGAAGTTGCGCTGCTTCTTCTCGTCCATCAGCGCGTACATCAGGCGCCGGGTGAGGTTGGGGGTGAGCGGGTCGTAGTCCGTCGGCCCCCAGTCCCCGTCGATCTTCAGCATCGGTGGCAGGCCCACCGTGATCAGCAGGTCGGAGGCGCGCCTTTCGATCGCCATCTTGAGCAGGTCGACGATGTCGGCCTGGATCTGGGTGGAGCGGATCTGGTCAGCCATGCGCGTCCTTCCGGCCTCCCCGCGTGCCGCGGCCTAATCCGCGGTGCGGGCGAGGACCTCTTCCAGCGTGGTGATGCCTTCGAAGGCCTTGTGGATGCCGTCCTGACGGAGCGTGTGCATGCCGTTCTTCATCGCGATGTCACGCAGATCGAAGGACGAGGCTTCCTTGACGATGGCCTTCTCGATGTCGTCGTCGACGACCAGTAGCTCATGGATGGCGTAGCGGCCGTTGTACCCGCTGCCGCCGCACTTCTCGCAACCGACGCCGCGGTAGAGCTTCTTCCCCTTGATCTCGTCCTCGGACATGCCCAGCCGCCGGAGGACATCCGGCTCGGGGGTGTACTCCACCTTGCAGTCCTTGCACACCTTGCGCACCAGGCGCTGTGCCAGCACGCCGATGAGCGACGCCGACACGTTGAACGGCTCGATGCCCATCTCGGTGAGGCGGGTGATCGCGCCGGCGGCGTCGTTGGTGTGCAGCGTGGCGATGAGCAGGTGGCCGGTGAGGGCGGCTTCCATGGAGATCTTGGCGGTCTCGTGGTCGCGGATCTCACCGACCATGATGATGTCCGGGTCCTGCCGCAGGAAGGCCCTGAGGGCGCGGGCGAAGTCCAGCCCCGCCTTCATGTTCACCTGGGTCTGGTTGATGCCCGGGATCTCGTACTCGACCGGATCCTCGATGGTGGTCACGTTGACCTCGGGCGTGGCGATGCGCTTCAAGATGCTGAAGGTCGTGAACGACTTGCCCGAGCCGGTGGGGCCGGTGATCAGGAACATGCCGTAAGGCTTCTGGATGACGTCCTGGAACCCCTGGAAGTTGTAATCGGCGAAGCCGAGCTGCTCGATCTCGGGGATGTCGGTGGCGCGCTTCAGGAGGCGCATCACGGCTTTCTCGCCGTACACCGTGGGCAAGGTCGAGAGGCGGAGATCGACCTCGGTGGTCTTGTCGCGGAAGCGCACGCGGCCGTCCTGCGGAACGCGGCGCTCGGCGATGTTGAGGCCGCCCATGATCTTGATCCTGGCGGCCATGGCGCTGGCCGTCGACTTCGGCATGGTCATGTACTCGCGCAGGGTCCCGTCCTTCCGCACCCGCACGACCACGTTCTTGGGGCGCGGCTCGATGTGGATGTCGGACATGTCGCTGATGAGGGACTCGCGGATGATGTTGTTGACGACCTTCACCAGCGCGTTGTCGTCGATGGCGCTGGTGTCCTCTTGCTCCTCGGCGGCGCCGCCGCCGACCTCCTCCACCAGGGCCTTGGCCAGCTCGTCCATGTCGGTGCCGTCGTGGTAGAAGCGGTTGATGGTGCGCGCCAGGGTGTCCTCGGTGGCGACCGCCGGTTGGATCTCCTTGCCGGTGATCAGGCGGATGTCGTCGAGCGCGAACACGTGGCGGGGGTCCTTCATGGCCACCACCAGGGTGTTGCCCTCGATGCGCACGGGCATCGCCTGGTAGCGGCGGGCGGTCTGCTCCGGCACCAGGCTCACCGCGTAGGGGTCGACCTTGACGCCGTCGTCGATGAACTCGTAGCCGAGCTGCATCGCCAGGCTGCGCGCCAGCATCTCGGGGCTGATCTTGCCGGACTGGACCAGCGTGTCCTCGAGGCGCCCGCCGCCCGCCCGCTGCTTGTTGAGGGCCTCGTCGACGTCCGTCTGGGTGACGTACCCCAGGTCCACCAGGATCTCGCCGAGCGGCTTGACGCGTCCGAGCTTGGCCTGCTCCTCGAGCGCCCTGCGCAGCTGCTCGCGCTTGAGCTTCTTGTTCATGAGGAGCGTCTCGCCGAGCCGCCCCTTGTTGTCGGCGTACATGACCTCGATGCGCTTCATGACCTCGCGCTCGGGCGCGGCCACGAACGTGACCGGCCGCTGCGCGATGGCCTCGATGTCCGGCATGCGCCGCGGGTCGGAGATGGCCACCACCAGCTCGTCCCCGTCCAGCCGGTAGGGGACGGCGCTGAACTGCACCGCGTCGAGACGCAGCAGCGTGGAGGCGAGCCGCTCGTTGACGGCTTCTGCCTCGAGCGACGGTTCGAAGGGGATGCCCATCTGCTCAGCCAGGAGCTGGGCGAGCTTGTCCTCGTCGATCGCGCCCTGGCGCATCAGGATGCGGCCCAGCAGCCCGCCCGTGCGGTGCTGCTCCTCGACCGCGCCCTGCAACGCCTCGTCGGTGATGAAGCCGCGCTCGACGGCCAGCGACCCGAGGCGTTGGCTGATGTCCACCTCGAAGTCGGGCGGAGGCTCCTGCCCCAGCTCCGGGTAGTAGGTGGCGAGCGCCCATTGGAGCTCCTTCTGGAGCGCCTGGTAGGGCTCGACCAGGCAGCCGGAGGCGTCCTCGACCTCCTCGATGGCGAGGGCGTCCAGCGGGTCCTCGAAGGCCACGCGCAGGCGGTTGCCGTCGATGGCGAAGGGCATCGCACCGACCTCGAAGGCGACGTCCGCGGGGATCTTGCTGAGCGCCTCGGGCATGACGTCCACGCGGGGGAGGACGACCAGCGGGATACCGATGGACTCCTCGATGGCGCGGGCGATCCTTTGCTCCGAGATGACACCGATGTTGACGAGGATGTCCGCCAGGCGACCGCCCACCTCGGCGTGGCGACTGATCGCCTGCTGCAGCGACTCGTCGTTCACGTAGCCGCGCTCGAGCAGCACCGCACCCAAGCGCTTGTCACCGATGGACAGGACCGCCACGGTCACCTCCTCGCAGGATCATTCTCTCAAGGTGCCTGAGCATCCGGGTATGAGGAAGCTTACCCGGCGAGAGCGGACGTACCAGGATCGACACCAGCCCCGCCATGTTGGCCCCGAGCACGTCGGTGAACAGCTGATCGCCGATCATCGCGGTCTCCGACGGGCGCGTGCCCAGGAGCCGCAACGCCCGGCGGAAGGCCGGGGCGAAGGGCTTGCCGGACAGCGCCAGCGAGCGGCAACCGAAGCGCGCCGCCAGGGTCGCCACGCGCTCCCGCTCGCCATTGGAGAGGATGGCCACGGGGAAGCCGGCAGGGCGCAGGCCGCCGAGCCACGCCGCGACGGACGCGTCCAAGGTATCGGCCCCGGACGGCAACAGCGTGTCGTCGAGGTCGACCAGGACGCCTCGTACGCCGAGATCCCGGAGGAGCTCGGCGCTCACCTGGTGGAGCGAATCCACCAACAGGCGCGGGCGTAACATCAGCGAAGTGTAGCATGCCTCTCGCTCCCCGCGAGCGGAAGTATTCACGTTGGAGCCGGTGTTTCCGGGCTGTCGCCCGACGGCCTGGGGGTGGCGGGGCCGCCGCGGAGCGGCGGGGCGGTCGGCACGCATGGGTGGAGACCGCATCGCGGGGCAGTCTAGCGGGCCGGACCTTACGAGGTTCTTACGTCGAAGGCGTCGGTGAGCAGCGGAACGAACGTCTCGGGGTCGTCGATCCAGGGGTAGTGGCCGGCGTCGAGCAGGCTTACCAGCGCGCCCGGCATGCGCTCCAGGCCCGCCTCGGCCTGGGCGGGGTAGACGGTGGCGTCGTGCGTGCCCACCAGCAGCACCGTGGGGAGCCGCAGGGAGGCGAGCTGCGGCAGGGTGTCGAGCCGCCATACGCCCTCCGGCTCGGTCGCGTGGTGCGGCCCGAAGAGCGCCGTGGCATCGCTGTGCTCCAGGCGCATACGGCTGGACGGGTCCGGGAACTCCATCAGGTCGAAGAGCGCCTTGGCGCTGGCCCAGGAGAACGCCTGGTCCACCAGCGGCTCCGGATCGAGCGCGTCCGGCTCGGCCAGCGCGCTCTCGGGCGGCAGCGCTTCGTCCGGGCGTCCCGCCTCGTGAGCGGCGCGGCGCTGCAGCTCGCGCGCCAGCATGGGCATGGAGAGCCAGGGGTTCACCATCACCAGGCGCTCGAAGCGCTCCGGGGTTGCGAGCGCGGCCCTCACGGCGACCTGCGCACCGAAGCCATGGGCCAGCAGGCTGGCCCGGCTCACGGCGAGCGCATCGAGGACCGCTCGCACGTCGTCGGCAAGGAGGTCCACGGCGAAGTCGCGTTCGCTGTAGCTACGGCCGCCGCCGCGCTGGTCGGCATAGACCATCTGGAAGGCCCCGAGCTCGTCGCCAACCAGATCACGGAACGAGAAGCTGTTGTAACCGGGCCCGCCGTGGAGGTAGTAGACGACGGGCGCCTCGACCGGGCCCACCTGCTCGACGTAGAGGTCGGCGTCGTGACGCTCGATGTTGAGGGGCCGGTCCAGGAAGGAGACGGGCTCGGTCATGGCGTGCGGTCCGCGCTCATCCCGCCACCCGCTCGAAGGTCCACACCCGGCACCCGTCGGGCGGCGCCTGGGCGGGCGCCCGGTCGGACTCCGCGACCAGAAGGTACAGATCGGGCTCGTCCCGGCTGGCGAGCAGCGTCACCCTGGCGCCGTCCTCCTCCAGGGCGCTGCCCAGGCGGTGCAGGCGGTCGCGTGCCTGCGGCCCGTGCAGCTCGAAGAAGCGTGTGCGCATCGGCGTTCCCGTCATGTACACAGTGTAGGTCCTCAGCGTAGGCGCCGTGACCGGCGGGGAGGCGTTCCCGGCGCATGGCCTGTGGCGCGGTCGCGGAATGTGGCGACGCTCCCACCGGTCGTGCCGGGGGTGCGTGCTAGCATGACGCATGCAAGGCTAGTGAGCGGCGCCGGCCCCTTTGGACCGCGCCGCTCTCGCTTTGCTGCCCGTCTGGTACCGCCAGACCCTCCCGGAGGTGGCGTCATGGACGAGCAAGGCTATCGACCCCGCCAATCGCGCATCGTCTCGGGCGCGCGCGCTCCCACACGACGGCCCAGGCGGCGTACGCTCTCGGAGCTACGCCCGTGGGTGAGGCAGGGGCGCTACCGCATCGGCAGCCACGCCGCCAAGCACGCCACATGTGAGGGCTTCACCGAGACCGACATCGTGCAGACCGTGCTGTACGGTCGTGAGCTGATGCGTTACTGGGACGACGAGCGCTTGCTGGTGCTCGGGTACCTGCCGGTGAGCGCCAGCGTCAAGATCCCTCTCCACGTGGTGGTGGAGTACCGTACGCACCGCTGGGTGGACGTCGTGACCGCGTTCATCCCGCAGGACCCGCACCGCGTACCGTCTCGTGCCCGCCTCGCCGAGGCGCTTCGCTACGATCGCGATCAGCCGCGGAGCCGGGTGGTGGGGCCGAGCGGGTCCGGGCACTGACGGCGCCGGCGCGGCACTCCGCGCCCGCCTCCCGTCACCCCGTGGTCCAGCCGTAGACCCGCGCCGCGTTGGCATCGAGAACGGGCTCCAGCTCGTCGAGCGCGACCCCTCGCACGCGCGCCAGCGCCTCCGCGGTGTACCGCACGTTGGCGGGCGTGTTGCGTTTGCCGCGCCTGGGCTCGGGGCTGAGGTACGGGCTGTCCGTCTCCACCAGCAGCCGGTCGAGAGGCACGCGGAGGGCGGCGTCGCGCAGCGCCTGGGCGTTCTTGAAGGTGAGGTTCCCGGCGAACGACACCATCCAGCCCAGCTCCAGCCCCTTTCCCAGGAGCCCGGCGTGGCCGTTGAAGCAGTGCAGGATGCCGCGGCGGTGGCCGGCAGCGCCGATGGCCTCGGCCGCCGCCCGCGAGGCATCGTCACCGCCCCGAGCGTCACGGACGTGCAGCACCAGCGCCTTGTCCAGACGGGCGGCCAGCTCGGCGTGCCAGTCGAAGGCGCGCCGTTGGCTCTCCAGCGTCTCGTCGTCCCAGTGCGTGTCGAAGCCGGTCTCCCCGATCCCTACCACGCGGGCGTGCTCGGCCATGGCCTCGACCTCGCGGCGCACGTCTTCGGCGTCGGCGTCGGAGGCGTTGTTGGGGTGGATGCCGAGCACCGCCCACACGCTGTCGTGGGCCTCGGCCAGGCGCAAGGCGGCGCGGTCGCTCTCGAGCGTGGTGCCGACGGTGACGATGGCGCGCAGCCCGGGATCGATGGCGGCGACGGGATCGTCCAGGCCGTCGAGGTGGCAATGACTGTCGATCATGGCGCCACCATAACGGCCGGCGCGTGCCGCCCCGGTCGCGGGTTGGGGGGAAGCCCGACGCCACTCGCTTACCCGGCCCGGTCTCCGCGCGGCCAGCGTTCGCGTCGAGGACGGCATCGGAGATGAAAGACTGTGAGAATCCTGTAAGAGGGCCGCTGCTAGACTCCGACCAGCTTGGGAGACCCGTCCATGCCAGGAGAGCGAGGAGCCAAGGTGGTACAAGCACAGGGAACGAGCACGCAGACCTTGCGTACCCTCAGCAACGAGGAGCTGTCCGACATCATCGCCAGGTGCGAGAGCGCGATCGCCGACGGCACCGCCGAGATCGAGGACTTCGAGGCTTTCGTGCTGTGCCAGAAGGAGCTCGCCAGGCGGACCTGGGCCTGATCACCGTCGAAGTACACCGGAAGCCTTTCACAACCGCGATGAGGCGCGCGTGCGTAGCATGGGCCGTGCTCGCACGCGCGCTCTCTCATGTCGCCTGGCGGTTGCGCCCGGCGCGTCGCTGCCTGGTCGGAGCCTGTCGCTCCCGCCCCCTGCAGGGCGCCGCGCCGGCGCTGCTGCTGGCGGTGCTGCTGGCGGCGTGCGCTCCGGCGCTCAGCGCAGCACCCGCAGCCGGAGCGGTCGCCGGCAGCTCTGCCGGGACCGGCGGCACCTCGTCCGGCGGGACCGCCGTCGCCCCCGCGGACGGCTCGGGCACGGCCGGCGACCCGACCGCCGCCACGCCGCCGGCGGCCGGAACCTCGCCGATCCGCGCGGATCTCGCCCGCACCGCCGACACGGCTGCGGCGGATACCGTGATCGGCGTGCCCGACGCTACCGTCACCCTGGTGGACGCGGCGACGTCCGCGAGCGCCGGGAGCGCCCCGTCCTCCCCGCCGTCCGGCCCCAGCGCGGAGGCAGCCCCAGCCGCGGCGGATCCGCCGGCACCATCCCCTGCGACCGGGCTGGCCGCCGGGGTGCAGGTGGGGATCGCCTCCTGGTACGGCCCCAACTTCGCCGGAAGGCTCACCTCCGACGGCGAGGTCTTCGACCCCAGCAAGCTCACCGCCGCGCACCGCACCTTGCCGTTCGGCACGCTGGTCAAGGTCACCAACCTGGTCAACGGCGAGAGCGTGGTGGTCCGCATCAACGACCGCGGGCCGTTCAAGCCGAACCGCATCATCGACCTCTCCGAAGGCGCAGCCAAGGCCATCGGCATGTTCCGGATGGGCGTCGCTCGCGTGCGGCTCGAGCCGCTGTCCCTGCCCGACGGCGTGGTCCGGCTGGGCGTGGACAGCAAGCTCCAAGGGTATGAGGTGCTCTCCCGCTTCCACAGGGTCGGCCAGCTGCTGCTGCTCTCCCGGCGCAACGGCGCCAACCCCGTGGTGGTGCGCGTGGTCGGCACCGACGTCCCGCCGGAGAGCGGCGCCGACGTGCTGGTAGCCAGCAACGTCTACGCCCTGATCGGCTCCCAGGCCCACGTCCAGGACCGCTGACCCCGCGTCACGCCGCGGGCTCGCGCCGGCATCCCGCCGCCAGCTCGCCTGCCAGGGCCGCCACGCGTTCGGTGGCGCCGCTCGGATGCCCGGCCTCCGCCTCGTCCTGGATGGCGCGGATGAGCGCCGAGCCGACCACCACGCCGTCGGCCACCGCCGCCACGCGCGCCGCGCTGGCGCGTGACGCCACGCCGAAGCCCACGGCGACGGGCAGCCCGGAGGCGGCCCGGGTGCGTGCCACGAGGTCGCTGACGTCCTCGGGCAGCGAGGCCCGCTCGCCGGTCACGCCGGTCACCGACACCGCGTAGACGAAGCCGCGACAGGCCTCCGTCACGGTGGCGATGCGCCGCTCCGTGGAGGTGGGGGCGACCAGGAAGACGGTGTCGAGGTCGGCCGCGCGCGCGGCCGGCAGCAGCGCCCCCGCCTCGTCGGGCGGCAGGTCGGGCAGGATCATGCCGTCGGCGCCCACCTGCCGAAGGGCCCGCACGAAGCCCGCCTCGCCGCCGTGTCGGAAGCAGAACACCGGGTTGTAGTAGGTCATCACGGCGATGGCGGTGTCCGTGCCGCGCCGGAGCTCCGCCACCATGGCGAGCGTGCGCTCGGTGTCGACGCCGCAGCGCAGCGCCGCCTCGCTGGCACGCTGGATGGTGGGCCCGTCGCCGAGCGGGTCGGAGAAGGGCAGCCCGACCTCCAGCACGTCGGCGTGCCGCAACAGCGCCTCGGCGTACGCGGGGAAGCGTTCGGGGTCGGGGAAGCCGGCGGTGATGAAGGGGACGAACGCCGCGCGGCCCTGGTCGCGGGCTCGGGCGAAGGCGCGATCGATGCGGCTCATTGGGGTACCTCCTCGCCCGCCGCCGCTCGCTTCAGGCGCATGACCTCGGCGACGTCCTTGTCGCCGCGGCCGGAAAGGTTGACCACCACCACCGCGTCCTCCGGGAGCGTGGGCATCAGGGTACGCAGGTGGGCGATGGCGTGGGCGCTCTCCAGCGCCGGGACGATGCCCTCGGCGCGCGCCAGCAGCTCGAAGGCCGCCAGCGCGTCGGCATCCTCGACCGCCACGTACTCGGCGATCCCGTGGTCGGCGTAGTAGCAGTGCTCCGGGCCGACGCCCGGGTAGTCGAGCCCGGCCGAGATCGAGTGGGCAGGGGTGATCTGCCCGTCGTCGTCCGACAGCAGGTACATCAGCGAGCCGTGGAGCACGCCGCGCTTGTGCCTCGAGATGCTGGCGGCATGCGCGCCGCTGTGCAGGCCGCGCCCGGCGGCCTCGACTCCGATCATGCGGGGGCGCTCGGCGGCGGGCAGGTAGGCATAGGGCGCGAACAGTCCGATGGCGTTGCTCCCACCTCCCACGCACGCCAGGAGCACGTCCGGCACGCGCCGGCCTTCGGCGGCCTCGAGCTGCTGCATGGTCTCGACGCCGATCACGCTCTGCAGGTCGCGCACCAGCATGGGGTAGGGGTGCGGCCCCACCACCGAGCCGAGGATGTAGAAGGTGTCCCGGACGTTGGTCACCCAGTCGCGGATGGCCTCGTTGGTGGCGTCCTTCAGGGTGCGGGTGCCGCTCGCCACCGGGCGCACCTCGGCACCCAGCAGCTGCATGCGGAAGACGTTCATCTCCTGCCGGCGGACGTCCTCCTCGCCCATGTAGACCACGCACTCCAGGCCGAACAGGGCGGCGGCGGTGGCGGCCGCCACGCCGTGTTGCCCGGCGCCCGTCTCGGCCACGACGCGCCGCTTGCCCATGCGCCGGGCGAGCAACGCCTGGCCGACGGTGTTGTTGATCTTGTGGGCGCCGGTGTGGTTCAGGTCCTCGCGCTTGAGGTAGATGCGGCCGCCGCCCACGGCCTCGGCGAGGCCATCGGCACGGTACAGCCTGCTGGGTCGGCCGACGTAGTCGCGCAGGCAGTCGGCCAGCCCGGTCTGGAAAGCATCGTCGGCGCGTGACTCGGCATAGGCCGCGGCGAGCTCGTCGAGCGCGGGGATGAGCGTCTCGGGAACGTAGCGGCCGCCGTAGGCGCCGAAGCGCCCGCGGGCATCGGGGAGCGGGAACATGGGGCCTCCTCGGTTGTCGGAAGATCGGCTGGGAAAGGGCGGCTCAGGCGCGTGAAGGGCGCCACCAGCGCTGGTGGCGCCGCTTGAAGCTGCGTGGCGTGCGCACCCGGGCTCTCGGCCGCATGCGCCAGTCTATGCCCGCGCTCCGGGGGTGACAAGGGAGCGTGCCGGCGCCGGCTCGGGGAGCGCCGCGGGCCTCGCGGGCGAGCCGGCGCGGGCATTCGTCTCAGGCCGTCAGCCAGGCCGAGGCGTCCGCCTCGAGCCGTACCGGGCCGGGCCGCAGCGACGCGAGGTCGAAGGCGGCGAGCAGCTCGGCGGCGCTCGCCGCCCGCAGCTCCGGGAGGAGGCCGAGCCCGAAGGCGAGGAGGCCCAGCACGCGTTCCGGCGGCACGCCCGCGGCACGCAGGGCGTGGAGCGTGCCGGCGCCGGTGCGTTTGGCGAGCCGCCTGCCTTCCGTGTCCAGCAGCAAGGGCAGGTGGAGGAAGGCCGGCGGCACCAAGCCGAGCGCCCCGTAGAGCACCAGCTGCACGGCGGTCGAGGGGAGCAGGTCGTCACCGCGCACGACCTCGGTGACGCCCATGGCGCCGTCGTCCACGACGGTCGCGAGCTGGTACGCCCAGAGCCCGTCGGAGCGGCGCACCAGGATATCGCCGAAGTCGCGGCCGGCGACGAACCGCTGAGGGCCGGCGAGCGCGTCCTGGAAGCGCACCTCCCCCGGCTCGACGCGCAGCCGCAGGCTGGGCGTGCGCCCCTGGGCCCGCTTGCGGGCGGCCACGGCCGCGTTGGCGCGCCGCTGCGCCTCGCCGTACACGGGAGCGAGGCCGTGCGGAGCGCTGGCGACCTCCTGCAGCTCCTTGCGCGACAGGTAGCACTCGAACAGCCTGCCGGTGGCTCGCAGCCGCTCCAACGCCTGCCGGTAGCGCTCGCTGCGCTGGCTCTGGCGGTAGGGGCCGTTCCCGCCGCCGACGTCCGGGCCCTCGTCCCACGTCAGGCCCAGCCAGCGGAGCTCCTCGAGGTTGCCCAGAACTGCCTCCTCGACGGTCCGCGGGGCGTCGAGATCGTCCACGCGGAGGATCAGGCGGCCGCCGGCGCTGCGCGCCCGCAACCACGCCACGAGCGCGCTGCGGGCGTTGCCGAGGTGCAACCAGCCGCTGGGGGAGGGGGCGTAGCGGCCACGGTAGCCGGTGGCGCCGGAGGGGCTGGGCGCGGGCATCGGCACGGGACCTGGCGGCCCGGCCGCACGCGCGGCCGGGCCGCCGGCTGGGCTCAGACCGCCTTGCCGACCTTCGCCATGGCTTCCAGCATCGCCGAGCCCATGTCGCTGGGCGTCTGGGCGACCACCACGCCGGCCGCCTGCAGCGCCTCGATCTTGTCCTTGGCGGTGCCGCGCCCGCCGGAGATGATGGCGCCGGCGTGGCCCATGCGCTTCCCGGGAGGGGCGGTGGTGCCGGCGATGAACGCCGCCACCGGCTTGCGCATGTTGGCGCGGATCCAGGCGGCCGCATCCTCCTCGGCCGACCCGCCGATCTCGCCGATCATGATGACGCCTTCGGTGGCGGGGTCGGCGTTATACAGCTCCAGCACGTCCACGAAGTTGGTGCCGTTGACCGGGTCGCCGCCGATGCCCACGGCGCTGGTCTGGCCCAGGCCGTTGTCGGTGAGCTGCTTGACGGCCTCGTAGGTGAGCGTCCCGGAGCGGCTGACCACGCCGATGCGCCCGCCCTGGTGGATGTAGCCCGGCATGATGCCGATCTTGCAGGCGTGCGGGGTGATCACGCCCGGGCAGTTGGGGCCGATCAGGCGGGTGCCGGAGCCCTCCAGCACGCGCTTGACCTTGACCATGTCCATGATCGGGATGCCCTCGGTGATGACCACCACCAGCGGGATGCCGGCATCGGCGGCCTCCAGGATGGCGTCGGCGGCACCTGGCGGCGGCACGAAGATCACGCTGGCATTGGCGCCGGTGGCGGTCACCGCCTCGCGCACGGTCCTGAAGATCGGCAGCTCGACGGAGTAGCGGTCGTCGCGTCCCGGCACGCCGCTGTGGTCGGTCTCGCCCTCGAAGCGTTCGGTCTCGCCGCCCCGCTTGGGGTGGACGGCCGCCACCATGGCGGTGCCGTAGGCGATGGCCTTGTCGGTGTGGAAGCGGCCGGCGCTGCCCAGCCCCTGCACCAGGACCTTGGTGTTCTCGTCGACGAGGATGCTCATCGGGCCAGCTCCACGATCTTGCGTGCGCCGTCCTTCATGTCGTCGGCCGCGATGAGGTTGAGTTCCGACTCCGAGAGGATCTTCTTGCCCAGGTCCACGTTGGTGCCTTCCAGCCTGACCACCAGCGGCACCTTCAGACCCACCTGCTTGACGGCCGCGATGACGCCGTTGGCGATGGTGTCGCACTTCATGATGCCGCCGAAGATGTTGACGAAGATGCCCTTCACGTTGGGGTCGCGCGTGATGATCGTGAACGCCGCGGTGACGTTCTCCTCGGTAGCGCCGCCGCCGACGTCGAGGAAGTTCGCGGGCTCGCCGCCCACCTGCTTGATGGTGTCCATGGTGGCCATGGCCAGCCCAGCGCCGTTGACCAGGCACCCCACCGTGCCGTCGAGCTTGATGAAGCTCAGGCCGTACTTGCCCGCCTCGACCTCGGCCGCGTTCTCCTCGCTCAGGTCGCGCATCTCGACCACGTCCGGATGGCGGAAGAGGGCGTTGTTGTCGAAGCTCATCTTCCCGTCGAGCGCCATGACGGAGCCCTGCTTGCCGACCACCAGCGGGTTGATCTCGAGCATGTCGGTGTCGAGGGCCTCGGCGGCGGAGGCCAGGGCCTTCAGGAAGCGGACGCCGTTCTTGAAGGCGTCGCCCTCCAGGCCCAGGGCGTAGGCCAGCCGGCGGGCCTGGAAGTCGGCCAGCGACGCCGCCGGGTCCACCGTCTCCCGGAGGATCTTCTCGGGCGTGCTGGCGGCGACCTCCTCGATCTCCATGCCGCCCTCGGTGGACGCCATCACGACGTTGCGGCCCGTCTGCCGGTCGAGCACCACCGACACGTAGAGCTCCCGGGCGATGTCGATGCCCTGCTCGATGTAGACGCGGTTGACCTGCTTGCCCTCGGGCCCGGTCTGGACCGTGACCAGGGTGGACCCGAGCATCCTCTCGGCGAGCTCGCGCACGCGCGCCTCGGCTGCCTCCACGCCGCCCTTCACGCCGTCGGTGACGACATTGACGCCGGGCAGGTCGGGGTGCTCCTTGAACCGGCCCTTGCCGCGGCCGCCGGCGTGGATCTGCGACTTGACGACCACCACGGGATGCCCGCCAGCCTCCACGACCGGGCGCACGGCGGCCGCCGCTTCGTCGGGCGTGGTCGCGACCCGCCCCACCGGCACGGCGATGCCCCGCGCCTTCATGAGCTGCTTGGCTTGGTACTCGTGAATCTTCAAGGGTGACCTCCAGCTGACGTCCTGAAACCGACCCAGGGTAACGCCCCCGCAGGCGCGGGGCCAAGCGCCGGCACACGCGGCCGACACCGGAGCCCCGCCGCACGCCGCCTGCTGACCGGCATGCTGGCGGGCGCCCGCCCCTTCCGTGGGTGTGGAGCGCTTCAACGCCGCCGTCCCGCGGGGGCGGTAGCATGCGGCATGGTGCGCACAGCCATCCTCACCGTCAGCGACCGCGGCGCGGCCGGGCAGAGGGAGGACACCTCCGTGCAGGAGATCCGTCGCCTTCTGCAGGGCGGGCCCTTCGTGGAGGTCGACTACCAGATGGTCCCTGACGAGCAGGCCATGATCCGTGCCAAGCTGCGGCTCTGGTGCGATCAGGACACCGTCGACCTCGTCCTCACGACGGGCGGAACCGGCCTCGCTCCGCGGGACCGGACGCCGGAGGCTACCCGCGAGGTGATCGAGCGCGAGGTCCCCGGCCTGGCCGAGCTGATGCGCGCCCACGGCGCGCTGCAGAACCCCAAAGCGATGCTGTCGCGTGCCCTGGCGGGCGTGCGCCGCAACACGCTGATCGTCAACCTCCCGGGCAGCCCGCGCGGGGCGGGCCAGTCGCTCGAAGCGATCATCGGGGTGCTGCCCCACGCGGTCGACACCATCCTGGGGGAGAAGCGCAGCGCTCCCGAGTCCTGGCACAACTGACCGCCGGACGCACCGTGCGCGGCCTGCCGGCAGGCCGCGCCGGCGTGTAGCATGGCCGCGTGACGATCCTGGCGCTGGTCCTCTTCATCCTGTTCCTGCTCGTCGGCCTGGTGGGCGTGGTGGTGCCGATCCTGCCGGGCGTGCCGCTCGCCGCCGTGGGCGCGGTGCTGGCGGCCTGGATGGTGGGTTTCCACCGCTTCGGGCTGACGCCGCTGTTCTCGATCCTGGGGCTCGCGGTGCTGGCACAGCTCATCGATCTGGGCGGCAACTGGGTCGGAGCGCGCTTCTACGGGGCCGGGCGGGCGGGGCTGTGGGGAGGCGTGCTCGGGTCGCTGGCAGGGCTGCTGTTCTTCCCGCCCTTCGGCTTCCTGGTGGGGGCTCTGGTGGGCGCGGTGCTGTTCGAGCTGGTCGCCGGCCGGCCCGTGGACGAGGCGTTGCGCGCCGGCATCGGCGCCTTCGTGGGGGCGCTCGGCGGCACCGTCGTCAAGCTGCTCATCGTGATGGCGATGGCGGTGGTGGGGATCCCGCGGTTGCTGTGAGGCGCGCGGGGCCGACCGCGCGAGCGGGCGCGATGTGAGCCCCGGGGTGGCGGCACACGCCTCGGCGGCTGGTAAGCTCTGGACTTGAGTCGCAGGCGAGGCATGGTCCGGAGTGCCCGGCGCCGGCTGGGCGCGAGAGGGCGCGTGGGCCGCCGGCCTGCCGCTGGGATGGCGAGAGGACGACTGCATGGATCCGATCATGGTTCACATCGGGCCCCTGGCGATCCGCTGGTACGGCTTCCTGATCGCGCTCGCCGTCTTGATCGGCGCGCTGTGGGGGCTGCGCCTGGCCGAGCGCCGCGGACTCGACCCCGACAAGCTCCTCGACTCCGCGGTGTGGCTGGTGCTCGCGGGCATCATCGGCGCGCGGCTGGTGTACGTGGTGACCAGCCCCTCGGCCTTCTTCGGGCCCGGCGGCCACCCGCTCGACGCCTTCAAGGTGTGGCAGGGAGGCATCAGCATCCACGGCGGGATCCTCGGGGTGCTGTTCGCGATGTGGCTCTACAGCCGCAGCCAGCGCATCAACATGTGGGCCTACATGGACGTGCTGACGCCGCTGGGCGCGCTCGGCATCATGGCTGGCAGGATCGGCAACATCATGAACGGCACGGACACCGGGGGCCGGCTCACCGACCTCGCCATCGGCATCGACTGGCCGAAGCCCGGCACGCCCTTCCTGGACGGCGTCGGGCGCGCGGTGTTCGGCAAGGAGCTGTGGCGCTACGCGCCGCCCGCCTGCAGCACCGTGCCGGTGGGGCAACCGTGCCACATCCACTTCGCCCAGGCCTACGGCTTCTTGGTCGGCTTCCTCGTGCTGTTCATCGTGCTCTGGGCGCTGCGGCACAGCCGCGCGCCGGGGTACGCCTTCTGGCAGTTCGCGTTGTGGTACTCGGTGCTGCGCAGCCTGCTCGAGGAGCCCTTCCGCGACAACCCGCTGTTCTGGAAGGTCTACGACAACGCCCAGGCCGGCATCGGCTTCTTCACGCTGACGCAGCTCGCCAGCATCCCCATCGTGCTGTTCTCCATCTACATGCTGTGGAGGATCCACAGGCGCGAGCGGAGGTCGGCCCGGCCCGCGGGAGGTGATTGACGGTGGCGGAGCCTCCGGTTGCCGTGCTGGTGTTCGCGGCGGGTCAGGGAACGCGCATGCGCTCCAGCCTGCCCAAGGTGCTCCATGAGGCGGCCGGAAGGCCGCTCCTCGGCCACGTCCTGGCCGCGGCACGGGCGCTGGACCCCGACCGTCTGGTGGTGGTCGTGGGCCACGGCGGCGAGCTGGTACGGGAGCGCTTCGCAGGCGCCGGCGTCGAGTTCGTCGAGCAGACCGAGCAGCGCGGGACGGGCCATGCCCTGCTGACGGCGCGCGGCGCTCTGGAGGGCTTCCGAGGCAGCCTGGTGGTGCTCTACGGCGACCAGCCCATGGTAGCGGCGGGCACCCTGCAGGACCTGGTCGCCGAGCACCGCCGCGCCGGCGGCGCGGTGATGCTCAGCTACCAGGTCGAGGATCCCTCGGGGCTGGGGCGCGTGGTGCGCTCGGCGGGCGGCGAGGTGTTGCGCGTAGTGGAGGAGAAGGACGCCGGCGACGAGGAGCGCGCCATCCGCGAGGTGTATCCGGGGGCGATCTGCTTCGACGACGCCGTGTTCGACCTGGCCGAGAACCTCAGCGACGACAACGCCGCCGGCGAGTACTACCTCACGGACATGGTCGATCTCTACCGCCGCAGCGGGCGCGGCCTGCGGGCCCACCGCGGCCACGACGAGATGAGGCAACTGGTGGGCGTGAACACCCGCGCAGAGCTGGCGCGCGCCGAGGCGCTGCTGCGCGCTCGCACGCGGGCGCGCTGGCTCGAGGCGGGGGTGACCATGCAGGCGCCGGACACCACCTTCCTCGACGACACCGTGACGCTGGCGCGCGACGTGGTGCTCGAGCCCGGGGTGCTCCTGCGCGGCGACACGCGCGTGGGCGAGGGCGCGCGCATCGGCGCTTACGCCGTGCTGGACGAGTGCACGGTGGAGCCGAACGCGGCGGTGCCCCCGCTCACCCGCGCGCACGCCGAACTCTTCAGGGCGTCCTGAGCGCACCCCGGTGCCCGGATAGGGAGAGGGCGCGCCACGCCTCGGCGCGCGCCGCATGGCGAGCCGGCCGCCCGACCGTGGCGCATGTGGTTCTCGCGGGGGCCCGCGTGACGGACCGGTCGCGGCGATTGCTCAGTCGTCGGCGCCGGGCGCCCCGCCGCCCTCCACGGTGTGGGTGGTGTACGGCTCGTCCTCGGGGCACTCCATGGTCTCGAGCCTGAGGTGGTGCAGCCGGAGCCGGGCGCTCTCGGTGTAGAAGCCTACCCGCCCCTCGTAGAAGCGCTCGTCGGACAGGGTGAGAAGCACCGCGCCGTCGAGCGAGAACTCCAGGTAGGAGCCGTAGGCCAGCAGCACGAACGGGTGCGGGTCGCCGTGCGCGACGTAGAAGTTCGATTGCAGCGGGATGTAGTCGAAGGCGCGCTCCACGTCCCCGCCCGGGTGCGCCGCCCAGGCGCGCAGCTGGGCGATGCCCTTGTGGAGGTCGAGGCTGAGGTAGTAGCCGTCGCCGTTCTCGTCGATGCGCAGCACCAGGCCGATCTTGCCCGCGCCGTCCATGTGGAGCTCGCCGTGCAACCGGAAGTCGCGGTGGCGGCCCTCGAGCAGGAAGGTCTCGAAGCCGCTGTCGGTGCCGAAGCGGGCCACGCCGTCGTCGACCTCGCTCACCGCCGTATCGATACCGAACAGCGGTTCCAGCGGCAACAGCTCGTCGGCGTCACGGGTGCGCGAGACGCGCGAGTCGAAGCCCGAGAAGCTCGCCAGGTACAGCTCGCCGCGCTCGTCGGCCTTGAGCTCCTTGGGCGGCGGCAGCAGGTGCTGCCCGTCCGTGACCTGGCCCTTGAAGAAGAAGTTCCACACCAGCAGCCGGTCCTCGTCGCGCGACACGCGGGCGGCGTAGTTCCCCTGCGGCAGCAGCACGTTGTCGGAGAAGTTGAGGTAGGGGCCCTCGAAGCGGTCGGCGTACCAGTAGTGGACCTTGACGTCCTCGCGGATGGAGCCGAGGAGGTACCAGCGCCCGTCCAGCTGGACCGGCACGGGCACCTCGATGTCGTCGTAGCGGCTGGGATGGAAGAGGGGCTCGCGGGGCTCGAAGCGGTCGGGGGCCACCTCCTCCAGCAGCGCCACGGCGCCGCGGCGGATGACCGGTCCCCGCTCCACGCGCCCCGCCGCCAGCAGATAGCCCTTGCCGTCGACGCGCAGGTAGTAGGGGTCGCGGAAGCTGACCCAGTGGCGGCCCTCGTCGATGTCGTGCTCGTAGGGCGCCGCCGTGAGCTCCAGCGGGAAGGCGCCCGACTCGTCCTTGTGCCAGTCGAAGAGGTTGGCCGACCGCGCCAGCCCGACGCGTTGCACGCGGCCGCGATCGCGCATGCTGAGCCCGGTGTAGAACATGCGCCACCCGCCGCTGACGTGAGGGTCGGGGGACACGCTCATGGTCCACAGCATGTCGTCGTCCCAGCCGCCGGGGTCGTTGATGAAGATGGCGTTCTCCACGCGCTCCCAGGACAGCCCGTCCTCGGACACGGCGTGCGCGATGTAGTCGTGGTTGGGGAGCACCAGATGGAACAGGTGGTAGAGGCCGCCGTGCCGGACGACCTCGACATCGCCGATCTCGCTCACCCGGAAGCCGAAGCCTGCATACACCGAACTCACACCCCCTTCGTCGCGGTCACGCGGGCGCGGACCCTTCGCGCTCGTCGACGGCGGCCGCGTCGCCCACGAAGCCGTAGTGACGCAGGCCTTCCAGCACGCCTCGGGCGAGCGCAGCGTCGGCGAAGTAGATGCCGCGCCGTCCCCGGAGCTCGGCCAGCTCGGGGGCATGGTTGCCCACCACGATGCCGCTGAAGCGCGCCGCGAGCATCTCCGTGTCGTTCCCGGAGTCGCCGGCGACGGCGACGTCACGCGGGCTGAGCCCCCACTTGCGCGCCAGGTAACGGATGGCCTTGCCCTTGGACGCCCGCGACGGCAGCAGGTCGAGGAACGCCCCGCCCGAGTGCACCACGGTCGCCTGTACACCCGCTTGCGACAGCGCCCGTCGCACCTCCTCGAGGCGCTCGGCGGCCTCGTCGCCGCCGGCCCGCAGGTAGTAGCTGACCTTGAACGGGCGCTGCGCATGCTCCGGCTGCGGCTCCAGGAACTCCAGCCCGGAGAGCGCCTCGCGCACGCCCTCCGGCCGCCAGCCGTGCGCCAGGTAGTGGGCGTATCCGAGGTCCTGGACGGCTTTGGGCCCGTAGTAGATCTCACTGCCGACGGCGCAGATGAGCACCTCGGGGTCGGGGATGGCGTGCGATGCCAGGGCGTCCCGTACCTGCTCGAGGTTGCGGCCGGAGGCCACGGCGAAGGCCAGCCCGCCCTGCCGCAGCGCCTCGCCGAGGGCCCGCAGCCCCTCCACGTCATCGCCGCCGTCCTCGTCGATGAGGGTGTGGTCGATGTCGCTCACCAGCAGGCGCCGCCCGCGGTGGAGGTGCTGGCCCGCGCCGGTGCGCCAGGGCGCCCGCCGCAGCTCGTCGAGGCGGCCGCGGAGGGTGCCGATCTCGCGCAGGTAGCTCTCCGCGTGCGCCTCCCAGGCGTAGTGCCTGCGTACCCCCTCGATGCCGTTCTCCGAGTAGCCGTCCCACTCGTCGTGGTTCACCAGGACCCGCTTGAGCGCTTCCTGGATGGCGGAGGTGTCGCTGGCGTCGACCAGGATCCCGCTGCGGCAGTTGGCGATGATGTCCTGCGGGCCGCCGTGGTCGGTCGACACTACCGGCAGGCCCGACGAGCTCGCCTCGATCAAGGTGATGCCGAAGTTCTCCACCAGCGCCGGGTTGATGAAGACGCCGCGGCTGGCGGCCGCCAGCCGGTAGAGCACCGGGATGTCGGTGTCGGGGTCGTGCTTCTTGGGCAGCGCCAGGCGCCCGTAGAGGTCGTAGCGGTCCATGAGCAGGAGCATGCGGGTGAGCACCTCCTGCTCGTTGTCGTCCATCTGCGTGATGTCCTTGCGCACCCCGGCGAAGATCGCCAGGTTGGCGATCTGCTGGAGCTCCTTGTCCTCCCCGTAAGCGGTCAACAGGCCGTCGATGTTCTTGCGGCGGTCCGGCCGGCTGATGGCCAGGATCAGCGGCTTGTTGGGATCGTACAGGAACCGTGCGATCTCCTGGCGCTGCCGCACGCGGGCGCGGACGACCTCCTCACCCGGGTCGAACGCCTCGTCGAGGTCGTAGTAGAAGGGGTAGAACTTGCCGACCTCGATGCCGGGCGGGATGACGGTGTAGTTGGCGTTCGGGGTGGCCTCGTAGAGCTCGTAGCCGCGGTGCACCTCGTGGTTGGTGCTGGCGATGACCAGATCGGCCTTCTCCAGCACCTCCTCTTCCACCGCGATGCGGTGGTTGATGTGGTACTGGCGGTCGATCTCCTCCTCGCTCATGCCGGCGCGGCTCAACACGCGCAGCTTGTTCCTCCCCAGCGAGTGGCCGGTGAAGATCAGAGGCACGCCCAGCACGCTGGCGAGCTGCAGCGCAACGTAGCCGGCGTCGGCGTAGTGGCCGTGGACCACGTGGGGGCTGATCCCGCGTTCGCGGTTGAAGCGCAGCACGCCCTCGACGAACTCGTCCAGCAGGGGCCACAGCAGCTCCTTGCGCCGGTAGCGCGTGCCGCCGGCCTTGATGCGCACCAGGCGGGCGTGCGGCCCGAGCTCCTCGAGGGGCGTGGCGTAGTCGTCCGACAGGCGCGGATCGTCGATCAGGCGGGTGAACAGGTCGACCTGCTCGACCTCCTCGCAGCGACCGAGCGCCCGTGCCAGCTCGACCACGTACTTGGTCTGGCCGCCCGTGTCGGCGTCTCGTCCGAGCTCCAGGTCCCGGCCTCGGATGAGGCCGTGGACGCTGAACATCTGGATGATGAGGCCGTGAGTGTCGTTCGCCTCTTCGCTGCCTCGCATGATCGGCGGTTGCCCTCCCGTTCAAGGCTAGCAGACGCTCTCCGCCGGCTCCGTAAGGGGCGATGGGCCGCGGCCGGCGGCGGGTGCTATCCTGCACCGCGGAGGAGAGATGCCGCTGTTCGACAAGCCCCCTGCGGTCCTGGCGCTGGAAGACGGCACCGTCTACTACGGCTACGCCTTCGGCTCCCCGGGCCGGAGCGTCGGTGAGGTCGTGTTCAACACCTCGATGACCGGCTACCAGGAGATCCTGACCGACCCCAGCTACAAGGGTCAGATCGTCACGATGACCTACCCTCACATCGGCAACTACGGCGTGAGCGTGTACGACATGGAGTCGAACCGCCCTTACGCGCAGGGGTTCATCGTGCGCGAGTTCAGTCGCACGGCGTCCAACCACCGGGCCAACCAGGACCTGCAGAGCTTCATGGAGCAGCACCGCATCGTCGGGATCGAGGGCATCGATACCCGCGCGCTCACCCGCCGGCTGCGGACCGGCGGCGTGGTCAAGGGGGTCATCCACCACGGCAGCGTCGACGCGGAGCTCGAGGCAGAGCTGGTGCGCATCGCGCGCGACCACGAGGACATCGACGGCCGCGACATGACGCCGGAGGTCACGACGCCGCTGCCGTACGCCAGGCCGTCGTTCCGCGACAACCCGCGGGTGGTGGTGATGGACTTCGGCATCAAGCACTCCATCGTCTACAAGCTCGAGCAGGCGGGCGCCGAGGTGATCGTGGTGCCAGCTCAGACGACGCCGGCGCAGATCATGGCGCTGGACCCCTTCGGGCTGGTGCTGTCCAACGGCCCCGGCGACCCCGACGGCCCCAAGTACGCCCACGACACCGTGTGGCAGCTCCTGGGCCTGCTGCCGACGTACGGCATCTGCCTGGGGCACCAGCTCCTCGGCCTGGCCGTCGGCGGCCGCACCTTCAAGCTGCGCTACGGTCACCACGGCGCCAACACCCCGGTCAAGAACGTGGTCACGGGCGCCGTGGAGATCACCAGCCAGAACCACAACTACGCGGTCGACATCGACTCGATCCCCGGGCGTCAGTTCGTGGCGACGCACATCAACCTCAACGACGGCACCCTGGAGGGCATGGCCCACCAGCGCTACCCGGTCTTCAGCGTGCAGTACCACCCCGAGGCGAGCCCGGGCCCGCACGACGCCAACTACCTGTTCCGCCGCTTCATCGAAGAGGTGAACGCCTTCGAGGGGGCCACCGCCCTGCCGGCGGCGAGCGGCCAGCCGCTCACCGCGCTGTGACGCGGCCGCGCCGCGGCGCGCCGCCGCTCAGTTGACGACGCGGGTCGGATCCTGCCGGCCCTTCCGCCAGCGGGCCACCAGGTAGGCGGCCAGCCCCACCGGCCCCAGCAGCAGCGTGGCGATCACGTAGGGTGCCGCAGGCACGTTCCAGTAGCGCGTGTCCCGGAAGATCCACACGCCGGCGAACAGCGACAGCGTCACCACGTCGGCGACCGCCAGCAGCGTCGCCCAGGGCGCCTGGAGATAGTGCCGGACGCTCTCCAGCGCGAGGCTGGGCAGGCCGGCGGTCGCCAGCGCGCCGACCAGGGGGATCAGCACGATCACGCCGAGGCCCACGAAGGGCCAGGGGGACTGCACCGCGGCCACGGTGAAGCGTCTCCTGGGGAAGAGCAGCATCGCGCCCCAGAGCAGGAGCGGCGCGATCACGAACAGGTTGAAGAGGCCGTTCATGGCGCGAGTGTATCCTCCCCGTCGGGTCACCGGCTGCGGCCGCCGCGCGCCCGTGGCGGGGCGTGCCGGGATGCAAGCGTGACACCTCCGTGCCAGACTGGAGCCACCATGGCTTCCGAGCGCCTGCTGGTCGTCGAGGACGACCGCGACATCGCCCGGGTGGTCGAGCTCCACCTCGCGGACCTGGGCTTCGATGTCACCTGGACGCCGTCGGGGCTGGAGGGCCTGGAGCTGGCGCTCTCGGGCCGCTTCGCCCTGGTGGTGCTCGACCTGCGCCTGCCGGACCTCGACGGGCTCGAGCTCTGCCGCGCCCTGCGGGCCGGCCGCCCCGACGTGCTGGTGCTGATGCTCACCGCCCGCTCCTCCGAGCTCGATCGCGTGGTGGGGCTCGAGCTCGGGGCCGACGACTACCTCGGCAAGCCGTTCGGCGTGCGCGAGCTGCAGGCCCGCGTCAAGGCGCTGCTGCGACGCAAACGCGAGGCGGCGCGTGCCGAGCGCGTGCCGGAGCGCCTGCGCTGCGGCGACCTGGCCATCGACGTGCGGGCGCGGGAGGTGCGACTCGGCGAGGCGCCCGTCCACCTCACCGCGCGCGAGTTCGACCTGCTGCTGCAGTTCGCCCGCAACCCGGGACGGGTCTACAGCCGCACCGAGCTGCTCGATCTGGTGTGGGGACACGGCTTCGACGGCTTCGAGCACACCGTGAACTCGCACATCAACCGCCTGCGCGGCAAGATCGAGCCGGATCCCGCACGCCCCCGTTACATCCGCACGGTCTGGGGCGTGGGCTACAAGCTCGTGGGACCGGAAGGGTGAGACGCGCCGTGCGCACGCTCCACGCCCGCCTGATGCTGGCGCTGGCCGCGGCGTTGGTGGTCGCGGGGGCCGCCCTGCTGCTGCTCACCCTCCGTACCGCCCGCGGCTACTACCAGGAGGTGACGCAGCGCCAGAACGCCGGCATCGCCGCGAACCTGGTCGCGCAGCACGACCTGATGATCGGGCACGACGTCGACCGCGCCAAGCTGGCGGAGGTCGCCAGGAACCTCGCCATGACCAACCCGGGCGTCGAGGTCTACGTGCTCGACGCTCAGGGCAGGGTGCTGGCGGGCAGCGTGCCGTCAGCCGACCGGCACCGCTCCGAGGTATCGCTCGCCGCGGTGCGCCGCTTCCTCGCCCGGCCGCGCCGCTACCCCGTCCTCGGCACCGACCCGCGCCGGGGCGGCCGGACGGTCTTCTCGGCAGCGCCGCTGGCGGGCGGCGGCGGCTACCTCTACGTGGTGCTGACAGACGAGATGCGGTACGGCATCGTTCAGGACGTCCAGGGGAGCACGGCGCTCCGCTTCGCGCTGTACGGCGGCGCCCTCGTGCTGGTGCTGGTGCTCGCCGGAGGCGCGCTGGCCTTCTTCTCGCTGACACGGCGGCTTCGCCGGCTGCAGCAGGCCATGACCGCTTTCCGTAGCGCGGGGCCGGCGTCGGGTGCGCTGGCGTTGACCCCCGTGACCGCGCCGCGTGACGAGATCGATGCCCTGCGTAACGACTTCATCGCGCTGGCGGCACGCATCGAGGAGCAGGTCGAGGCGCTGGAACGCTCCGACCAGGTGCGGCGGGAGCTCGTCGCCAACGTCTCGCACGATCTGCGCACGCCCCTGGCCGCGCTGCGGGGTGCCCTGGAGACGCTCGCGCTCAAGGCCGACGCCTTGAGCGCGGAGGAGCGCGAGGCCTTCCTGGCCTCCGCGCAGGCGCAGAGCGAACGCTTGGGCCGCCTCGTCGACCAGCTCTTCGAGCTGTCTCTCCTCGAAGGCGAGGAGGCGCCGTGGGAGCCCGAGGCGTTCCCGCTCGCGGAGCTGGTGTCCGACGCGGTAGGCAAGGAACGTCCGCGGGCCGAGGCGCTGGGCGTGCGCCTGGCGGTCGATGCCGCGGAGGGGTTGCCGTTCGTCCGCGGCAACCTCGGGCTGATCGAGCGGACGCTCTCCAACCTGCTCGACAACGCCTTGCGCCATACGCCGGCCGGCGGCGAGGTGCGGGTGGCGATCCGCGCCGGTCGCGGCGGCCGGGTCTGCGTGAGCGTGTGCGACACCGGCGAGGGCATCGCGCCCGAGCACCAGGCGCGCATCTTCGACCGCTTCTACCAGGTGAGGACCGGCGCGCGCGGCCAGGAAGGGGCCGGGCTCGGCCTGGCGATCGCCGCGCGCGTGGTGGAGCTTCACGGTGGCACCCTCGAGGTCGCCAGCCGGCCCGGCGAGGGGAGCCGCTTCACCTTCGACCTGGCGGCTGCGTCCTCGTGACCGTTCGGTGAACGGTCGTGACGTCGGCGCCAGCTCCGCCGTCTAGGCTCGCATCCGAAAGGCAGGGTGAGAGCTTTGAGAAGGGTCCTGTTCGGTCTCATGCTGGGCGCGCTGGCGGCATGGTCCGTGGCCGCAGCGCAGGGCGCCGTGAACGGCGCCATGAACGCCGCGGGCGCCGACGCCATGCGCGCCCACACGGTCTCCGTCACCATCGCCAACACCACCAGCCACCAGACGTTCGCCGCGCCGGTGCTGCTCTCGCACAGCCGCGCCTACGCCCCGTTCGCGCTGGGCGTGCCCGCGTATCCGGAGCTGGTCCCGCTGGCGGAGGACGGCATGACCGGCGACCTCGTCACGGTTGCCAGGGTCGACACCGCCATCCTGGACTACGCCGTTGCCAGCGGCCCGTTGGCCCCCGGGAGGAGCGTGACGCTCCACGTGCGGGTCGACGACGCCCACCCCCTGCTGTCTGCCTTCGGGATGCTGGTCACGACCAACGACACCGTCTTCTACTACGGCGCGGACCTGGCGATGGCGGGTGGCAGCGGCGCGGCCTCCGACACCATGGGCGCGAGCGGCGCGGCATCCGACACCATGGGCGCGAGCTCCGCTTCCGACGCGATGGGGTCTGACGCGATGGGGTCTGACGCGATGGGTTCTGACGCGATGGGTTCTGACGCGATGGGTTCTGACGCGATGGGCTCTGGCACGATGGGGCCCGCGGACGCCATGAGCACGCCCATCGACCTCTATGACGGGACCGTGCGCGCGCTGGACGCGGGCAGCGAGGCCAACACCGAGTCCTGCCGCGACATCCCCGGCCCGCCTTGCGGCAGCGCCGGCGTGCGCCACCCCGCCATGGCGGAGGGCGTCGTCACGGTGAGCAAGGGCCTGACGGGCAGCGGCGATGTCGATGCCGCCGTCTACGGTTGGGCCGATCCGGTCGCCACGGTCCGCCTGTCCGCTCCCTGAGGGGCGCGGTCCGGGGTGAGCTCAGGCGGGGCCGAAGAGCTCCCGGGAGTCGAGCCATAGCGTCACCGGCCCGCGGTTGACCAGCTCGACCCGCATCTCCCGGCCGAAGCTGCCGGTCGCCACCGGCACGCCCTCCCGCGCGAGCGCGGCCACGAAGTGCCGATACAGCGCGTCGGCGCGCTCCGGCGGCGCCGCCCCGGTGAAGCCGGGGCGGTTGCCGCTGCGGGCGTCCCCGTAGAGGGTGAACTGGCTCACGACCAGGCACCCGCCGCCCACGTCCTGCAGGGAGCGGTTCATGCGTCCCGCGTCGTCCTCGAACACGCGCAGCTTGCGAACCTTGTCGGCCAGGCGCTCGGCGACCGCCTCGTCGTCCCCCGGCGCGACGCCCAGCAGCACCAGGAAGCCGTTGCCGACACGGCCGACCTCCTCGCCCTGCACCTCGACCGAGGCGCGGGTCACGCGCTGGACCAGCGCCCTCACGCGTCGGGCTCCGGCTCGCGGGCGGTCGGGCCCCGCGCCATCGGCAGCGGCTCGGCGTCGCCGGCTGCGCTCGCGCGCGGCGCGGCTTCACCGGCCGCCCCTCCCAGGCGGGCCCGCAGCACCCGCAGGGCCGTCCAGAGGGTGTCGCGTTCGGTCTCGGTGAGGTTCCCGGCCGTACGCTCCCGGAGCATCTCCAGGAGTTCGAGGCTGCGGCGGGCGGCCTGGGCGCCGCGTACGCCGTCGGCCGGGGCGGCGGTGCGCAACGGGCCGTCGTCGTCGCCCAGCGCGGCCTCGGCCGACGCGCGGAGCGCGTGCACCAGGCCCATGAAGCGCGGGTCCGTCGGGCGTGTCAGAACAGCCCCTCCTGGTGCGCCGTGTCGATGTGCAGCCCCGCGGCCTTGACGGGCAGGCTGGCGAGCACCCGCACCAGCTCCTGCATGTCCTGCCAGGTCTGCCACTTCGGCCCGCCGCGTTCCCGACTCGGGTTCCTGAGCAGGTAGGCGGGATGGTAGAGGGGGAACACGCGCAGCCCCTGCCACTCGAACCACTTGCCGTGGGTGCGGGTGATGCCGTCCTTGGTTCCGAGGAAGTACTGGGTGGGTACGTTGCCGAGGGTGGCGATGATCTGCGGCCGGATCAGCCGGATCTGCTCCAGCAGCACCGGCTCGCTCGCCGCGATCTCCTCGGGGCGCGGGTTACGGTTCCCGGGCGGACGGAACTTGACCATGTTGGTGATGTAGATGTCGTCGCGGTCGAGGCCGACGCTCGCCAGCACGCGATCCAAGAGCTGCCCCGCCCGCCCCACGAACGGACGTCCGGCGCGGTCTTCCTCCTCGCCCGGTGCCTCGCCGACGAGCATCAGCCGGGCGTCGGGGTTGCCTTCCCCGAAGACCAGGTTGTGCGACAGCTCCTGGAGCGCGACCGGGCGCTCGCCCGCCTCCTGCTCCAGCTCCTGCAGCGTCACGGACCAGTCATAACACGCCGCTCCGGGCGCCCGCCGCGTGGGCGACCCAGGCTCCCGGGGTCAGCGCGGGACGTTGTCGAGGGGCGGGCGCTGGCTCCGGACCTCGCGCCGGACCTTCGGCTCCAGGCCGATCATCAGGAAGAAGTTCTCCAGCGCGTTCTCCTGACCCTTGATCTCGGTGAAGTCGGTCTCGTCGGTGCCGGTGACGAAGGGAAGCTCCTGGTAGCGGCGCAGCGCTTCGCGCACGACGTCTGCCGGGCTCTGGCTCTGGGCGATCTCGGTCAGGTGGGCGTAGACCATGCGCCGCGCCTCCGCGTGGCGGCGGAACGCGTCCGGCTGGTCGGTCTCGGCTGAACGGAGGAGATCCTGCTTGGCGATGCGCCGATAGTGCTTGAGCCCCCGGATGATCTCGTCCGAGCTGAGGACCACCTTGACGTCCATAGCCTCTCCTTTCACGGGCGCGCCTGACGGAACGACGCGCCCTCCGGCCTGGTCGGCCGTGGTGCCGGGTTGATGGTTGGTCCGTCCGGAACCGCCGACGCCCGCCGCACCCGCAGCCGTTCGCTCGGCGGGGGTGGGTCGGTCGCCGTTCACAGGATCAGGCCTTCATCGTGGGCATGGGTACCGGCGGAAGCTCGCCCTCGCCATCCGCTGACTCCAGCAAGGTGCCGCCGTAGCGCTGCAACGCGCTCAGCTCCTCGGCATCCGAACGGTAACCGCACGCCCGGCACTCGAGCTCTGTGAAGCCCTCCGTGTAATGATAAGTGATGGTGTCCTGGCTGCCGCACTCGGGACAGGGTGTGCGTTCGAGGCGTCCTTCTGCGTCCACCGATCAACTCCTTGCAGCAGTCTAGCGCACTTGTAGGGGGCTGCGGTGACGCCGACGGACGTCAGCCTCGATGCCGTCCGGGACACGCCATCGTCACTCGCTCCCCAGGCCCGTCGCTTGCTCGAGCAGCTCCGTGGCGTGCCGCAGGGAGGTAGGGGTCACCTTGCCCGAGAGCATCCGCGCCAGCTCCTCCCGGCGGGCCGTCTCGCCGAGCGGCGTCACCCGTGTGACGGTGCGGTCCCCCGTGACCTCTTTGGTCACCGAGTACTGCGCGTCGGCGAAGGCGGCGACCTGCGGCAGGTGGGTGACCACCAGCACCTGGTGCCGCTCCGACAGCCGGCGGAGCAGCGCACCCACCGAGCGCGCGGTGCGGCCGCCGATGCCGGCATCGATCTCGTCGAAGACCAGGACCGGCACCTCGCTGCCGGTCACCAGGTTCAGCGCCAGCATCACGCGCGACAGCTCCCCGCCGGACGCGACCGCGGCCAGCGGCGCCAGCGGCTCGCCGGGATTGGCCACGAACAGGAAGCGCACCGCGTCCTGCCCGGAGGGGTGCAGCTCGTCCTCGGTCCGGAGCTCGACCTCGAAGCGCGCCTGTTCCATGCCCAGCTCGGCCAGCAGGGGCAGCATGCGACGCTCGAGGGTCTCGGCGGCGCGCCTGCGGGATCCGCTCAGGCGCGCCGCTCCGTCGGCCAGCTCCTGCGAGAGCGCCGCGGCCTCGGTTTCCAGCGCGCGGGTGTCCTGCTCGGCGCCAGCGATCCGGTCCAGCTCCTCGGCCGCCGAAGCGCGGTAGGCGAGCACCTCGTCCAAGCTGGCGCCGTACTTGCGCCGCAGGGCCTCGATGAGGGCCAGGCGCGCCTGCACGGCGTCGAGCCGGGCGGGGTCGGCCTCGAAGCCGGAGAGGAAGCCCTCGACCTCGTTCGCCACCGCCTGCAGCCCCGAGACGGCCTCCTCCAGGTCGCGCACCAGGGCGTCCAGCGAGGGCTGGTGACGCGCCGCGCTGCGCAGCTCGGCGAGCGCCGCGGCCGACCGCTCCGTGGCCGAGCCGTCCACCTCGGTCAGCTCGTCGGCCGCACGCGACGCCCCGAGGCGGATCCGCTCGGCATGGCGCAGCGCCTCGGCCTCGGCCTCGAGCCGCTCGTCCTCGCCGGGGGAGAGGGTCGCCGCGTCGATCTCCTCGACCTGGAAGCGCAGCATGTCGACCCGACGCGCTCGCTCCCGGGACGCCTCGGCCCGCTCCGCGAGGCGGCGGGTCGCCTCCTGGAGGCGGCGGTAGCCGTCCCGGTAGCGCTGCAGCTCGGCTCGGGCGTCGGCGTCGAGCAGGCGGTCGAGCTGGGCCCGTTGCTCGGCGCCGCGGATCAGGTCGGCAGCGCCGTGCTGGCCGAAGATCGCGACCAACCGGGCGCTGCGCTCGGCGAGCTCGGCGACGGTGACGATCTCCCCGTCGATGCGGGCGCTGTGGCGGCCGTTGCGCGCCAGGCGCCGGGCGGCGCTGGTGAAGCTGGCGCCTTCGAACGCGCCCTGCACCAGGGCGGCCTCGCGCTCGGCGCGGATCATGCCGCCGTCGGCGCGGCCGCCGCTCAACAGCGAGAGGGCGTCCACCAGGATCGACTTGCCCGCGCCGGTCTCGCCCGTCAGGGCGTTGAAGCCCCCCGCCAGCTCCAGCTCGAGCGCATCGACGATGGCGAAATCGCGCAGCTCCAGCGTACGCAGCACGGCGTCCAGTATAGGTCGGGCGGCGCCCCGCGCCGCAGCGCACCCGGCAGCGGACGGGTGTCCGCGGCGGAGCTGCCCGGGAGCTGCGTTAGACTCCGGGCGTGACGCCCCCCGACGCCCACCCCGCCGGCAGCGAGCAGGCCGGGGCCGGGCCAGCGCTCACCTGGGTGGAGTGCCCACGCGACGCCTGGCAGGGCCTGGCCGGGACGATCCCGGTGGAGCGCAAGCGGGGGCACCTGCGGGCGCTCCTGGAGGCGGGCTTCCGGCACCTCGACCTGGGCTCGTTCGTGTCGCCCCGTGCCGTGCCGCAGCTCGCGGACACCGAGGCCGTGCTCGAGGCACTGCCGCGCCCCCACGACGCCGACTTCCTGTGCATCGTCGGCAACGAGCGGGGGCTGGAACGGGCACTGGCCACGGTGGGCGTGACCAGCGTGGGCTTCCCGCTGTCGGTGAACGACACCTTCCAACGGCGCAACCTCGGCCGCCCGCTGGTGGACTCCTGGCCGTTGGTGGCATCCCTGCGGGCGACGGCCCGCGACGGCGGCCTGTCGCTCGTGGTGTACCTGTCGATGGGCTTCGGCAACCCCTACGGCGAGCCCTGGCGTCCCGAAGACACGGCCCGGGCCGTGGCCCGGCTGCGCGACCAGGGCGTGGACCGGATCGCCCTGGCGGACACCGTGGGGCGTGCCGACGCCGCTACCGTCGGAGCCGTGCTGCGGGCTATCCCCGACGTGCAGGCGCTGGGACTGCACCTTCACGCGCGGCCGGACCGCTGGCGGCCGCTGGTGGCGGCTGGCCTGGACGCGGGCGTGCGCTGGTTCGAGGGCGCGCTCTCCGGCGTGGGCGGGTGCCCCTTCGCTGGCGACGCGCTGGTGGGCAACCTGCCCAGCGAGCAGGTCCTTGCCTGGCTCGCCGCGCGCGGCCGCGCGAACGGTATCCGCCTGGACGCCCTGCCGCGCCTGGCGGCGGACGCCGCCGACATCGCCGCCCGCTACGGCGGAGCGCCTTGACCCGGCCGCGCCCCACGGACCGGGGCCCCACGGACCGGGGCCCCACGGACCGGGGCCCCACGGACCGGGGCCCCGCCGGACGCGCCGGCCCGCCGGGCTCGCCGCTTCGAGGCGGCGCTCAGGCGGGGTGGCGGGCGAGCTCGCGCTCGGTGGCCGCGATGAGCAGGCGCTCGGCCTCCTTCAGGTCGCCGTGCACCGTTGCGCCGGCCGCCGCGACGTGCCCGCCGCCGCCCAGCTCGAGGCAGATCGCCTGAGCCGACACGCCGTCCCGGCTGCGCACGCTGAGCTTGACGCCGCCCGGCCGCTCCTTGAGCAGGGCCGCCACCTTCGAGCCCTCGGCGTAACGGATGAGGCCGACGAAGTCGTCCGAGTCGTCGTCGCTCTCGCCGATGCGTTCCCGCATGGCGCCGGTGAGGCACGCCGTCACCAGCCTGCCCTCCAGGTGGAAGTCGACGGTCTGCATGACCTCGCCCAGCATCCGGAAGTAGTCCGGATGGCGCCACTGCAGGCGGTCGGTCAGCTCGGCGTAGGGGATCCCCACGTCGATCAGGGCGCCGGCGGCCTCGAGCACCGTGCGATCGGTGTTCCCGAAGCGGAAGTTGCCGGTGTCGGTGAGGATGCCGGTGAGGCAGGGCGTAGCCACGTCCACGGTCCAGCGGAAGCGCATCGCGTCCAGCAGGTCCTTGACGATGAGCGCGGTCGCCGCCTTGCCGGGCTCGACCAGGGACAGGTCGCCGAAACGGTCGTTGGTGCCGTGGTGGTCGATGTTGATGGTCATGGCTGCGCCGAGCAGCGGCGCCCCGGTGGCGCGCTCCCTGTCGGCGGCGTCCAGGATCACCAGCAGGCAGTCGGCGGGCAGCTCGGTCAGCGGCGGGCTGAGCTCGCCGTCACGGGCCAGGAAGGCGAGGAAGCGGGGCGGCTCCAACGGCAGCAGGGCGCGCTTTCCGAGCGCCTCGAGGGCCCGCTTCAAGGCGAGCGTGCTGCCGAAGGCGTCGCCGTCCGGATCGACGTGGCTGATGAGGACGACGGGGCCTTCCCAACGGCCCAGCTCGCGGCCGATGGCCGCGAGCTGGGCCTGGTAGTCGGTCTCGCCGCGTTGGTCTACGTGACGCGTCATGCGGGCCATGATACCGCCGCGGCCCGGCCTCGCCGCACCCGCCCCGCCCCACGCGCGCGCTGTCGTGCCGTGGGACGGCAGGGCGCTCCCGAACGCGCATAATGGCGGCATGCCGCACGACGAGCGTGACCCGGGCGAGGGACGCGAGCGCCCGGGCACGGAGGGGGCGCCGCCGGCCCCGGACGGCTCCGGCGAGCGTGCCGCCGCCGGGGGCGGTTCCGGCCTCCCGGTGCGGCCGGAGGGGCCCGGTGCGCCCCCGGAGGCGGCGGCGGGCGACGCTATCCCGCCGCCGGACGGCGCGGACTGGACCGGCGCCGAGGCCGGTGAGAGCGGCCGTCCTCGCTCACGAGGCGTACGCCCGTTCACCCTGGTGCTGGTCCTGCTCCTCGTCCTCGTCGCCGTGGTGGGGACCGACATCCCGCGGCACCGCGTGGTCGACCACGTCTCCCAGGGGCTGCCACCGGTCGTCCAGCCGACGGGCAGGCTGGAGACGGCCTTCCGGC
>DATFNF010000034.1:0-7962 GCA_035266525.1 Trueperaceae bacterium | reverse complement strand
CCAAGCCTCGCCCGCCTGCGTGCAGGAGTCGCGAGGGCCGTGTGCAGGAGATATGCAGAACCGTCATCACCGTCCCGGAGCGGGCCGGGAGCCCACCTGCGGCCCTCCGGCTGCCGCCGCCGGCGGGCCCTTGCGGGCAGGTCCTGAAGGCGTCACACTCGTTGGCAGGATATCCCGGAGGAGCGTCGTGGACCCTCTCGCCGAGCCCGCCAGGAAGAGCGACTGCGCGGCCATCGCCCGCATCTACAACCAGGGGATCGACGATCGTCTGGCCACCTTCGAGACCCGCCGTCGCAGCGCGCGGGAGGTGGAAGGCTGGCTGCGGAGCGGGCATCCGGTGGTGGTGGTGCGCGAGGGAGGCGCCGTGCGGGCCTTCGCGGCGTGCTCCGAGTACCGGCCCCGCGACTGCTACCGCGACATCGCGGAGTTCTCCGTCTACGTGGCGCGCGAGGCGCGCGGCCGCGGGCTCGGCGGGGTTGCGCTGGACGCGCTGGCGGAGGCCGCCCTGGCCGCCGGCCTGCGCAAGCTGGTGTCACGCGTGTTCGTCGAGAACGCCCCCTCCCGTCGGCTGCTGGCGCGCCAAGGCTTCCGCGAGGTCGGGACCTACCGCCGTCACGGCCGCCTGGATGGGGCCTGGCGCGACGTGGTGATCGTCGAGCGGCTGCTCGACGAGTAGCCGAGCGAGCCCGCCACGCCCCGCGCATTCGTTTGCTAGAATCGAAAGTTGGCTATGCTCAATTGTTCAGACCACTCAACTATTGGCGTCCGCGCCCGATCACCGCGCGCGGGCTCGGGGCGCGCCCCATGACGGGCTCCGCGACACACAGTCGCGCAGCGCTCATCGCTGAGCTCCAGGAGACCATGTTCCGCTTCATGCGCGTGCAACGTCAAGTCGCGGAGCGGACGTTCGCACCGCTGGGCCTGCGCCCCGTGCAGGCGTTCGCCTTGGCGCTGGTGGGCGAGGAAGCGACCTACCCCAAGGAGCTGGCGCATCAGCTCGACGCGCCTCCGTCGGTGATATCGGTCCTGATCGGCGACCTCGAGGAACGCGGCCTCCTCACGCGCGCGCTCGACCCCAGCGACCGGCGCCGCGTCCGGGTGGAGCTCACGCCCGGCGGCCGCCGGACGCTGGGAGAGATCCAGGAGGCCTGGCTGTCCGCCACGGCCGACAGCATGGAACGCCTCAGCACCGAGGATCTGGTGACGCTCGTGCGTATCCAGAAGACGCTCCTCGACGAATGATCGCTGCCATGCGGACCTCCTTCCTCGCGCTCGTGGCGGGCCTGCTCTTAGCGGCCCCGACGCTCGCCGGCGCCCAGGGCGCCGGCGGCGGCACGCCAACGGGCGACGCGTCCGGCGCGACCGCCGGCCAGACCGCTCCGGACAGCGCCGCGAGCGCCGAGCTGCAACGTTTCCTCGCCCCCCTGGCGGGGTACCCCTCGCTCCGAGCGTCGGCCGAGAGCGTGGCCTCGGCCAAGGCAGCGCTCCACGCCGCCTACGACCCGGTGTCGCTCCAGGCGACCGGCGGCTACTCGCACTTCGACAACAACCCGGTCGACACCGACCCGGTCACGCCGGGAGTGCAGCCCCTGCCGGCGAACGGCGGCCAGATCTCCGCCGACGTGACCCTGCGCCCCTGGCTCTTCGGCGACACCGCCGACCAGGCCAACAAGAGCCGTATCCAGCTGCAGCAGGCGCAGCTCGACTACGACGACGCGCTCACCGGCCTGCAGGCCCAGGCCGTGCAGGCCGCGTACGGCGTGCAGCTCGCCAGGGAGTCGCTGGCGTCGGCCCGCCAGGGCGAGCAGGTCTCCCAGGCGGCGCTCGACGCCACCCGCCTGCGGGCCAGCAAGGGCGCCGCCAGCGACCGCGACCTGCGCAGCGCCGAGACCGGGCTCGAGCAGGCGAAGCAGTACGTCGCCAACGCACAGGGCAGCCTCTCGGTGGCCCAGGCCACGCTGCAGAGTCTGGTGGGCGGGGCCACGCCACCCGACGTGGAGGCGCTGTCGCTGGCCGTACCCGACGGGACCGCCCTGTCGGTACAGAAGGCGCGCCTGTCCGCCGAGCTCGCCGGGGTCTCGGTCGCGAACGCCACCCGCTCGGTGTACCCGGTGGTGCAGGCGGGCTACACCTGGAACGTCGACAACAAGGACAGCGTCGGCGTCTCCATCGACTCGCGCACCCTGCAGCCCAAGGTGAGCTACGACTTCCAGACCCCCGGAACGGCGTTCCCGCAGAACCAGATCAACGGGAGCTTCCAGATCGGCGTGTCGGTGACCATCTCCCCCGGCGTGCTCGACGGGCTGGACGCCACCCGCGCCCAGCTGCGGGCGGCCAGGGACGGGGTCGATGCCGCCCAGAAGGGCGCCGGCGTGCAGAAGGCATCGCTCGACAACGATCTGGCGCAGGCGAGGCGCGCGCTGGCGCTGGCGCAGCGCAAGGTGTCCGACGCGCAGACCACGCTGCAGGAAGACCAGTCGCGCCAGGCGCTGGGCCTCGGCACGCCGCTGGAGACCCAGCAGGCGGCCCTCGACCTCACCCAGGCCCGCCTCGACCTGCAGCAGGCGCGTCAGGACGTGCTCGCCAAGACGCTGGCCTACTACCGCTTCTACGCGAAACCCCTCGTACCCCAACCCGTGTCGGAGGTAAGGCCGTGAAACGCCTCATGTTCGCGCTCCTGGGCGCGCTCCCGTTGCTGCTGCCGGTCGCCCACGCCCTCTCGTTCCAGGACGCCCTGCTGGCCGCGCAGAGCCGGCCGGACGCCGTCACCAAGCGGCTCGAGCTGCTCAACGACAGCAACGAGCTGGTGCGAGTGCAGGGCGATCCGCTCGCCCTCAAGATGGACCTGACCAAGGCACAGCAGGCCGTCGCCCTCGACCGGGCGCAGCTCGAGAAGGCCTACGACGACGCCCTGGTGCAGATCGCGCAGGGATACACCGGCGTGCTGGAGGCGCGCGAGCAGGCGGCCGTGGCGGACAAGGGCGTGGAGGTGAGCCAGGCGTCCGTGCAGATCGCCAAGATCCGTCAGGCCAACGGCAGCGGCACCGACCTGGACGTGCAGAACGCTCAGGTGTCGCTCGACGACGCCAACAAGAACGCGCAGACCGCGCAGAAGAGCCTTGCCGTGGCCGTGGCCAACCTCGAAGGGCTGATCGGGCAGAAGGTCGACCCCGCCCAGCTCGAGCCCATCCCGGACAGCTTCCTGGTGGCGGTGCCGGACGCTCAGGCGGCGATCCGAGCGCTGCCGCGCACGCCGCAGCTGTTGCAGTCGCAGCAGGGGCTGGTGCTGGCGCGGCTGGGCGTGTCGCTGCTCGACCCCAGCTACGCTTCGGCCTCCCAGATCGAGTCGGCGAAGACGCAGCTCCAGACCACCGAGAAGCTCGTCGCCGAGGCCCAGCGGGGGCTGGAGATCCAGGCCCGCAACCTGGTGGTGCAGGCGCAGAGCGCAGCCGACACCGTGCGCATCCAGCAGGACAGCCTCGCCAACACCAACCAGAGCCTGAAGTTCGCCTCCGACCGGCTCAACGCCGGCCTCATCCCCGAGGTGCAGTACCAGAAGGCCCAGCTCGACCAGCTCCAGGCGAAGCTCAGCGCCTTGCAGGCGCGAGACGCCTATGTCATCGCGCTGCTGCAGCTCCAGTCGGGCACGCAGGTCCAGCTCGGCGGGCCGGCCGTTTACGATTTCAGCGCGACCGTCGGCCCCCTCGGGCCGGCGGCGCCCGGGGGCTCGGACGGCGGGCAGCCGGGCGGGAACGGGAGCGGCGATGGCCACTAGCCGCCGGGCTCGAGCCCGGCGCGCCCTCGGCGTCCTCGCCCTGAGCGTGACGCTCGCCCTGACGCTCGCCGCTTGCGGCGGCAAGAAGGCCACGGGCGGCGCCGGCGGCAACCAGACGGCGCCGGCCGCCGGCCAGACCGCCGGCACCAGTGCCTCCCCCAGCTCGCAACCCGTCGACGTGCGTAGCGTGCGCGTCGTGACCCCCAAGCAGGGCGACCTCACGGCCCAACGCAGCGCCTCGGTAACCGTGGACCCCGACAAGAGCTCGCTGGTGGCCGCCGGCACATCGGGCCGCGTGGCCCGCGTGCTGCACAACGTGGGCAGCACCGTCAAGGCGGGCGAGACCGTCGTCCAGCTCGACACGACCTCGCTGGAGCTGCAGGTGCAGAACGCCCAGACGGCGCTGGCGAGCGCCAGGATCAACCTCGCCAAGGCGGAGAAGTCCTCCGGCGAAGGGCTCACGCAGGCGCAGGCCGCTCTCGCCGCGGCACAGTCGCAGCTCGACGGCGCGCAGAAGCAGGTCGACAGCGGCCGCAAGCTCTATGCCGCAGGCGGCATCTCGGCGACCGACCTGGACAACCTGCAGACCCAGCTGGCGCAGGCGAAGTCGGCCTACCAGCAGGCGCAGAACGGGGTCGACCAGGCCAAGCGCGGTCAGACCGACGATCTCCAGCTCCAGAAGCTCCAGGTGCAACAGGCGCAGATCCAGCTCGACCAGGCGCAGCACACCTTGAGCGAAGCCAGCATCACCGCCCCCTTCGACGGCGTCGTCGCTGACATGCGCGTTTCCGAGGGCGAGTTCGTCGGCACCGGCGGCACCGTGTTCCGTCTGGTCAGCACCGGCACCCAGCTCGCCAAGTTCGACGTGCCGCCCCAGGACGCCCAGCAGCTCGCGGCCAAGGGCCTGGTCTACGTCAGCTACGGCGGCCTCGACTACGCCGCGCAGGTCATCCGATCGAGCGAGGTGCCGGGGTCGTCGCGGCTGGTGGAGTTGACCGCGCGTCTCTACCCGGCCAAGACCCGGATCCCCACCGGCGCCACGGCACAGCTCAACTACCAGGTCACGCTGGGCTCCGGCCAGCTCATCCCCGCCGATGCCATCCAGACGAACAACGGCGAGAGCACCGTGCTGCTGGCGAAGGACGGCGTGGCCGTCCAGACCAGGGTGGACCTGGTCGCCGAGGTGGGCGGCCAGGCCGCGGTGCAGGGCCTGCCGGACGGCGCGCAGGTCATCGAGCCGGTGCCGTCCGACCTCCTGCCGGGCGCGCACGTCAAGGTGGTCGAGAGCCAGGGCTCTCCATGAGACGCCTGATCCAGTTCTTCGTCAACAACTACGTGCTGACCATCAGCGTGTTCGGCGCCCTGATGCTCTTCGGTGCCGTCAGCGTGGTGAGCCGCGGGATCGAGCTGTTCCCGCCCATCACCGTTCCCGTGATCGCGGTGACGACCAGCTACAGCGGCGCCGGCCCGGAGGAGGTCTCCCGCCAGGTGGCGCAGCCCGAGGAGGGCGCGCTCACCACGCTGCCCGGCATCAGCTCGGTGAGCTCCGTCGCCTACGAGGGCTACAGCATCGTCATCGCCCAGTTCAACGTCAACACCGACGTGAACCAGGCCGCCATCGACGTCAGCCAGCGTATCGCCCAGATCGGCAACCAGCTCCCCGACGGAGCCGGCAACCCCACCGTCCAGAAGTTCAACCCCAACGACCAGCCGATCCTCAGCGTGGCGCTGTCCGCGCCCGGGCAGGACCTGATGGCGGTGCAGAGCTACGCCGAGAACACGCTCCAGCCGGCCATCGAGCGCGTCGACGGCGTCGCCGACGTGACCGTGGTCGGCCCGGCCCAGGAGCAGGTGCAGGTCCTGCTGGACCCCAACAAGCTGGCGAGCTACGGCCTGACGCCGCAGCAGGTCGCCAGCGCCGTCGGCGCCTCCGGCCTCGACGTGCCGGCCGGTAGCCTCGACTTCGCCAACAGCCGCGTGCTCCTCACCGCCCGCTCCACCCCGACCAGCCTGCAGCAGGTGGCCGACATGCCCATCGATCCCACGCGCGGGCTCACCGTCTCCGACGTCGCCACCGTGCGGGACACCACCGCCAGGCCCACCTCCTACGCCCGCCTGAACGGCGAGCCGGTGGTGCTGTTGCAGGTGCGCAAGCTCTCCGACAGCAACGCCGTGGCCACCGCCAACGCACTCAAGGCCACCCTGGCCAAGTTGCAACTGCCGGCCGGCTACCACACCCAGATCGTGGGCGACACCACCACATACGTCGCCTCCAGCGTCTACGACACCCTCCACGAGATGGTCATCGCCGCGCTGGCGGTGTCGCTGGTGGTGCTGATGTTCGTGGGAAGGCTGGGCTCGGTGTTCGCGGTGGTGCTGGCCATCCCCGTGGCGTTGTCGGGCGCGCTGGTGATGTTCTGGCTGTTCCACTACAGCTTCAACATCATCACGCTGCTCGCCCTGACCGTCGCCATCGGGCTGGTGGTCGACGACGCCATCGTGGTGGCCGAGAACATCGACCGCTATCGTGAGATGGGCTATGCGCGCAGGGAGGCGGTCCTCAAGGGCGCCAGCGAGATATCCACCGCCGTGCTGGCAGCTACCATGTCGCTGCTGGCCGTGTTCCTGCCCATCTCCTTCCTGCCCGGCATCATCGGCCAGTTCTTCGCCCAGTTCGGCATCACCATGGCCGCCACCATCGCCTTCAGCTACTTGGAGGCCATGTTCTTCCTGACGGTGCGCCTGGCCCTGTCGCCCGACCCCTTCCCGCCTTCCTGGCGCGAGTTCCCCGAGATGGCGCGCCGCTCCCGGAACGATCTGCGATGGGGCCTGAGGTTCTGGCGCAGCCCCTGGTTCTGGTTGATCTTCGTGGCCGCCGGGGCGGGCCTGTACCGCGTCGCCTACCCCTCCCAGGGGGCGCGTTCCCTGGTCCTGCTGGTGTTGCTGCCGGTCGTGCTGGTGGCGCTTCGCGTGCTCCTGCGCGTGACCACGGCAGGGCTGGGCGCGCTCTTCCTCAACCTCTTCCACGTCGGCGACTTCCTGGTGGCCAAGGGCCGCGACGCCTACGTGGCCGCCCTGAGGCGGCTGCTGCCCCGCTCCTGGACCGTCCTGACGGTGGCGCTGCTGCTGTTCGCGAGCCTGTTCTGGGTCTTCCCGCGCATCGGCTTCAACTTCCAGCCGCCGTCCGACTCCGGGCAGCTGACGGTCGACGCACGCCTGCCCGTGGGCGCCAGCCTCAACCGCACCAACGAGGTGGCCACCAAGATCGAGTCGACGCTCATGGCCAACCCGCTGGTGAAGACCGTGCAGACCACCGTCGGCTCCGGCTCCCTGGTCGGCGGGGCTCTGCCCGAGGACGCCACCCTCACCGTGCAGCTGGTCGACAAGTCGCAGCGTCACGCCACCACCGACGAGATCGGCGTGACCATCCAGGACCAGCTCAGGACGCTCTTCGCCGCCCACCCGGAGATCAACATCGCCGTCGGCGCGGTCGACCCCAGCAACGCGCCCACCAACGCCGGCTACGACCTCACGCTGTCGTCGACCAACCTCGACCTGTTGCGCCAGCACGCCAACCAGGCGGTGACGGTGTTGCAGAACGACCCGCAGCTCCGCAACGTGAGCTCGGACGTCGCCTCCAGCTCCACCGAGCGCGTGTTCGTGGCGGACGCCGCCTCGCTGGCCGGCACGGGTCTCAGCCGGGCGCAGGTCTACCAGGCGCTGCGCGCCTACAACGTCGGCACCAAGGCCGCCACCATGCGCCGCAACGGCGTGGAGATCCCGATCCAGGTGATGGCCGATCCGCGGGCGCTCGCCAACGAGCAGGCCCTCCTCAGCCTGCCCCTGTACGCGCCCGCGCTCAAGGGCAACGTGACGCTGGGCTCGGTGGGGCACTTCGAGACACGCGCCGCGCCGGCCACCATCAACCGCACCGACCAGGCCTACAGCGCGGAGATCACCGCGGCGCTGGCGCCCGGGACGGCCCTCGCGGCCGTGCAGAGCACCGCACGGCAGGAGCTGCGCGACGCCGGCGTCCTCGACAGTCGCGTGACCGAGATCCAGGGGGCCACCTTCGACCTCCTCGGCGACCTGCTGCTCTACGGCCCCATCGCCTTCGCGCTGGCGCTGCTGCTCAACTACCTGGCCATCGGTAGCCAGTTCAACTCGTTCAAGTATCCGCTCTACCT
>DATFNF010000033.1:0-46697 GCA_035266525.1 Trueperaceae bacterium | reverse complement strand
GCGTTGGTCCGCCAGCTCCAGACGGTCGCCGGGAGCCAGCTCGCCCACCGGAACCCACTCGCTCTCCAGGCGGGCGCGTGTCATCCGCGTCACCTTGCGCAGCGGGTGGTCGGCGGTGAGCCTCAGCTCGAAGCCGCGCCGGGTCCGCACCTTGAACACCGGCTTGACGCCCGTCGAGAAGAAGCCCTGCGACTCCAGCCCGTAGCGCTTGCCGTCCACTACCGCGCAGAAATCTCGGCCGACGAGGTCGCGCACGCGGCGCGCGCCCATGTGGGTGTGCACCCAGGTGTCGGCGGTGACGCAAGGATTGGTCGACTTTATGTCTCCCAGCGCCTGGCGCATGGGGTTGTGCTCGTTGATGCGGTCGACGTAGATGAGCCCGGGCTCGCCGGTCTGCCAGGCATGCCGGGCGATCTCCTCCAGCACGTCGCCGCCCTCGCGCGCGATGCTCTGCGTCATGAAGGCGTCGCCCACCAGCACCGAGATGTTGAAGGTGCTGATGTCGCCCTCCGCCTGCTCGCGGTCGAGGTCCTTGGCGGTTATGAAGTCGCGGACGTCGGGATGGGTGATAGACATCGTGGCCATGCCTGCGCCGCGACGGGTGTTGTGCGTGACGAAGCCGGCGGCGAGGTAGGTCTTGTTGCCGTTGACCGACAGATCGAGCGTGAGCGCGCGGCCGCCTTCCTCCACGGCGCGAACCGGGACGTAGAACTCGTCGTAGGCGAGCTCGGGGAGCAGGTCCGCGAGGGCATGCCGCTCGCGCAGGCGCTCGTACCCCGTGATCGTGAGCTTGCGGTCGCCGGGCACGTACCGTGCCAGCGCCTTGCGGGTTTCGGTGTGCGGAGAGGGTCGGCCCTTGGCGCCGGCAGGCAGCGCCGCGTGGACGCCCGCCAGCAGCGCCGGCGCGTGCGGCAGCGCCCACACCGACTCCCTGGACGTGTCGGGCCGAAAGCGCGCGGTGCGCTCGAGCCGCGAGCCGAGGACGAAGCCTACGCGCTCCACGAAGCGCTCCAGGCCCTTGCTGCTCACCACGCGGACGTGGTGCACGCCGTACCGGGACAGGCGGTCATGGCGCGGCGCCACCCCACGCTGGGTGCTGGGGATGCCGAGCCCGGCGAGCATCACCGCTACGTCCTGCGCCAGCCGCTCCGAGGCGGTAGAGAGGGTGGGGTAGCCATGGATCAGCGTGCCGTCCGCTTCGAACAGGCCCCTGAGGAAGGCACCGACGACAGGCCTGGGCGCCGAGCGCACCGCCCGCGGCAGCTCCAGCCCGCGCGCCTTGCCCTTGGTGAGGCCGTTGGCCGCAAGCCACGCGGCAAGGTGCGCGGACCGCACCACGAAGATGGCGCTGGCATCGTCGTCCTTCTGCTCCAGCCGGGCCTCGAGGGCGAACAGCTCGCGGAAGAGCCTGGGCGCCTCCGCCATCATCGGCGAGCCGTGCGCCGCCGACAGCCCGATGCGCCCTTCGCTCACGAACCCGTCACCCCACAGGTAGCCCAGGAAGAAGCCCAGCCGCTCGCTCAGAACCTCGGGGGTCTCCACGACGTCGGCATTGTGGTGCGGCACCGGAACCGAGCGGAGCAGCACGGGCGCGCCCGTGTGCTGGTCCAGCACCTGGATGACGCTGTCGCCCGGCTGCAGGTCCTCCAACCGGACCCACACGCGCTGACCGCTTGGGCGCATCACCTTGAGGCGGTGGTTGGGCGTGCCCTGCAACGTCTGCCCGTTGGCCAGCGTCACCGTCAAGGTTGGCGCGTTGCCGTTGTTGAAGCCCCGCGGGCTGTCCTTCCACCCCTCGTCGGTGGCGACCTTGAGCTTGTGCTCCTGCCAGCCGTACTGGTAGCCGTCGACCAGCTCCGAGAGCCGCAGCGTGCCGCGGCTGGTGCTCACCAGGGTGTCCGGGTGCAAGCATCCGCCCTGACGGATCACGCGGAGCGTCGGTGCGAACACGTACCTGAGCGTCGCCACCGGCCCCGCGTGCTCCGCTCCGCCCAGCGAGGCCCACATGGCGAAGTTGTCGAACACCTCGACCGCGAAGCTCGACGGCCCGCTGGAGCTTCCGCCCGACCCTTTCACCGGCGTTCCCTCGGGACGCAGGTCGCTGAGGTCGAGCAGCACGTCCTCGCCGCGCAGCAGACCCTCGATCATCTCGCTGCCGCTGTGCCAGATGCTCTCCACCGAGTCGCCTACGGCGAAGAGCTGCACGCCCGACGGCGCGTCGCGACGCTCCACGAAGGCGGCGCTGCGGTAGCCGCGGGTGACGTACTCGCCGCGCACCAGGTCGAAGAAGGTGCCGCTGCGGACCTTCTCGTAGTCGTCGTGCGAGGGGTCGATAGTGAGGTAGAGCCGGCCGCTGCGACCCTCGAAAGCGCGCTTGGGACGGATGGGGTCCAGGTTGAGGCCGTTCCCGCCGCCGACCTTGGTGACGAGCGCCAGCTTGGTGGCCAGTCGCAGCACCCAGGAGGTGCTCCCGGCATCCTCGGGAGAGCCGTCCTGGACGAAACAATTCAACACGTTGCCGTGCCCTGTCGCGGCGCCGGCGAGGACCCGGCCGCCGGGGCAGAAGCGCCGCTCGATCATGAGGTCGTAGAAGCGCTCCGCCATCTCGGCGCGCGCCTCCTCCGGCTCGGGGCTGGCGACCCAGCTCGCGACCCGGGCGAACATGTCCTCTAGCGAGGCATCGCCTGGCTGGAAGTACTGCCGCTTCGCGATCGCGCGGGCGTGGTCGTCGAAACCGGCGAGAACGCCCTCCGCATGGGATCTGTCTGCCCTGGCCACAATAGTCCTCCCAACCCCGAGAACGCACGCGGGCGCCCGAGTTGCCTACCGGCTCGGTCGGGGGCGGCACTCCCGCCACCCCATGCTTGATAGTGCTAGATACTGCTTGTCAGAGCGTAGCTAGATACAAGATGTGGTCGCGATAGCGGATTTCACAGGGTTCCAGCAGCGTGCACTCCGCCCACCATGGCCTTCGCATCCGCACCATCTCCGTCCTCGTAGACTAGCACTCGGGCCCCCTACCTTCAAGGGCCCGAGTGCTTCATCTGGCCGATTTCTTCACGCGCAATACAACATCTGGTAGGCGCGGAATCTGGTAGGCGCGGACGCGGGGCTCAGTGCCGGAAGTGGCGCTCCCCGGTAAGCACCATCGCCAGGCCGCGCTCGTCGGCGGCCGCGATGACCTCCTCGTCGCGGATGGAGCCGCCGGGCTGCACCACCGCGCTCACACCGGCGTCGGCGGCGGCGTCCACCCCGTCCCGGAAGGGGAAGAAGGCATCGCTGGCGCAGGCCCCGCCGGCGGCGCGGCCCGCCGCCTTCTTCGCCGCGATCTCCACCGCATCGACGCGGCTCTGCTGCCCCGCCCCCACCGCCACCGCGCTGCCGCCGGCGGCGAAGACGATGGCGTTGGAGGTGGTGTAGGCGCACACCCGGTAGGCGAGCTCCAGGTCGCGCCACTGCGCCTCGGTCGGCTGGGCCCTGGTGACCACGCGCCAGGCGGCGCGGTCGACCGCCACCGGGTCCGGCTGCTGCACCAGGAACCCCGCGTCCACGCGGCGCAGCTCGAGGCCGCGGGGGCCGGGCGGCTCCGCCTGCAGCACCCGCATGTTCTTGCGCTTGCGGGCGAACAGCTCGAGCGCCTCCGGCGCGTACTCGCGCGCGATCAGCACGTCGGCCTTGGGGTTGCCGACGATCCTCTGCGCCAGCGCCAGGTCAACGCCGCCCGGCAACGCCACCACGCCGCCGAACGCGGACTTGGGGTCGGCCTCGAAGGCGGCGGCGTAGGCCGTGGCCAGGTCGTCGGCCACGGCGGCGCCGCAGGGGTTGGCGTGCTTGGCGATGACCGCGGCCCGGCCGGCCCCCAGCTCGAACGCCAGCCGCCAGGCGGCCTCGGCGTCGAACAGGTTGAGGTACGAGAGCGCCATCCCGGAGTGCTGGGTGACGCCGTCCCACCAACCGCGCTTGCCCACCTCGCGGTAGCGCGCGCCCTGCTGGTGCGGGTTCTCGCCGTAGCGGAGCTCCTCCACCCGCTCCAGCGCCACGTCGAGGTGCTCGGGCAACACCTGGTCCCGCTCCATCCAGGCGACGATGGCGGCGTCGTAGGCGGCGGTGTGGGCGAACGCCTTGCGCGCCAGGCGCCGCCGGAGGTCCTCGTCCGCGCCCTTCTCGAGCGCCAACAACACGCTCTCGTAGTCGTCTGGGTCGACGACGACCAGCACCGACGGGTGGTTCTTGGCCGCTGCCCGCACCATCGTGGGCCCGCCGATATCGATGTTCTCCAGCGCCTCCTGCCAGGTCACGTCCGGCCTGGCCACGGTCTCGCGGAACGGGTAGAGGTTCACCGCCACCACGTCGATGGGCGTGATGCCGTGCCGGCGGAGCTCCGCCAGGTGCGCCTCGTCGCGGCGGGCCAGCAGGCCGCCGTGGATGTTGGGGTGCAGCGTCTTGACGCGGCCGTCCAGGATCTCGGGGAAGCCGGTCACGTCGGCGACCGCCACGGCCTCGACGCCCGCCTGCCGCAAGCTGGCCAGCGTGCCGCCGGTCGACACTATCTCGTAGCCGAGCGCGCTCAAGCCGCGGGCGAAGTCCGCCACGCCGCGCTTGTCCGACACGCTCAGAAGGGCTCTGGGCATCCGTGAACCACCTCGCATCGTTGCCTCTATCGTTGCCTCTATCGTTGCCGTCTTATCGTTGCGTCTTCAGGAGCGGCGGGCGGTCCTAGAGGGCCGCCCGCCGCGTTGCCGTCAGTTGCCTGAGCCGCTGGTCGTGCCGGAGGAGGACGAACCGGAGCCGGACGAACCCGAGCCAGACGAACCGGAGGACGAGCCGGAGCTCGACGCGCCGGACGAGGAGCCCGAGGAGGCACCGCCGCTCGAGCTGCTCCCGCTCGAGGTGCTCCCACTCGAGGTGCTCCCACTCGAGGTGCTCCCACTCGAGCTGGTCCCACTCGAACCGCTCCCACTCGAACCGGCGCCACTCGAGGGGGTACCGGAGGACGCCCCGCCGGAGCTGCCGCTGCTGCCGCTCGAACCGCTGCCGGCCGCCGACTTCTGCTGCTGCGCCTTCAGCTTGGCCTGCATCTCCTGCTGCACCTTCGCCAGGTCGTTCTCGACCTTGATCTGCTTCTTCATCTTGTTGAGCCAGTCGTTGCGGAGCTGCTGCTGCTGGTTGGAGAGCACCGCCTGCTGGACCTGATCCTTGACCTCGGTGAAGCTGCGCGTGCGCTGCGGCGTGCGGACCGCGAGCAGCACCACGTAGCTCGTCTTGGTCTGCGGCTGCGAGCTGCTCGAGCCCGCCTCGCCGCCCGCGTTCGAGCTCGAGGAGGCGCCGGCCGAACCGCTGCTGCTCGAACCGCTACTGCCGGAGCTGCTGCCGCTCGCGCTGCCGGAGCTGCCGCTGCCGTTCGAGACGGGCTGCGTCAGGGCCAGTACGTCGGAGATGCCCTGCTTGCTGTTGGGGAGCGACGTGAAGGCGTTGGTCTTGAACAGCGCGGCGTCGAGCTCCGTCACCAGGTCGCCCGGCTTCACGGTGCCCAGGTTCTTCACGGTGCCGCTGTCGGCCTTGGCGGCCGCGTCGACCGCCTGCCCGTTCAGCAGCGCCTTGCGGAAGGCTTCTGCGTCGGCTTGCTTGGTGAAGTCGATGCGGGTCGCGTCCGCCTCCGCCGGGATGGTGAAGGAGGACTTGTTGCTGTCGTAGTACTTCGTCATGGCGTCCTGAGACGCCTTGGCGTCGCGCGAGACGTAGTTCAGCGCCGCCTGGGCGACCATCTGCTTGGTCCCGACGAGCGGGAGCTTGAGGCTCTGCGCGCCCTGGTAGGCCACGTAGGTATCGATCATCTGACCGAGCACGGCGGGCTTGAAGAACTGCGTCACCAGGCTGGCGCTCTGGGGCGACAGGGCCTGTTGGATCTGCGGGTTGGTGTACGTCGCCTGGTCGAGGTCGGCAGCGGTGATGGTCGAGTCACCGATCTTGGCGACGACGGGGTTGTCGTAGCTGAGCTCGCTGCCGGCGGGAACCGTGACCTTGGCGTCCTTCATGAGCTTGTCGACGGTCTGCTGCACCACGCCCGACTTCTTGGCCTGGAGCGCATCGGACTGGACCTGGTTCTTGACCTTGTCGAAAGCCTCCAGCTGGGCCGGGAGGAACTGCTCCACCTTCACGATGTAGTACTGGCCGGCCGCCTGCACCACGTCGGTGATACCCGGCCCCTTGAGTCCGAAGGCGGCGTTCGCGACCGCGGTCGGCAGCGCGGGCTTGCCGACCGGCTGCGGCGTGGTCGAGCCCTTGGCGGCGCCCAGCGCGCCGTCGCGGTCGGCGAGGTCCTTGCTGTACTTCTTCGCGAGCGTACCGAAGTCCGCCCCGGCGACGGCCTGCTTCTGGAGCTCCACGGCCTGCTTGGCGTCGTTGACCACGATCTCGCGGGCCTTGATCTGCTCTGCGGACTGGTAGCTGCTGTGGTGGGTGTCGTACCAGGCCTTCACCTCGGCGTCGGACACCTTGACGTCCTTGGTGAGCTGGGTCTGCCACTTCTGCTCGCGCAAGGACTGACGCACGTAGTCCCGGAAGGTAGGGTCGGTGAAGCCGGCGTTGCCGATGAGGTTCAGGTACGCCTGGTCGTTCTTACGCCCCGCGACCCCTCGCGACTGGCGGAAGCTGTCGACGGCCTTGTTGACCTCGCCCCCGGAGACGTGCACCTTGGCCGACGCCTGCGCCAGCACGGCGCTCTGGACCAGATTGTGCACCATCAGGAGCTGGAGGTCCGCGCCCACCTCGCCGCTGGAGACGGCGTTGTACAACGGGGTCTGCTTGGAGCGGCTGACGGCATCCTGGTAGATGGGCTGGCCGTTGACCTTCAGCTCCACCGCGCCGTGGCCGCCTCCGCTGCTACGTCCCCCCAGCCGGCCCAGGGTCGGCGTGAACGTGATGATCATGCCCAGGAGCAACCCGATCGAGATGATCCACAGGATGATCGTGGTCGTGCGACGATTGGACTTCATTGCCTTGACTTCCTCCCAGAGCCTCTGTTAGCTTCATTAGTTGACTTCGCGCGCCCGTAGCTCAGCCGGATAGAGCGTTCGCCTCCGGAGCGAAAGGTCACAGGTTCGAATCCTGTCGGGCGCACCACGATTTCCCTCTGCGGACCCGACGAGAGGATGCTTTCGCGCTTGCGTGCGGGCCTCGAAGCAGAGGAAGTGTATCACGCGTTCCAGATGAGAGTTGCTAGCCCCGGAAACGCCGTCCCGGGCCCGGGCGGTGTGGTGGCGTGGGCGTGCCGAGGCGCTGCGACGAGCGGGCTCCGGGAGCGGGCCCAGAATCAGAAGATGCGTCCGGGCGCGAACGGCAGGTGGTGGAGCAGCGCCTGGGCCGCCGCCACCGGCGCGTCGTAGCCGCGGGCGAGCTGGCGCAGGTCGGCCTGGGCGATCACGTCCGGGACCACGCCGCCGTCGAAGGCACGGCCGTCGATCCCCTCCATGTTCGCCACGGCTACCATCACGGTGCTGCCGTCGGGCAGGTCGAACCCCTGGATCGCCTCGACGTTGCCGCTCGTCCGCGTGCCCACCACCCGTGCGCGCCCGAGGTCCTGCAGGGCCAACGGCCCGACCTCTCCGGCGGAGCTGTTGGCGTGATCGACCAGCACCACGACCGGCCCGGCGAAGCGCACCGGATCCTTCACCCGGTCCTCCCCCACCACCGTGCCGTCGCCCGTCACCAAGGTGGATACGCCCTCGCCGTCGGTGACCTGGTAGCGCGCCACCCAGGCGACGTTGCCGTGGCTCACCGCCTTGGCCCAGCCGCCGCTCACGAAAGCGCCCAGGACCAGGCCGAGCTGCCCCAGCCGGCCCCCGTAGTTGCCGCGCATGTCGAGGATCAGCGAGGTGGCGCCCTTGGCCTCGAGACCTCTGACCAGCGCGTCGAAGCGCGACGCGGTGTCGGCGGCGTTGAGGCTGGGGAGATCGATGTAGCCGGTGTCGGGACCCAGCATGTAGCCCGACGGCTCCTGCGCCAGCAGCCCCTGGGCCAGCGCCTTGGGCCTCAGCGTCAGCGTGCGCGACGCGATCACGCGCCGCACCGTGAGCGTCACCGGGCCCTGCTTGACCGCCCGCGCCAGCACCAGGCCGGCATCCCAACGCGCCCGTCCGCCCAGCTCCTGGTCTCCGACCCGCACGATGACGTCGCCGCGCAGGAGGCCGGCCTCCGCAGCCGGCGTGCCGGGCAACACCCGCTCGATCACCAGCCCCTGGCCCGCCAGGTAGGAGGTGATGACGCCGATGGTGGGGGCCTCCCGCGGCACGCCGGTCCCGCCCCCGAAGGCGGCGAGCCCGAGCCAGGTGGAGTGGTCGTCGTGGACCGCGCCGACCATGGCGCGCATGGCGGCGTCGAAGGCGGCGCGACTGCCGGCATCGACCACCGACGGCTCGAAGCGCGATGCCCAGGCCTGCCAGTCCATCCATCCCGGGTCCCAGTAGTGGTCGCGGAACACGTCGACCAGCGCCTGGAACACGCGTTCCCGCCCCTGGCTGGAAGCCCACAGCGAGCTCGCCGCCAGCGCCGGCGGCGCCAGCAGCACGGCGACCGCCGCCACCAGGGCCAGCACGCGGCGCACGCGGCTGGCGGCAGCACGCCTCCCCCTCACCCGGGCCTCGTCATGCTTCAGCCTAGTCTGCGGGATGCGGCCCGTCGGTAAGCACGTGCACGCTCGGTCGGCAGCGGGCGGCTACCACACCGGCTGGCTCGGCGCGGCGGCGCGGCGCCACGGGTTCGGCACCTCGATGCCCTCGCCGGCGAACACCGTCACCCGCCTGCCGCCCACCTCGAGCACCACGCTGGCGACGGCTTCCGGGCGGGTGAGGGTGTAGAAGAGCTGGTTCAGCCGGCCCATCATCATGGCGCTGCCGCCCCCCTGCTCGAAGCTGGAGGACAGGTCGATGGTGAGGGTGCCGCCCTCGAAGCTCGCGTCCAGAACCCGGGTGTCCGCGGGGACGGCCGTCCTCAGCCCCTTGGCCTTCTCGGCCGGGGTGGGGCCCGCGGCCAGCGCCGCGACCTCGTACCGCGCGGCGGCCACGGCGTGGGCCGCGGGATCGCCGCGGACGCCGTTGCGGTACGCCGGCGCCAGCCGGAAGCGGTTCCCGTCCGACACCACGAAGTAGACGATCGTGTCGGGCACGTGACGCACCGTGCGGATGCTGATGGCGGCCACCAGCACGAGCAGCAGCAACAGCGCCAGCGCCACCACCCGCAGCACGACCGTGCGCATGGCTCAGGTCAACGCCTTCGGATGGGGAGGTAGCGGGCCTCCCACATCGCGGCGCCCACCGCGTCCGCCAGGTCGCCATCGGGCAGGGTGCGGGCCACGCCGGCATCGACCGCTTCCTGGGCCACGGCGGTGGCCACGAAGCGACTCACGCGCCGCATGGCGCTGACGCGCGGATAGACCGCGCCTTGCTGGATGCGCCCGGAGTCGGTGTACTCGGCCAGGGCCTCGGCGGCCGCGCTGAGCATGCCGGGGGTCACGGTGGAGGCCCGCACGACCTTCACGCCGAGACCGAGCCCGGGGAAGATGAAGGCGTTGTTGCCCTGCCCGACGCTGTAGCGCACGCCCTTCCAGGTGACCTCCGGGAAGGGGCTGCCGGTGGCGACGATGGCACGGCCGTCGGTGATGCGGTAGACGTCCTCCGGCACGGCCTCGCTGTAGTCGGTGGGGTTCGACAGCGGGAAGATGATCGGCGAGGGCGTGTTGGCAGCCACGGCCTCGATGATCTCGGCGTCGAACGCGCCGCGTTGGCCGGAGAGGCCGATGAGCGCCGTGACCTTGCCCTGGCGCACGGTCTCCAGCAGGCTGGGCGCGGAGCCCGCCACCTGCCAGCCGGCGACCCGAGCCGGGTCCTGCGCCAGGTCGGCCTTGTAGGCGTCGAGGTTGGGCCGGTCGGCGAGGACCAGTCCGCGCGAGTCCACCACGAAGATGCGCTCGGCGGCCAGGCTGGGGCTGAGCCCCTGGCGGATGAGCCCGTCGCGGATCTGGCTGGCCACGCCGATGCCGCCCGCGCCGGCGCCATGCACCAGGAAGGTCTCGTCGGTGAGCGGGCGGCGCGACTTGCGGGTCGCCGCCAGCAGGCCGGCCAGCACCACCGCGCCGGTGCCCTGGATATCGTCGTTGAAGCTGGGCAGCACGCCCTGGTAGCGGTCCAGCACGCTGAAGGCCTTCTGCTTCGAGAAGTCCTCCCACTGCAGCACCGCCTCCGGGAAGCGCTTCTTGAACGCCGTCACGAAGCGTTCCATGAAGTCGTCGTAAGCCTGACCGGTGAGACGCTCGTGACGCACGCCCAGGTAGAGGGGGTCGTCGAGAAGGTCCTGACGGTTGGTGCCCACGTCGAGCTCGATGGGCAGCGTGGTGGCCGGGTCGATGCCCGCCGCAGCGGTGTAGATCGACAGCTTGCCGATGCAGATGGCCATGCCGCCGTACCCCTGGTCGCCGATGCCGAGGATGCCCTCGGAGTCGGTGGCGACCACCAGCCGCACGTCCGCGATGGGGGAGTTCTCCAGCACCTCCTCCACCCGGTCGATGTTCTCGGTGCTCACCACCAGACCGCGCGGCCAGCGGTAGATGAGGCTGAACTTCTGCACCGCCTCGGCGACCGTGGGGGTGTAGATGATGGGCAGCATCTCTTCGAGGTGACGTTCGATGAGCGCGTAGAACAGCACCTCGTTGCGGTCCTGGAGCACGCGCAGGTAGATGTGCTTGTCGAGGTTGGTCGTGAAACGCTGGAAGTTGGCGTAGGTGCGCTGGACCTGCTCCTCGAGGGTGGAGATGTGTGGCGGGAAGAGGCCCTCCAGGCAGAGCTCCCTGCGCTCGCCGGGGGTGAAGGCCGTGCTCTTGTTCAAGAGCGGCATCCGCGTGAGGACCAGACCCGGGAGGTCGGTGGCCAGATAGGGATTCCCGTCGTCGTCGGTGAGCCGCTCGTACTGCTTCATGCCCTGCTCCTGTCCTTTGGCCTTGCGCGCCCGGCCGCCCTACTGGCCGGCCAGGCGCTTGGATTCCCGTTCGAAGTAGGCGTAGTTCTGGTCGTCGGGCTTCAGCTTCAGGGCCTGAGCGAAGGCGTCGGCCGCCTCGGCGTAGCGCTGCTGCTGGAAGTAGAGCCGACCCAGCGTCCCCCAGGCGGCCGGGAACGTCGGATTGGCGACCGTGGCGGCCTTGAGGTCCTTCTCGGCGGCCGCGAACTGGCCCGCCTGGTACTCCTGCACGCCGGCGACGTACGCCTTGCCGGCGTCCGAACCGTAGTTCAGCTGCTGCTTGGCCTGATTCAGGAAGTACTGCGCCCTGGTGTCGCCGGGCGAGCGTTGCAGGACGCCCTGCCAGTACAGGATGGCATCGCCGTAGTTGCCGAGTTCCTGGCTGGTGCGCGCGGCCCACACCCAGGCGTCGAGGTAGCCGCTGTTCGCCCGCAGGGCCTGGACGAAGGCGGCGTTCGCTGCCTTCACCTGCCCCTTCTGGTAGAGCGACTGCCCCTGGTAGAACGCCTTGCCGGCCTCGACGCCCCACTCCGACTCGGCCTGGGCCAGCTGCAGGAAGTACTTGGCGCCCGCGTCGTTGGGCTTGGCGCGGACCACCTGCTGCCAGTAGCTGACGGCCTGGTCGGGCTGATCCAGGTCGAGGCTGGTACGCCCCGCCCACACGGCGGCTTCGGTGTAGTCGGGGTTGGCCGACAGGGCCTGCTGGAAAGCGGTCAGGGCCGCCTGCTTGTGGCCCTTGTCGTAGAGATCGACGCCGCGATTGAAGGCGTCGCTGGCCGAGATCCCCACCTTGAGCTGCTCCTGCGTGCGCTGCAGGTAGTAACTGGCGGCCTGATCGTTGGGCTCGAGCTTCACCAGCGCCTGCCAGTAGGGCAGCGCCTGGTCGGGCTGGCCCAGCTCGAAGTAGATGCGGCCCAGCCACCGCAGCGCCAGGGTGTCCTCGGGGAGCACCTCATGCACCTTCTGGTAGTACTGCAGCGCCGCCTGCTTGTCCCCCGCCTGGTAGCGCGCGAAGCCGAGCTGGGTGCCGACGTGCTCGAACAGGTCGGCGTTGGGGGTCGCGCCAGATGGCAGCCCGCTCATGTCGTCGAGCGAGCCGCCATCGGCCATGAAGGCCAACCAGTCCTTGTAGGCCCGCGCGTACCAGTTCATGTCGCTGTAGGTGCGCGCCAGGAAGCGCTCGATGGCGGTGTCGTGGGGAGCGAGCTGAAGCGCCTGCTCGCCCAACGTCCAGGCCTGGTTCCAGTCGGGCTGGTCGGGATGGGCCGGCTCGTTCGCCGCCTGCGCCGCCTGGCGCGCCTGCTGCGCCTGCTGGAAGAGCTGATCGGCCTTGGCGGGCCGCTGAGCGAAGGCAACGCCCAGCATCGCGCCGACGGCGAGGATCAGCGCGAGGGCCAGGAACGCGCTACCCCGGCGAGTTCTCAGTTGGAGTGTGCGGTGAGCCATACGACCTCCTGTGACGTCCGGATCACGTACAGCAGGCGCTCACCACCGTCAGCCCCTTGGAAGACGATGCGGGTGCGTGTCTCGGGGCCGACCGTGGTGGTCCGGCTCCCGGACTCGAAGTAGCCGTCGAGGGCGAACGCCGTCGCGACCTGATGTACGTAGTCGTTCTGCAAGCCGGCCGCAAGCCCGCGGGCGGCGTAGACCTCCCAGCCGCTCCACCGCTCCTTGTCGGAGACGCGCGCGATGAGCGCTTCCGTGCCGCTCCCGACGGCGCGAAGGCTGCCGCTCGGCAGGTGCAGGGACGGGTCGAACTCGGTGGCGATGGCGGCGCTCAGCGTCACGTCCGCGAGGAGCTGGGCATGTGCGAGCGGCGACGCCAGCACCGTCAGGAGGAGCGCCAGCCCCAACCCGTGCGCCGCGCCGAATCGCCGTATGCGCGCCCCGCTCGCCACGGCCCGAGTCTACCACCGGCTGCTGAACGCGCCGTGAAGGCACCCGCCCGGACAGGAGAACGGGCCCGGCCGGGGTATGATCGGAGGCCATGTTCCAGAGCCTCGGCGACCGACTGCAAACCGTCTTCGATGGCCTGCGGGGCCGCGGGCGTCTCAGCGAGGCCGACGTCAAGGCCGCTCTGCGCGAGGTGCGCATCGCGCTGCTGGAGGCCGACGTCAACCTGGAGGTCGCCCGCGACTTCACCAGGCGCGTCCAGGAGAAGGCCGTCGGGTCCGAAACGCTGATGTCGCTGAACCCCGACCAGCGCGTCATCGCGATCGTCCACGACGAGCTCGTCGAGGTGCTCGGCGGCAAGGCCGTGCAGCCGACCCTCGCCAGCGACCGCAACGTCTGGATGCTGATGGGCCTGCAGGGCACCGGCAAGACCACCACCGCGGGCAAGCTCGCCTACAAGTACAAGGCCCAGGGGCGCCGGCCCCTGCTGGTCGCCGCCGACACGCAGCGGCCGGCCGCGCGCGACCAGCTGAAGGTGATCGGCAGGCAGGTCGGCGTGCCGGTGTTCGAGGTACAGGACGACGAAGCGCCCGCCTCGATAGCGCGGCGCTTGGAAGCGCACCTGCGGCAGGACTACCGCGACCTGGTCATCGTCGACACCGCCGGCCGCCTCCAGATCGACGAAGCGCTCATGGAGGAGCTCGCCGAGCTCGCCAGCCGCATCGGCCCCAGCGAGCGCCTCCTCGTCGTGGACGCCATGACGGGCCAGCAGGCGCTGCCCGTGGCCAACACCTTCGACTCGCGCATCGGGGTGACCGGGCTGGTGCTGACCAAGATGGACGGCGACGCTCGCGGCGGCGCCGCGCTGTCGGCCAAGCACGTCACGGGCAAGCCCATCTACTTCGCCGGCATCAGCGAGAAGCTCGACGGGCTCGAGCCCTTCCACCCCGACCGGATCGCCGGCCGCATCCTCGGCATGGGCGACGTGCTCACGCTCATCGAGAAGGCCAAGGCCCTCGAGGGCGACGACGAGGAGCAGGAGAGCAAGAGCCTCGCGGACTTCAGCCTGCAGGACATGCTCACCCAGATGCGTCGCATCAAGCAGATGGGGTCGTTCACCGAGGTGCTCAAGATGATCCCGGGGGCCTCGCGCCTGATGCCCGACGGCGGCGTCGACGAGCGCGAGGTCCTGCGGGTGGAGGCGATCATCTCCAGCATGACCGAGGAGGAGCGGCGCAAGCCGCGCCTGCTCAACGCCAGCCGCCGCAAGCGCATCGCCCGCGGGTCGGGCACCAGCGTGCAGGACATCAACCGCCTGATGCGCAATTACGAGGAGATGCGCAAGATGATGAAGCGCATGGGCAAGCGCCGGCCGCGCAAGGGCATGCCCCCGGGGCTGCAGGGCTGAGGTGCCGCCGGCCGGTTGCGGCCGCGCGCTTTGCGCTAGGGCGCACGAAGCGTGTAGAGTGAAACGCTACCGGGGGAGTGCCGCCAAGGCGCACGCCCTCACCCTGTTCACGGAGGAACACTTCTTCACGGAGGAAGCATGGTCAAGATCCGCCTGACACGCATGGGCTCCAAGCGCAATCCCCACTACCGGATGGTGGTGGTGGACGCGCGCAAGAAGCGCAGCGCCGACTACATCGAGCAGATCGGTTACTACGACCCGCGCGAGACCACCGAGAACGCGCTGCGCGTCGAAGCCGAACGGGCCGCCTACTGGTTGCAGCAGGGCGCTCAGCCCACCGATACCGTGGTGCGGCTGCTGGAGAAGGTGGGCGTCGAGGTGCCGGGCGTTCACGCCAAGAAGCGCGCCGCCTACACCCGCCGGGCGGGGACCGCGGCCTAGCCGGCGCCGGCCGCCACCATGCCGCTCGAGCTCGTCACCTACATCGTCCAGAACCTGGTAGCCGACCAGGAGACCCTGGGCATCTCCGCGCAGCGCAGCGACAAGGGCCTGCGCATCGAGATCCGCTGCGCGCCGGACGACGCAGGCCGGGTCATCGGGCGCGGGGGTCGCATCATCAACGCCATCCGCACGTTGGCCCGCGCCGCCTCCGACGGCCGTCAGCGCGTCGAGGTCCAGCTCATCGACTAGGCCGGTGGGCGCCTACCCGCCAAGGGGAGGGCGCGTGCCCGGAGATCCCACCGCCACCACGCCACCACCACAGCACGTCCTCGTCGGACGCCTCGGGCGGACCTACCAGCTCGAGGGCGGCCTCCGTCTGCAGCTCGCCGCCGGCGGCGGTCCGGCTGCCGTGCGGGCCGGGGCCCGCGTCTTCGTGGTGGGCTACGGCCCGGCCGCGGTGCGCGAGGTGCGCCCGCTCGCGGGATCGCCGGTGCTGTACCTGGAGGGCGTGCGCGACCGCGACAGCGCCAGGGCGCTCACGGGCGCCGAGGTCTACCTGCCCGACTCCGCCGTGGTCGCGTCGGAGCAGGGGCCGGCGACCGCCGCCACGGCGCAGCCGGACCTGGCGGGTGCCGAGGTGCGCCTGGGGGACCGCGTCATCGGGCGCGTGCGTGAGGTGCGCGCGGCCGGCGCCAACCCGCTGCTGGTGGTCGAGGGAGCGGACGGCTCGGAGCTGCTGCTGCCGCTGGCCGCTCCCTACGTGCAGGTGGCCGCAGGCCGGGTTCGGCTCGTCGACCCCCCGGCGGGACTGCTCGCCCCGTGACCCCGGCGCGCGCAGGTCCGCTCCCGGCGTGGCGCGCCCGGTCGCCGCACGCTGAAGCCCGTGCGAGGCTCCCGTGAGGATCACGCTCTACACCCTGTTCCCTCAGCTCGTCACGCCCTACCTGGGCGAAGCGCTGTTGGGCCGCGCCATCGCGCGGGGGTTGCTCGAGGTCGAGACCCGCGACCTGCGCCGCTTCGCCGGCAACCGGACCGGACGCGTCGACGACGCCCCCTACGGCGGCGGGGCGGGCATGGTGATCCGCGTCGACGTGGCCGCGGCAGCGCTGCGCGAGGCGGCCGCCGACACCCCGCCGCCGGACGAGACGGTGCTGCTCTCTCCTGCCGGCGAGCCGCTGACGCAGCGGCTGGTCGAGCGCTTCGCGGGGCTGAGCCACTTGCTGCTTCTCAGCGGCCGCTACGAGGGCTTCGATGCGCGCGTCGAGCGCCTGGTGACCAGGGAGGTGTCGCTGGGTGACTTCGTGCTGATGGGCGGCGAGCTCCCCGCGCTCAGCGTGGTGGAGGCCGTGGCACGGCTGCTGCCGGGGGCGCTGGGCGACGCCGACAGCCACCGGCAGGACTCGTTCAGCACCGGCCTCCTGGACTACCCCGAGTACACCCGGCCGCTCCGCTTCGCAGACGAGCCGGTCCCGGAGGTGCTCCTGAGCGGACACCACGCCCGCATCGACGCCTGGCGGCGCCGGGAAGCGCTGCGCCGCACGCTGCTCCGCCGCCCCGAGCTGCTGGCCCGGGCAGCCCTGTCGGACGCGGACCGCGCCGTGCTGGCCGAGCTGGCGGCGCAGCGCGCCACCCCGGAGGGCGGCGACGTCCCGCATGACGAACCCGAGGCCGGCCGGGACGACGAGGCCGGCGGCTAGCTCGCGAGCCGGCCGCCGGCCTGGGGACCGGGTCGGGAAACGGGGCTACTGCCCGGACGACCCGCCCGACGAGCCACTTGAGGAGCCGCTAGAGGAAGAACCGCTGGACGACCCGTTCGACGAGCCCGACCCGCCGGAGCCGGAGAGCGCGCCGTCGGCCTTCATCTGGTCGATGACCTGCGGGGTGATGTCGAGGTTCTGGTCGGCGTAGACCACCAGTCCGCTGCCGCTCTGACCGGCGGCGCGGGAGTCGAGCACGATGGTGAAGCCGTCCTTGTTGGCGACCTCCTTGATGGCCTTGTTCACCGCTAGCACGGCGGGCTGCGCGGCCTTCTGGATGTCGGTCTGGTAGCGCTGCTGAACGGCGTTGAGGGTCGTCACGAGCGTCGAGTAGCGCTCCTGTTCGGCGGCCGTGAGCTGCTGGCCCTGCTGCTGCTTCTGTGCCAGCGCGTTGATCTTGTCACGGATGCCGTTGATCTCGGTCTGGGCCTGCTGCTTGAGCTTGTCCGCGGCTTTGCCGGCGGGGTGGGCGTTGATCGCGGCCTGTGAGTCCACGAACGCGATACGGGCGGGCTGGCTCTGCACGCTCGGGGCGGCCGCCACCAGAGGCACGAGCAGGACGGCCGCAAGAGCGACAAGGGTGAGTCTCTTCATAGCGGGGGTAGTCTAACACCCTCATGATGAGAAGCTAGGTCTTCCGAGGTCACGTCTGTGCGCCACTTTCTGCCCCCTTACCCGCCACCCGTCGCCCCCCGCGCGCCGGCTCCCACCGCCTCCGCGGTGCGCCGGTGAGCGCCGCGTTCGTCGTCGTCGTCGGCGTTCTGGGTGCGGTGATCGGCAGCTTCGCGAACGTCGTCATCTACCGCTTGCCGCGGAGCGAGTCGATCGTCTTCCCGGGCAGCCACTGTCCGCACTGCGGCCACCGGCTGAGCGTGCTCGAGCTCGTACCCATCCTGTCGTTCGTGGCCCTGCGCGGCCGCTGTCACGCCTGCAAGGCCCCCATCGGATGGCGCTATCCGCTGGTGGAGGCCGTCACGGCGGCGCTCTTCGTGGCAGTGGCGCTGCGCTGGCCGCCGGTCGTCTACGGCGCCAGCCTGCTCCCCCTGCTGGTCGTGCTCGCCATGCTCGTCATGGCCGCCGTCATCGACCTCGACCACTTCACGCTCCCCGACGCGCTCACCCTGCCGGCGCTGGCCCTGGCCGTGGCCGGCAGCCTGCTCTACCAGCCGCTCTCGGGCCTGCCCTCGCCGCCGCACGCGCTGGCCGGCGCGGCCGTAGGGGCGGGCGTGCTGCTGCTCATCAACCGGCTGGGGGCGCTGGTGCTGCGGCGCTTCGCCGACACCCGCGAGCGGCTGTGGCCCCTCAGCCTCGACCAGGCCAATCTGGCGGTCTTGGGCGGCGCCCTGGGCGGCTGGCGCATCGGGCTGGCGGTGGGAGCGGCCAGCGTTCTCCTCAACCTCGTCACCAGGCGCACCCTGCGCCTCCCCGAGGGACCGCTCTACGGCCTGTGGGCCGTCGCGCTGGTGCTCTCCACCACCAGCTTCACCGTCTCCACCGCCGCCTCGGTGGGCGGCAGCGTCATCGCCGGCGGCACCTTCGCGCTGGTCGGCGCCTTCTACTGGTGGTTGCACGACGCCCTCACCGGGGAGAACGCCTCCGCCCAGGACGGGGCCGCGGAGCAAAGCTCCGCGGGCGCCGAGCAAGGTCCCGCGGGCGCCGAGCAAACCTCCACTGGCGCCGAGCAAGGCTCGGCGGGCGCCGACAGCCCCAAGGCCGTGGTCCAGCCGGACCCGGGCGACGACGAGCCGGTGGCGATGGGCTTCGGGGACGTCAAGCTGGCGGCGGTGCTGGGCGCCTTGCTCGGCTGGCAGGCCTTCCTGGTAGCTCTGCTGCTGGCGGTCGTCTCCGGTGCCATCGGCGGGATCGCGGCGCGCGCGGCGGGCGGCGACCGCGTCGTCCCGTTCGGACCGGCCCTGGTGCTCGGAGCCGTGCTGGCGCTGTTCTTCGGTCACGCCATCCTCAGCTGGTACCTGGGTCTGTTGGGCGCCTGACCCCCCACTCGACCGCTCCCAGACGTCATGGCGCGCGTTGGCACGCGTGGTACAGTCTTAGCCATTCGCCCGGGCCCGCCCAACCCGACAGCTCGCCCCCACGGCGGCCCGGTCGACGGTCGGTCCCGGAGAGGGGTGCCCATGAACGTCTTGCGAGTTCCGAGCCTCAAGGGCCGCGACCTACTGTCCCTGGCGGAGCTGAGCTCCGATGAGTTCACCGGCCTGCTCGAGAGCGGGCTCCAGCTCAAGCGCAACTGGAAGGCCGGGGTGCGGCCGGAGCTGCTGAAGCACAAGACGATCGCCATGATCTTCGAGAAGCAGTCGCTGCGCACGCGCTCGACGTTCGACATCGCCATGTCGCAGCTGGGCGGCCACTCGGTGCTGTTGAGCCAGAACTACATCGGCTGGGGCGTGCGCGAGACCATCCGCGACGTGGCGCACAACCTCGAACGCTGGGTCGAGGGGATCATGGCGCGGACCTACGGCCACGACACGCTGACGCAGCTCGCCGAGCACGCCGACGTGCCGGTCATCAACGCGCTGTCCGACCTGGCCCACCCCTGCCAGCTGCTGGCGGACTACATGACGCTCCGGGAGACCTTCGGGGAGATCGAGGGGCTGAAGCTCACCTTCGTCGGCGACGGCAACAACGTCTGCAACTCGCACATCGAGGCGGCGACCCACGCGGGGGTCGCGCTCACCATCGCCTGTCCCGAAGGCTTCGACCCCGACCCCCGCATCCTCGAGCGTGCCCGCGCCGCCGGCGGCAACGTGCGTGTGGTGCGCGATCCGCGCGAGGCCGTGGAGGGTGCCGACGCGCTCTACACCGACGTGTGGATCTCCATGGGCATGGAAGAGGAGGCGGAGCGGCGCCGCGCGGCCTTCGACGGGTACACCGTCACGCCCGCGTGGTTCGACGCGCTCTCCGAGCGCGGGGTGTTCATGCACGACCTGCCTGCCCACTACGGGGAGGAGTGCACCGAGGAAGCCGTGTACCATCCTCGGAGCGTCGTCTTCGACCAGGCGGAGAACCGCCTCCACGCCCACAAGGCGGCGCTGGTGCAGCTCCTCGCCGAGGTCCCGGAGGCGTGAATGGCTGAGCGCGTGCGCGTCGGCGTGCTGGGGGCCAGCGGCTACGGCGGGGCCGGGCTGCTCGAGCGCCTGGGCCGCCACGCCGGCGTGGACCTGGTCGCCGTCGGCTCGAGGCAGTACGCGGGCGACCCGGTGGAAGCCTGCTGGCCGCAGTTCGCCGGCCTCTACCCGGGGTTGCGCTTCGAGGCCAACGAGGCGGTGCTGGACCGCTGCCAGGCGGTGTTCTGCGCGACCCCGCACGGCGCCACGGCGCCCCTGGTGAAGCGCGCCCTGGACGCCGGCCTCACGGTCGTCGACCTGTCGGCGGACTTCCGCCTGCCGCCGGAGACCTACGCGCGCTGGTACGGCCTCGAGCACCCCCACCCGGAGCTCTACCGGGACGCCCGCTACGGGCTGGTGGAGCTCCACCGCGACGAGCTGGCCGCCGCGCGGCTCATCGCCAGCCCCGGCTGCAACGCCACGGCCGCCAGCCTGGCGCTGGCGCCGCTGGCGGCGGCGGGGCTGCTCGGCCCCAGCGCGGTAGCGAGCATCGTGACCGGCGTCTCGGGCGCCGGCAGGGCGCCCAGCCAGGCGCTCCACTACACCGAGATGAACGAGAACGCCCGGCCCTACAAGGTCGCCGGGACCCACCGCCACACCGCGGAGATAGAGGCCACCACGGGCCGCGCCAGGGTGGCCGGCAAGCACCTGGAGACGCACGCGCCCTTCGAGCCCTACACGGTCAGCTTCAACCCGGTGATCGTGCCGATGTCACGCGGCATCCTGGCCACCTGCACCACGACTCCGGCAACCGCGACGGGCCTGGGGGACGAGGCGCTGCTGCAGCGCTTCCGCGCCTACTACCAGGGGGATCCGCTCATCGTCGTGCAGGACGAGCTACCGCAGACCAAGGCGGTCGCGGGCAGCGACCGCGCCGTGCTCAGCGTCCGCTACGACGCCCGCAGCGGCACGGTGGCCGCGTTCTGCGCCATCGACAACCTGGGCAAGGGTGCCGCCGGCCAGGCGGTGCAGGCGTTCAACGTGGCGCACGGATTCGACGAGGCCGAAGGTCTCGCGCGAGGGGGGATGTGGCCGTGAGGGTGCCGCTCGGCTTCGAGATCGCAGGCGTGACGGCGGGCCTCAAGGCGTCGGGCAAGCCCGACCTGGGGCTCATCTACTCGCCCTACCCGCTGGCCTGGGCTCTGACCAGCACCACCAACCTGGTCAAGGCGCCCTGCGTGTCGCGCAACCGCTCGCGCTACACCAGCCGGGCGGCCGTGCGGGGCGTCGTCGTCAACAGCGGCAACGCCAACTGCGCCACCGGCGACCGCGGCATCTGGGACAACGAGGACATGGCCGGCGCCGTGGCCTCGGCCCTGGCGCTCGCCCGTGTCCAGGACATGCTGACGGCGAGCACCGGCGTCATCGGCGAGCCGCTGCCGGTGGACAGGATCCGTGAGGCCATCCCTGCCCTGACGGGCGGGCTCGGCGACGACTCGGGCGCCTTCGCGGACGCCATCCTCACCACCGACACCGTCCCCAAGCAGGTGGCTGCCACCCTCGACAAGGGCGGCCGCATCCTCGGCATCGCCAAAGGCTCGGGCATGATCCACCCCACCATGGCCACCATGCTGGCGTTCATCCTCACCGACGTGGACATCGGCCAGGACGATCTGCGGGCCATGTGGCCGGGCATCGTAGAGCGCACCTTCAACCAGGTCTCCGTGGACGGGGACACGTCCACCAACGACATGGCCATCGTCCTCTCCTCCCGCCAGCTCTCCGCCGATCGGGACGGCTTCCGCCGCGCGCTCGAGGAGGTGGCCGCCAAGCTCGCCCGCAAGATCGCACGGGACGGCGAGGGCGCCGAGCACCTGCTGACGGTGCGGGTGAGCGGCGCGCGCAGCGGCGCGGAGGCGCGCGCGGCCGCCCGCACGGTGGCCGGCAGCGCGCTCGTCAAGGCCGCCGTCCACGGCGCGGACCCCAACTGGGGCCGCATCCTGGCCGCGGTGGGGCGTTCCGGCGCGGTCTCCGACCTCGCCAACCTGCGCATCGCGCTACAGGGTGAGCTGGTCTACCAGGGCACGGTGCGCCCCTTCGACCGGCAGGCCGTGTCGGGCCGGCTGCGCGAGGAGGAGATCCTCATCGAGCTCGACCTGGCCGCCGGCGAGAGCACCGGCGAGGCCTGGGGCTGCGACCTCACGCCGGAGTACGTGCGCATCAACGCCGACTACACCACCTGAGGGCGACCGCCCCCGGTCGGCCCGCCCGGCCATGCGCGCCGGGCGCGAGCGGGGCTCCCCCGCGCCGGCCGCCGGCCCGTCAGCGCCGCCGGTTGGCGATGTGGATGGCCTGGCCGTGCGCGTGCTCGGCCGCCTCCATCACCGCCTCCGCGATGGTGGGGTGGGCGTGCTGGGTGAGGGCGATGTCCTCCAGGGTGGCGCCCATCTCGATGGCCAGCGCGGCCTCCGAGACGATATCGCCGGCATCCGGGCCGACCATGTGGAAGCCGAGCAGCAGGTCGGTCTTCTCGTCCCCGACGAGCTTGACCATGCCGTCCGTGACGCCGAGGGTGGTGGCGCGGCCCGAGGCCGACAGCGGGAACCTACCGATGCGGACGGCGTACCCGGCGTCCCGGGCTTCCTGCTCGGTCATGCCCACGCTGGCGTGCTCGGGGTTGGTGTAGATCACCGCGGGCACCACGGTGTCGTAACCGCTGGGCTTGCCGGCGGCGTGCTCCGCGGCCGCCAGGCCCTCCTTCATGGCCTTGTGGGCGAGCAACGGTGGCCGCGCCACGTCGCCGATGGCGTAGACGTGCGGAACGCCGGTCTGCATGTGGTCGTTGACCACGCTCACGAAGCCGCGCTCGTCCACCTCCACGCCGATCTCCTCGAGCCCCAGCCCGCGTCCGTTGGGGCTGCGCCCGACAGCCACCAGGATGAGGTCCACGGTGACGGTCTCCTGCTTGCCCTGGGCGTCCTCCAGCACCACCTCGGTACCCTTCGAGGTCTTCTTCTGGCCGACCGCCTTGGTCGAGGTCCGGATGGTCATGCCCTTCTTGTCCAGAGCCTTGCGCAGCTCCTTGGACGCGTCCGCGTCGCCGAGGGGCACGATGCGGTCCATCATCTCCACCACCGTCACGTCGGAGCCGAGCGCGCCGTAGACGTCGCTGAACTCCAGGCCGATGGCGCTGCCGCCGATGGCCAGGAAGCGCTTGGGCACCTTGCTCACATCGAGCGCGCCGGTCGAGTCGATGATGCGCTCGCCGTCGAACTCGAAGCCGGGGATCTGGATGGGCCTGGACCCGGTCGCCACGATGAAGCGTTCCGCGGTGACCTTGCGGTCGCCCACCTGCAGCGTGTGCGCGTCCACGAACCTGCCCTCGCCCTCCAGCAGGGTGACCTTGTTGCCCTTGAAGAGCATCCGCACGCCGCTGGTCATCTTCTTGACGACCTCGTCCTTCCAGGCGTTCATGCGCTTCAGGTCGAGCTTGGGCGCGCCGAAACCGAGGCCGTAGTCCTTGGCGTGCTCGGCCTCGCGCATCACCCCCGCCACGTGCAGCAACGCCTTGGTCGGGATGCACCCGGTGTTGAGGCATACCCCGCCGACGGCGCCCTTCTCCACGCAGGCGGTCTTGAGGCCGAGCTGAGCGGCGCGCAATGCGGCGTGATAGCCGCCAGGGCCGGAGCCGATCACGATCAGGTCGAAGTCCATGGAAGCCTCCAAGCGTTGCCCGAGGTCGCGTACGGGCGCTCGGCACGCCTCCCGCCCGGAGCGGGGCGCGCCCCGCTCCTCGCGGGCCGCGCCTCGCACTCCCCACGGAAGTGAAGCCGGGGCCCGTCACCGGGCTCCCGGGCGCTCGCCCGGGAGCCCTGGGCCCGCCCGGATGTCAGCCCAGTGTACCCTCCTGGGCGCGGGAAACGCGGCCGCGAGGCGGACTTCATTGACATCGACACGGAGGCGGCCTATCCTTCCAGCGTGACGAAGGTCCTCCTCATGCGCGCAGGCGCGCGCGTTTCCCTAACCATGGGGGTGCCGACCCGCTGAGCCAGCCGGGACAGCCAGGCTCCGCGTCGGCCCCGACCCGCCGGTCGGGGTCGCTCTTTGTTGTCCTGCTGCGCGCCTCTGGCGTCGCGTGAGCCGTTCGTATACTGGAGAGGTCATGACCGAAACCAAGCAAGCGGACACGGCGGCCGTCTACCGCACCGACCGCTACAACCCGCAGGAGATCGAACCGAAGTGGCAGGCGCGCTGGCGCGACCAGCGGCTCTACGAGGTCGACCTCGACGATGCCAGCAAGCCGCGGTACTACTTCCTGACCATGTACCCCTACCCTTCGGGCGACCTGCACGTGGGCCACTGGTACGCCGAGGCGCCGGCGGACGCCGCCGCCCGCTACCGTCGCATGCGGGGCTACAACGTGCTCTTCCCCATGGGCTTCGACGCCTTCGGACTACCGGCCGAGAACGCGGCCGTCAAGGCGGCCAAGGAGGGGCGCGACGTCCACCCGGCGCGCCTCACCTACGAGCGCATCGCCCGCATGGAGGAGCAGTTCGCGCAGATGGGCGCCATGTTCGACTGGTCGAAGAAGGTCGTCACCTGCGACCCCGAGTACTACCGCTGGAACCAGTGGTTCTTCCTCAAGATGTGGGAGCGTGGCCTGGCCTACCGCAAGGAGTCCTTCGTCAACTGGGACCCGGTCGACCAGACCGTGCTCGCCAACGAGCAGGTGGTCGACGGGCGGGGCGAGCGTTCCGGTGCGCTCATCGAGCGCCGGCTGATGCCGCAGTGGCACTTCAAGATCACCGACTACGCCGACGAGCTGCTGGACTTCGAGGGCCTCGACTGGCCCGAGCGCGTGAAGGTGATGCAGACGAACTGGATCGGCCGCTCGGAGGGCGCCGAGGTGACCTTCACGAGCGAGCGCGGGGACCCCATCGAGGTCTTCACCACCCGTCCGGACACGCTCTGGGGCGCCACCTTCATGGTGCTGGCGCCCGAGCACCCGCTGGTGGCGTCGCTCACCAGCGAGGACCGCCGCGACGAGGTGCGGGCCTACGTGGAGCGCGCCTCGCGCATGACCGAGCTGGACCGCCAGGCGGAGGGCAAGGAGAAGACCGGCAGCTTCATCGGGGCGTATGCGGTCAACCCGGTCAACGAGCAACGCATCCCCATCTGGATCGCCGACTACGTGCTGATGGGCTACGGCACCGGCGCCATCATGGGCGTGCCCGCCCACGACGAGCGCGACTTCGACTTCGCCCGCCGCTTCGGGCTCGTGATCACGCCGGTCATCCAACCCGACGGCGCCGCGCCCCTCGACGGCGCCACTATGGAGGCCGCGTACACCGGGGACGGCAGGATGGTGAACTCCGGACCCTTCGACGGCACGCCCAGCGGCAAGGAGGGGAGCCTCGAGGGGATCCGCCGCGTGATCGCCTGGCTGGAGGAGCGGAGCATCGGCAGCGGCAAGGTGACCTACCGCCTGCGCGACTGGCTCATCTCGCGGCAGCGCTACTGGGGCACCCCCATCCCCATGCTCTACTGCGACCGTTGCGGGCTCCAGCCGGAGCACGAGGGGAACCTGCCGGTCCTGCTGCCGGCGGACGTCGCCTTCATGCCCACCGGCGAGTCGCCCCTCAAGACCCACGAGGCCTTCCTCCGCGCCACCTGCCCCACGTGCGGCGGCCCCGCCACGCGCGAGACCGACACCATGGACACCTTCATGGACTCGTCCTGGTACTGGTTCCGTTACCTGAGCCCGCATCGCGAGGACGTTCCCTTCGACGCCGACCTGGCCGCCCGCTGGACGCCGGTCGATACCTACACCGGGGGCATCGAGCACGCCATCCTGCACCTGCTCTACGCCCGCTTCTTCACCAAGGTCCTGCGCGACCTGGGGCTGGTCGCCATCGACGAGCCCTTCCGGCGCCTGCGCAACCAGGGCATGATCCTGGGCGAGGACAACGAGAAGATGTCCAAGTCGCGCGGCAACGTGGTGAATCCCGACCTTCTGGTGGCGGAGTACGGCGCGGACGCCGTGCGCACCTACCTGATGTTCATCGGGCCGTGGGACCAGGGTGCGCCGTGGAGCTACCAGGGCATCGAGGGCGTGACGCGCTTCCTGGGGCGCGTGTGGAGCCTGCTGCTCGATCCGCCCGAGGCGCCGGCGGCCGGCGGCGCGCCCGACGCCGGCGCCGTGGAGGAGCTGCGCCGCGCCGTGCACGGCGCGATCCGCGCCGTCACCGAGGACTTCGAGGCGTTCCAGTTCAACACCGCGGTGGCGGAGCTGATGACGCTGCAGAACGCCATGAGCAAGGCCAAGAGCGGTGCCGTGACGCGGACCGCTGCGTGGCAGGACGCGCGCCGCACGATGCTCCTGCTGCTCGCGCCGATCGCGCCCCACCTGTGCGAGGAGCTGTGGGAGCGGCTGGGCTTCGAGGGCTCCGTCCACGTGCAGACGTGGCCGGACTTCGACCCCGAGGCGCTGGTGCGGGACAGCATCCCGATGGCGGTGCAGGTGAACGGCAAGGTGCGCGGCCAGATCCAGGTGCCCACGGACGCCGCCAAGGACGCCATCCTCAGCCTCGCGCGGGCCGAGCCGAACGTGGCCCGCTACCTCGCGGCGGGCGAGGTCCAGCGCGAGATCGTGGTCCCCGGGAAGCTCGTGAGCTTCGTGGTGCGGTGAGCCCGCGGAGCGGCCCGGCCGCCGGTCGCACGGCCCGGCCCTGACAGGGGCGAAGGCGCGGGCGCCGCGCCGAGCGCTACTGCGGGGCCAGCAGCACGACCTCGCGAAGCGTCGACAGGTCCACCGAGGGACGCACGATGAAGCTGCGCCGCAGCTCGTTGGGGTTGGGTGGCAGGACCTGCTCGACCGTGCCCACCAGCACGCCGTTGGGGAACAGCCCGCCATAGCTGGACGTCTCGACCTGATCGCCCACGGCCACCGGCTTGTCGGCGATGAAGTCGGTCACGCGGATGCGGCCCCCCACCTCGCCCACGGCGATCCCTTGCCCGCCGCGCCCCCGCACCGTCACGCCCACCCGCGACTGCGGGTCGAGGACGGTGCGCACCACCGCGTTGTGAGCGGACACGTCGGTGACGATGCCCACCAGGCCGGTAGGCACGGTGACCGGCATGTTCGTCAGCACGCCTTCCTTGGTGCCCTTGCCCAGGCTGAGGCGGGCGAACGCGGGGCCGCTGCTGCCGCCCGTGACGGGAGCGGTCGTCACCACGCCGGGCGACTGCTCCTGACGCACCGACAGCACCTCCTGAAGCCGCTGCAGGCGCAACTGCAGGTCGCGGTTGCTCTGCTGGAGCCCGGCGATGCGCTGCCGCATGTCGTACACCTCGGACAGCAGGTTGTTGCGGTTGGTGAGGCTGCGCAACGTGGCGCGGACGTTCCGCCCCGAGCGGTAGAGCAGGTCGTGGGGCATCGCGACGGAGGCGCTCAGGTCCACCGGGACGCGCCCGACGAAGGCGGTGATGACGAACGTCAACAGGCCCAGGGCCAGCAGCACGTACCAGGCGCGGAGCAGGCTAGACAAGCGTCACCCCCAGGCGACGCGCGCCGTCCACCACGGCCGCCACGCTCATGCCCACGACGTTGAAGTAGCAGCCGTCGATGGCGCTGACCAGCGCCGACCCGCGCCCCTGGATGGCGTAACCGCCCGCCTTGTCGAGCCCCTCGCCGGAGTCCACGTAGCGCCCGATCTCGCCCTCGTCGAGCGCCCGCATGCGCACCTCGGTGTCGACCACCAGGCACTCCCGACCCTGCCCGTAGAGCAGGGTGTGGCCGGTGAAGACGTGATGGGCGCGGCCGGCCAGGCGCGACAGGAAGGCGCGGTTCTCGGCGGCGTCCTCCGGCTTGTTGAGGATGGCGTCTCCGAGCACCACCACCGTGTCGGCGGCGATGACGAGCGCGTCGGGTCTGGCCTCGGCCGCGGCCGCGGCCTTGGTACGGCTGAGCCGCCGGACCAGCTCGACCGGCCCCTCGCCGACGCCCGGCGTCTCGTCGATATCGGCGGGCAGGACCTCGAAGCGAAGGCCCAGGGCCTCCAGCAGGTCGCGACGGCGAGGCGAGCCGCTGGCGAGCACGATCCCAGTCACCACAACAGTCTACCTGGCGGCCGCCCTTCGGCCCAGGCGGCCGGAGCGACGCCGACGGGAGCGTCCCTCGGCGGAGGGTAGACTACCGCGGGAGGCCGGACATGGACCCAATCGAACGCCTCAAACGGGACGCCGCCGAGCGGGCCCTGGACCTGGTCGCGTCCGGCATGCTCCTGGGGCTCGGCAGCGGCAGCACGGCGCGGCACTTCATCGCCGGCGTAGGTGCCCGCCTGGCGTCCGGCGCGCTGCGCGACGTCCGGGCGGTGGCGACCTCCCGGGACAGCGCGGACCAGGCCAGCGGGCTCGGTATCCCGCTCATCGAGCTGCCGGCCGGCGGCATCGACCTGGCGGTCGACGGCATGGACGAGGTCTCCCCCGCCCTCGACGCCATCAAAGGCCTGGGCGGGGCGCTGACCCGCGAGAAGATCGTGGCGGGCGCGGCGAAGCGCTTCGTGCTGGTCGGGGACGAGCGCAAGCGGGTGAGCCGTCTCGGCGAGCGCGCGCCGGTCCCGGTCGAGGTGGTGGCGTTCGGCTGGCTCCGCACGCGCGAGCGCCTGCGCGCCCTCGGCGGCGACCCGCGCCTCCGCGGCGGCGAGGAAGACCGCTTCACCACCGACAACGGCAACCTCATCCTGGACCTGGCCATGCCCGGCCCCTTCGACCCACGCCGGCTGGCGGCGGCGCTGTGCGACGTGCCGGGCGTCGTCGAGCATGGCCTCTTCCTGGGCATGGCGGAGCGCGCCTTCGTTGCCGAGGCGAACGGCGTGGTCGAGCTGACGCCGGAGCCCGCCCGTCCATAGGAGCGGCATGACCTCGACCGCCATGATCGCAGGACCGGCATGATCGTATCCGTGGGCATCGACATGATCGAGCTGGCGCGCGTGCGCGCCGTGCTCGAGCGCCACCCCGAGCGCTTCCTCGACCGCCACTTCCACCCCCAGGAGCTGGCCGACCTGGAAGGCCGGCTCGACCCGGTGCCGGGCCTGGCGGCGCGCTTCGCCGCCAAGGAGGCGTTCCAGAAGTGCTGGCCCGAGACCTTCGGCTGGCGCGACGTGTGGGTCGTCAAGGAGGGGCCGCGGCCGCGGCTGGCGTTCGCGCCGGAGCTCGCCGCCGCGCTGCAGGCGCAGGGGCTGGCGGTCCACCTGTCGCTCTCGCACACGCGCGACCACGCCGCCGCGGTGGCGGTGCTGGAGCGTCTGCGCGGCCGGGAGGGGTGACGGCGTGTCCGGCGCACTGAAGCAGGTCACCGCCTACACCGACGGCTCCTGCGAGACCCAGACCGGTGACGGCGGCTGGGCCTACCTGCTGGTCTACAACGGCGCACGCAAGCGCCGGAGCGGCTTCGAGCCCGGCACCACCAACAACCGCATGGAGTTGACGGCGGCGGTGCGCGCGCTGCAGGCGCTCCTCGAGCCCTGCCACGTCACCATCGTCACCGACAGCCAGTACCTGAAGAAGGCCTTCACCGACGGCTGGCTGGACGCCTGGCAAGCCAACGGCTGGCGCACGGCGGGCCGCAAGCCGGTCAAGAACCAGGACCTCTGGCAAGAGCTGCTGGCGCTGGAAGGCAGGCACCGCGTGGAATGGGCGTGGACGCGCGGCCACGCCGGGCATGCCGAGAACGAGGAGGTCGACGGGCTGGCGCTGGCCGCCCGCCGGCAGCGGCGCGCCGTGCCCTAAGCGTCCGCTTCGGCCAGACAGGCGAGCAGGCGTTCGAAGGCGCGGTAGCCGGTCACCAGCGACGCGGGCTCCACCCACTCGCTGATCCGGTGCGCGTCGCCGCCGCGGTAGACGCCGAAGGCGATGGCCGGGAGGCCCTCGGCCATGGCGGCATTGGCGTCGGTGCTGCTGGCGACCACGGCACCTTTCACCCCGAGCTCCTCCAGCGCCCGCAAGGCGCACGCCACCAGCATGTGGTTGTCCACGAAGGCGGCCGGACGGTCCCCGACCTGCTCCAGCGCCACGTGGCAGCCGGCCCGGCGGGCGGCCGCCCGGATGGCGCTCCGGGCGCGCCGCTCCAGGTCCTCCAGGACGCCGCCGTCGAGGCTGCGTAGGTCGAGGTTGAAACCCGCCTCCTGCGCGATGGCGTTGATGCTGGTGCCGCCCCACACCTGGCCGACGTTGAGGGAGGTGCGGGGCTCGGTCGGCACGCTCAGCCCCACCAGCGCGTGGATCGCCTCGCCGGCGGCATGCACCGCGCTGGCCGCGGGGTAGTCCCCCCAGGAGTGCCCGCCGGCGCCGTGGAAGCGCGCCTCCAGCCGGCGCGAGCCGACCGCTTGCGCGACCACCGTCCCCAGGTGCCCGTCGACCGCCACGAAGCAGTCGGCGTCCGAGCCGTGGTCGGCGACGAGCTGCCGGGCCCCGCGCAGGTCCCCGACGCCTTCCTCCCCCACGGTGGCCGCCAGCGTGAGCCGGGGCCGCAGGCCGCCGTCACCGAGCCGCTCCGCGAAGGCGGTGAGCACCGCCAGGCTGGCGCTGTTGTCCCCGATGCCCGGCGCGCACAGGCGGTCGCCGTCCCGCCGCACGCCGACGTCGGTGTCGGCGCCGAAGACGGTATCGAGGTGCGCCGCCACCAGCACGCGCGGACCGCGCCCGCCGGGGACCGCGGCCACGACGTTGCCGGCAGCGTCGCGTGCCACCTCCAGGCCCGCCTGCTGCCACGACTCGGCGACCAGAGCGCCCCGGGCGTCCTCGCCGAACGGCGGCGCCGGGGTCTCGGTGATGCGCTTCAAGTGCCTCTCGAGGCTGGGCTGGAGGGTGTCGCCGCCGCCGGGGCGGGGACGAGCGGACACCTCAGCCGTTGTCCTGCAGGGTCGCGATCCCCTCGCGCAGAGCGTACAGCGCCGCCTGGGTGCGGTTGTTGAGCCGCAGCTTGGAGAAGATCTCGGACAGACGGTTGCGCACGGTCTTCTCGCTCACGCCGAGCGACTGCGCGATCTCCTGGTTCGACGAGCCCTGCGCGAGCAGCCGGAGGATGTCCTCCTCGCGCTCGGTGAGCTCGCTGATCTTGTGGTCGGGGTGTTCGGGCAGCTCCCCCACCTTGCGGAACTCGTCGAGGATGGAGGCGGCCATCTCGGCGTTGAGCAGCGTCTCCCCCGCGGCGACACGCCGGATGGCGTCGACGAGGTCGTTGGCGTCGGCGTCCTTGAGCAGGTAGCCGCGGGCGCCCACCTTGATCGCCTCGAAGACGTACTTGTCCTGCCGATACATGGTGAGGATGATCACCTTGGCATCGGGCTGCTCCGCCAGCACGGCCTTGGTAGCTGCCACGCCGTCCAGCTCGGGCATCTGGATGTCCATGAGGACGACGTCCGGCTTCGTCTCCAATGCGTAGCGGACGGCCTCACGGCCGGTCGAGCCCTCCCCGATGATGCGGAAGTCGTCTTCCGTTTCCAGGATGCTCCGCAGGCCCTGGCGGAACATCGCGTGGTCATCGCATAGGAGCAACCGGATCATGATGCCCCTACTCTACCGCAGCGCGGGCCGTGATACCGTTGGGTCGCAGCTGCCGGGCTCGTGCCGGGCCGGATCGGTCGCACCCTCATGGCCCCACCAGGCTCGAGTGCGGTCGGCGGCGTGGCGGGAGCCCGGCAGCTGCACGAAGGAAGCTACGAGGATCCCGAAGAGGTGGACGCATGGCGCATCCCAAAGGCGTCCTGATCGAACGGCTGCAGAAGGCGGGCCAGGCTAGGCCCGAGTTCCGCAGCGAACGCACCGGTCCGGACCATCAACCTACCTTCCTAAGCGACGTCCTGGTGGACGGGCAGGTGCTCGGCACCGGCCAGGGAGGAAGCAAGCGCGAGGCCGAACGCCGCGCCGCCGAGGAGGCCCTCGGGGCCCTCGAGCAGGGCGGCCCGGCCCCGGTCGAGAACGGCGGAGCCGACGAGCCGTACGGCGACCAGCCGTACGCCGACGAAATGGACGACGCCGAGCCGTACGCCGACGACGCGGAGCTCCCCTTCGAGGGGCCGTGGCCGGTGTTCGAGTCGGTGCTGGCGGGCGCCCTCCAGGTCGCCGACCGGCGCATCCCCGACCACCTGCGTGGCGACGAGGCCCGCCTGGCCGTCCGCGACTTCGCCCTGGCACTGTACAAGGACGTGCTCCAGGACCTGGGCGACGTCGTCGAGGAGGAAGACGAGGAGAGCTAGCCGGCTGGCGCTCGCCGCCGTGGGCGACCCGGCTCCGAGCGCCCGTGCCGCGCCTTAGCTGGCGGCGTGCTCGCGCGCGAAGCGCTCGATCCGCCGCAGGTCGGCCGTGGCCTTCTCGCGCACCAGCATCTCGCGCATGCGCTCGCCGCCGCCGAACTCGCCGAGGCCCTGGGCCTCGATGATGTCCACCATCTTGGCCGCGAAGGCGCGCAGCGGGGTGGCGACGGGCAGCTCGCCGGCCGTGGCCTCGTCGGCCATGCGGAGCGACAGCAGGTCGGTGTCGAGGCCGTACGCCCCGTCACGCACCTCGACCACCACGTCGCCGTGGTCGGTGGTGACCAGGAAACGACGGACCCGAGCAGGCACGAGACAGAGCCTAGCACGCGCTTGGCCGCGGCTGCCGCAGCCGGCGCGGCGGGTCTTCCGTCCTCGGGCGTGGGTGCTAGCATGGACCGAACCCTGACCCGTCCACGCCTGAGGAGGCCCTCTTGCCCGTTCCGCCCGAGCACGGAGCGATCCGGACCCCCACACCCCCCCGCCCGGCCGCCACGGCCCGCAGGCCGGGGGCGCAGCGAGCGATGCCGCGGCTCGGGGCACCGTGAGCCACCGCCGCCTGGAACGTGACCTCGGGCTCTACGCCGTGGTCACCATCAGCGTAGGGGCGATGATCGGCAGCGGCATCTTCGTGCTGCCGGGGCTGGCCGCCAAGATCGCAGGCCCGGGCGTGATGCTGGCCTACCTGCTGGCCGGCTTGATCGTCCTGCCGGCGGCGCTCAGCCAGTCGGAGATGGCGACCGCCATGCCGGAGGCCGGGGGGACCTACCTCTACGTCGACCGCGCGCTGGGCCCGATGCTCGGCACCATCGCCGGCATCGGGGTGTGGTTCTCGCTGGTGCTCAAGAGCGCCTTCGCGCTGGTGGGGTTGGGCGCCTACCTGCTGCTCTTCCTCGACCTCCCCACCAAGCCGGTCGCGTTCGCCCTGGCCCTGCTGGTGCTCGGCGTCAACGCGCTGGGCGTGAAGCAGACCGGCCGGCTGCAGGCGGTGATCGTCACCGGCGTGCTGGCTGTGCTGGTGCTGTTCGTGCTCCGCGGCGGCGCGGCCGTCGACCCGCAGCGCTACCAGCCTTTCCTCAGCCACGGCGTGGGCGGCCTGCTGGCCGCCACGGGCTTCGTGTTCGTCAGCTACGCGGGCGTGACCAAGATCGCCAGCGTGGCCGAGGAGGTGCGCGCGCCGGGCCGCACCATCCCGGCCGGCATCCTGCTCAGCATCGGCCTGATGATGGTGGTCTACACGGCGCTGATCTACGTGGTGGTGGGGACCACCCCGGCCGATGCGCTGCACGGCACGCTCACGCCCATGGCGGCCGCGTCCCGCGACATCCTCGGCGGCGGAGGCGAAGCGATCATCGCGGTGACGGCCCTGCTGGCCCTCACCAGCATGGCCAACGCCGGCGTGCTCTCCTCCTCGCGCTACCCCTTCGCGATGGCCCGCGGCGAGCTGGCGCCGCCCCTGTTCCGGCGGGTGCACCCGCGGTTCGGCACGCCGCTGGCCTCGATCGCCCTCACCGGCGCGGCGCTGCTCGTGCTCATCGCCTTCGTTCCCGTGGTGGACCTCGCCAAGCTCGCCAGCGCCTTCCAGATCCTGGTGCTCTGCTTCGTGAACCTGGCGCTGATCGCGTTCCGGGAGGCGCACCTGCCCGGCTACCGCCCCACCTTCCGCGCTCCCGGCTACCCCTGGGTGCAGCTCGCCGGCATCGTCGCGGGGCTGGCGCTCATCACGCAGATGGGATGGCTGTCGGTCATCGGCGCCGCGGCCATCGTGGGGGTGGGGCTGCTGTGGTTCCGCGCCTACGGGCGCCCGCGCACCGAGCGGGAGGGCGTGGCGCTGGCCGCCCTGCGCCGCAACACCGACAACGCCGCCGTCGGCCACACCCGCCGGGCCCTGCACGCGCCCGGCGCCCTCAGCATGCTGCTGCCCGTCCATCCGCACCTGACGGCCGCGCGCGAGCGCGACCTGCTGAGGTTGGCGCGGATGCTGGCCGGTGAGGAGGACCGCCTGCGGGTGGTCCGCTTCGAGCAGGTCCCGGAGCAGGTGGAGCTGGTAGCCGCGCTCCGGGACATGCCTCCCGAGGATGCGGCCTTCGAGGCGCGGGTGCGGGGCAGGCTCACCGCTCTGGGAGCGCGCCTCTACTGCGGCGAGGTCGTGGGACACGATTGGAAGGAGGGAATCGTGCTCCACGCGCGCGAGCACGGGGTGGGCCTCATCCTCACCGACGAGATCCGCGCGCCCACCCCGCTGAAGCTTTTCAGCCGGGACGCCGGCTGGCTGATGGACCGCAGCGGCGCCAACGTCGTGGTGCTGGGCCCGCAGCCGCTCGGGGAGATCCGCGAGGTGCTGGTGATGGGCACCGGCGGCCCCTTCGACGCGCTCAAGGTCGACCTGGCGAGCCGCATCGCGCGCAGCGAGGGCGCCGCCATCCGCTTCATGCACGTGGTCGGCGAGCGCGTGCTGCCGGCGCAGCTGGAGACGCTGCGGGCGTACCACGAGCAGCTCTCGGAGCTGTGCGGCGTGCCCACGCGCAGCGACATCCGCCAGGCGAGCGAGCCGCGCGCGGCGCTGGTGGAGGCCTCGCGCGGCAGCGACCTGGCGGTCCTCGGTGCGACCGTCCACCGCTACATGGGGGCGCGCGGCGCCCGCGACCTCGCGCACCGGCTCGCCACCAGCCTGGAGTGCCCCGCGCTGATCGTCCACGCTCAGCTCTCCCACCGCCGCACCCTGCTGGGCACTCTGCTCGAGCGCTTCGCCTACGGGACCGAGGGATGACCTACTTCCTCAACGCCCATCCCGCCTTCGCGATCGCGCTGGTCATCGCCCTGGGCGCGGGTGCCCAGTGGCTGGCCTGGCGGCTGCACCTGCCGGCCATCCTGCCGCTGCTCCTGGCCGGCTTCCTGGTGGGGCCCGTGCTGGGTTGGCTGCGCCCCGGGCAGGCGTTCGGGAACGGCATGCTCTACCCCACCGTGTCGCTGGCCGTCGGGCTGGTGCTGTTCGAGGGCGGCCTGACGCTGAGGCTGTCGGAGCTCCACGAGACCCGCGCGGTCATCGCCCGGCTGGTCAGCGTGGGCATGGTGCTCACCTGGCTCGGCGGCGCCGCGGCCGCGCACTGGCTGGCCGCATTGTCGTGGCCCCTGGCGCTGCTGTTCGGGGCGCTCGTGATCGTCACCGGGCCCACGGTCATCACGCCCCTGCTCCGCATCGTGAGGCCCCGCGAGCGGGTCGCCAACGTCCTCAAGTGGGAGGGCATCGTCATCGACGTGGTGGGGGCGATGGTGGCGGTACTCGTCTCCGAGGCCGTGGTGCTGGGAGGCGGGCAATCCACGCCGGTGCACACGGCGCTGCTGGTGGCGCGCTTCCTGCTGGTGGGTGCCGCCACCGGAACCGCGGCGGGCGCGCTGCTGGCGTGGGTGCTCCGGCGCCGCGCCCTGCCCGACTACCTGGTCAACGTCACGGCGCTGGCCATGCTCTTCGCGGCGTTCACGGTCTCCAACCTGATCACCGCCGAGTCGGGGCTGCTGGCCGCCGTGGTCATGGGCGTGATCGTCGCCAACGCCGACGTGCCGCGCCTCGAGGCGCTGATGAGCTTCAAGGAAGACCTGAGCGTGCTGTTCGTGAGCGCGCTGTTCGTGGTGCTCGCCGCCAACCTCGAGCTGGGCACGCTGCTGGCGGAGCTTACCTGGCGCTCGCTGGCGTTGCTGCTGGTGCTGGTGCTGGTGATCCGGCCGGCGGTCGTCTTCGTCAGCGCGGCGCGTTCGCCCCTCAACGTGCGCGAGAAGCTGTTCCTGTCGGGCATCGCGCCGCGGGGGATCGTGGCCGCGGCGGTGAGCTCGCTGTTCGCCGCCAAGCTGCAGGCGTTCGGCTTCGCCGAGGCGCCCTCCCTGCCTCCCCTGGTGTTCCTGATGATCCTGGGCACCGGCCTGCTGGCCAGCCTCGGGGCGCGCCCGCTGGGCGTTCGGCTCGGCGTCGCCGACCCCGACCCGCAGGGCTTCCTGATCCTGGGCGCGCACCCGGCGGCGCGAGCCATCGCTCGGGCGCTGGCGCAGGAGGGCATCGCCGTGATGCTCGCCGACACCAACTGGTCCCACGTGGCCGCGGCCCGCGTCGAGGGGCTGGAGGCGTTCTACGGCAGCCTGCTGTCCGACCGGAGCGACGACGAGCTCCGGCTCGCCGGCATCGGACGCCTGCTGGCCCTCACCTCCAATGACGAGGCGAACGCGCTGACGGCGCTGAAGTACGCGCGCGACTTCGGGTCGGCCAACGTCTACCAGCTCGCGCCCGGCCGGGGCGCCGCCGCACGCGGACGCCTCGGCCCCGCCCGCGGCGGGCGCGCCATCGGCGCCGACGACGTCACCTTCTCGCGCCTTGAGGCGCTCTTCGAGGCCGGGGCGGAGATCAAGCGCACGCGACTGACAGAGCGCTTCGACCTGGACGCGTTCAAGCGGCGCTACGGCCAGGCGTGCATCCCGCTGTTCGTCACGCAGGGAGACAGGCTCCGGGTGCTGGCGGCGGGCGACCCGGCGCCCGAGGCCGGCGCCGCCCTCGTCGCGCTGGCCCTGGACCCCGAGCGGGGCGCCGCGAGCACCGCCACGGCCGCACGGGAGCGGAGCGAGGAGTCCGAGGCGTCCTCCCACCAGCCGGAGGACGCGGACACGCGCGACCGGAGCTAGCGCAGCCAGGCCGTGGCGCGGCCGCGAGGCCGGGGCAGCGCCTCAGCGGCGGAGCGCCGTCAGCGCGCGCCGCGGACTACTCGCTGGCTTCGTCCAGGAACTGCTGCAGCCGGCCCACGTGGACCGTGATGGGCGCGCGCCGCCGCCGCACCGCTCCGTACTCCAGCAGGCGCGCCAGGCAGTGGCTCACCGTCTCCCGCGTGGCGCCGATCATCTTGGCGAGGTCCTGCTGGGTGAGGTTGAGGTCGATGACGGTCCCGCGGTCCCCGTTGACCCCGAAATCGTTGGCGAGCCGGAGCAGCAGGTTGGCCAGGCGTCCCGGCGCGTCGAACGCGCCGACCTCCGCCTGCCACTGCTGCGCCTGCCACAGGCGCGTGCTCATCACCTGGATGAACTTCATGGCGATCTTGGGGTACTGCGCCAGGAGGCGCTGGAAGTCCTCCTCGGGCATGACGATCAGGGTGGTGTCGACGACCGCCTCGGCCTGGTTCGGCCGCCGCTCGCTCTCGAGCAGGAGCAGCTCCCCGAAGATGTCGTACTGCCCCAGCAACCCGAGGATCATCTCCTTGCCGTTGGGGAAGTACATGGAGATCTTCACCATGCCGTCGCGGATGAAGTACAGGGCGTCGGCAGGGTCCTCCATGTGGTAGATGATCTCCCCCGCCGTGAACCGCTTGTACGGGGTGATCCGCGACAGTTGCTCGAGCTCGTCGGCAGACAGGTCCTCGAACAGCTGGGTGTTCTTCAGGTGCCAGACCAGGCTCGGATATTCATGCATCAACCGCAGTCTACACGACGGCGACCACCGGGTAAAGCGCGCCCAGGCCGTGTGGGTGGGCACTCTTCGGCCCCGGGGAGGGGTCTCAGGCCCCGACGGGTGCCAGCAGGTAGGCCTCGAGCAGCGCCGCGGTGTGCTCCAGCGCGCGGCGGTGGGTCCGCTCGAAGCTGTGCGAGGCGTCGACGCCGGGCCCGATGAGGGCGGCGCGGTGGTTGCCGCCGGCGCGCCAGGCGGCGGTGGCGTCCGAGGCGTAGAAGGGGTAGACGTCGATCTTGAGCGGGATGCCGTGCTCGCGCGCCAGTCCGCGCAGCCGCCGGTTCATGCCGTAGTCGTAGGGGCCGCCGGAGTCCTTGACGCATAGCGTCACGTCGTACTCGGTGCTGGTCTGCCCCTCGCCGACGGCCGCCATGTCGACGCACAGCAGCTCCGCGACGTCCGCCGGGATGCCGGTCGCAGCGCCGTGCCCCACTTCCTCGTAGTTGCTGACGAAGAAGTGCACGTCCCCCTCGGGCGCCCGCCGCGCGGCGAGGAAGGCGCGCGTCACCGCCAGCGCCAGCGCCACCGCGGCCTTGTTGTCGAGGTGCCGGCCCTTCACGAAGCCGCTCTCGGTGGCACGCGGCCGGCTGTCGAAGGACACCACGTCCCCCACCTCCACGCCGGCGGCCCGCACGGCGTCGGGCGAGCCCGCCTCGATGTCGAGCCGCACCTCCATCACCCCGGCGTCGCGCTTGAGGTCGCGCAGCTCCTGTCCGTGGACGTGCGTGGACTGCTTGGTGTTCACCACCGTGCCGGAGATGCTGGTGCCGCTCTCGGTGTGCACCTCGCACTCGGCACCCTCGATGGTGGCCCAGTCGTAGCCGCCGATGGGGCTCAGCTTCAGGCGGCCGCTCGCCTTGATCTCCTTGACCATGGCGCCCAGCGTGTCGATGTGCGAGGAGACGGCGCGCGGAGCGCCGCCCTCGCCCGGCAGGGTCCACAGCAGCGCGCCTTTGCGGGTGCGCCGCGGCTTCACGCCCAGCACCTCGAGCTCCGCCTCGACCGACGCCAGCGCCCGGTCCGTGAAGCCGCTCGGCGAGGGCGTTGCCAGGAGCTCCAGGAGCACCCGGACGCAATCGTCCATGTCCACCGCAGGTAGGCTCATGAACCCCATGGTAATCCGCGAAGGGGTTGCGTCAGGGTCGCATCTCCGCCGCTCGACGCGTTCGGGCCGCGGCTACGCCTCGCTGCCGGGCGTGCCGCGGCCGTCGGCGCGCGCCTCCCGGCGGCCCGCCCCGGGGCGCTCAGGGCGCGCCGGGGCCCGGCGCTACTGGCTCGAGCCGGCCGACGACCCTGCCGTGCCCGCGCTGTTGCCGCCGGCCGAGGCCCCGCCCGCGCTCGCGCGGAGCGCGTCGGAGAGCGTGAACAGCCGCGTGAAGCTGGCGAGCTTGGTGTAGTCGCCCACCTTCAGATCGTCCACGAAGATGGTCGGCGTGCCGCTGAGCTGGAGGCCCTGCGTGGCGGCCTGGTAGGCCTTCTCCACCGTGTTCGAGTAGGTGCCGTCGCGGATGCACGTCGCCACCCCGTCCGTCTTCAGGCCGGCGTCCGCGGCGACCTTCACCAGCGCGTCGACCGGGTCCTGCAGCGCGGCCCAGTCCGACTGGCTGGCGAACAGGGCGTCGTGGTAGGTCCAGAAGGCGGCGGGGTCGTTGGCGGCGGTCACGCACTCGGCCGCCTCGGCGGCGCTCATGGCGTTGGGGTGGATGCTCTTGAGCGGGAAGTAGTGGAACTCGACGCGGACGTCGCCCTTGCCCAGCAGCACCGTCTTGAGCTGCGGCATGACGTCCTCCGCGAAGCGCTTGCAGAAGGGGCACTCGAAGTCCGAGAAGATGCGGACGACGTGCTTGGCGTCCTTGGGGCCGTAGCTGTGGTCGGTGGCCGGGAACAGCGACGGGTCCACCGTCTGGGGCTGCAGCGTGAAGCTCACGTCGTAGGGCGCCTGGCCGGTGACGGTGAGGTGGAGCACGTACTCCTCGACGCCGACCGCGGTCGGCCCCTTGCCGGCGTAGTTCGCCGCCTGCGTGCGGAAGAACTGCGCAGCCGGCCCGGCGATGCCCTGGCCGTAGCCGGTGGCCGCACCGATGAGGTCACCGGCGAAGCGCACGTTGGCGTCGTTGAGGGAGCCCTTGCCGCTGACGGCGACGGCGATGTTGGAGGCGCTGTCCACCTGGAAGTGGAAGCCCGACGCGGCGGTGAAGCCGCCGTCGGCCGGGGCGGGCTGGTAGCTCTTGAGGGCGTCCATGATCGTCGACGGCGCCTCGCCGATGGACGCGAAGGCGACGGGTAGGAGGGCGGCCAGCGCCGCCACGAGCGGCGGCAGCAGCCTGCGCAAGCGAGCCATGGGTCGTGCGGTCATCGCAACTCCTTCTGGGCCCCGTCCGCCGTGAGCGGCAGACGCCGGGCTCCGGTCGCCTCGAGCAGGGTGCGTGCATCCAGGCGCAACATCACGTCCTCGGCGCCTCCCCCGGCGTAGACGACGCCCGCGGCGGGCACGCTCACGCTGTCGATGAGGGTGTCGAGCGGGCTGGCGTGGCCGAAGGGCGGCATGGCGCCCACCGGATAGCCGGTCACGGCGAGGGTGCGGCCGGGCGTGGCCAGCCTCACGGCGCGCCTCGACAGCCCCAGGGCGCGCGCCAGGAGGGGCATGCGTACGCGCGCCTCGCCCGCCGCGATGACCAGCAGGGCCGTCCCCTCCGCCTCGAACACCAGGCTCTTCAGGATGGCGTCCGGCGCTACGCCCAGGGCGCGGGCGGCGTCCGGAACGGTGGGGGTGGGCGCGCCCGGCCGGACCAGCTCGGCGACCAGGCCGGCTCCGCGCACATAAGCGGCGAGGTCGCGGTCGCTTCTGGCCTCCGGCACGGGCATGGAGCCCAGTCTAGCCCCGGCGCGGGGGGCCCTCAAGGAACGCGCGTCCCGGCGCCGCACCTGCCGGCGCGGGCCGTCGCCGGCCCGATGGCCGGGGGACCGCCCGCCTCGCCGGCGTGCTCAGGCGAGCCCGTAGAGCTCGCCGTACTTGGCCCGCAGGTAGCGCAGATAGGGGCCGGCGTCGAGCGGGGAGCCGGTGGCGCGCCGCAGCAGCTCGTCCGGCAGGTAGCGCGCGCCGTGCCGGTGCACGTTGTCGCGCAACCATCCGAGCAGGGTGCCGAAGCGCCCGGCGCGGATCTCGCGCGGGATCTGTGGGTGGGCCGCCCTGGCGGCCTCGAACAGCTGCACGCTGATCAGGTTGCCCAGCGCGTAGGTGGGGAAGTAGCCGATCAGCCCGATGGACCAGTGCACGTCCTGGAGGACGCCGGTGGCGTCGCTGTCGGGGGTGATGCCGAGCATGTCCTGCATGCCGCGGTTCCACGCCTCGGGCAGGTCGTGGACGGCGAGCGACCCTTCCAGCAGCGCCAGCTCCAGCTCGAAGCGCAGCATGATGTGCAGGTTGTAGGTGACCTCGTCCGCCTCCACGCGGATGAGGCTCGGCTCGACGCGGTTGACGGCCGCGTAGAAGGTGTCCAGCCCGACCCGGCCGAACTGCGCCGGGAAGGTCCGCTGCAGCCGCGGGTAGGCGCCCTCCCAGAAGTCGCGGCCGCGGCCCACCAGGTTCTCCCACAGGCGCGACTGCGACTCGTGCACGCCCAGGCTGGCGGTGTCCTCCAGCGGGGTGCGGTAGTAGGCGTCGGCCACCCCCTGCTCGTAGAGCGCGTGCCCCGCCTCGTGCATGGTGCCGAACAGGGCCGCGTTCAGGAAGTGGCCCTGGTAGCGGGTCGTGATGCGCACGTCGTACTTGCTGAGCGCGGTGGCGAAGGGGTGCACGGTGCGGTCGAGGCGGCCGTGCTCGAGGTCGTAGCCGAAGGCCGTCACGGTGTCGAGCGCGAAGCGCTCCTGAGCCGCCTCGTCGAAGGCCTGGTGGAGGACGGCGTCGTCGATGACGCTGCCGGCCTCGCGTATCTCCGCGACCAGCTCGGTGAGCTCGCGCCGGAGCGGCGTGAACACGGCGCGCACGCGCTCGGCGGTGGAGCCGGGCTCGTGCAGGTCGTGCAGGGCGTCGTAGGGATGGCCCTCGAAGCCGAGCGCGTCCGCTTCCTCGCGCTTGAGCTCGAGCATGCGCGCCAGCTCCGGCGCGAACGCCGCGAAGTCGTTCTCCTGACGGGCCCGAGCCCACACCGCGCGGGCCCGCGCGGCGTGCTTGCCGAGCGCCTCCACGAGCGCCGGCGGGAGCTTCGAGGCGCGGTCCACGGCGCGGCGCGCCTGCCGCACGGTGGCCGACTCCACACTGCCCTCGGGCAGGCCCGCCGCCTCGAGCGAGGCCACCAGATCGGCGAGCGCGGGGTCGGTGAGCCGCTCGTGCGCCACCGTCTCCAGCGTGGCCATCTGCTGCCCGCGCGCCTCGGCCGCGCCTTCGGGCATGTAGGTGTTCTCGTCCCAGGACAGCACGGCGTGCGCCTGAGACAGGTCGCTCACCACCGCCATCCGGTCGAGGAGCGCGCGGAACGTGTCGTCTCGCTCGGTCATCGGCTCTCCTCTCGCCGCGCCAGTCTACCGTCGCGGCGCGGCGCCGGTCCGGCGTTCCAGGCACGGGGACGGACACGCGGGGCCGGACGGGCCCGGGCTCCCGGGCCGCGTTCGGCCGGCGCCGACCGCCCGGCGCAGCCGGCTGGCCGCGGAGGCGCGACCGCGACCCAGGCCCGCCAGGGGCGCAGGGCCGCTCGCGGGAACGCCCGCCGAACGCGCAGAGTTACCGTCGTGAACGGGCAAAAAGCCCCTCCACCCCGTGCTATCGTGAGGCATGGACATCGATGTCTCCGACGTCGCTCGCGACATCGTGGCGCAGGAGCGGGCGCTGCTCGCCGACCTGCAGGCCCTGCTCGCCCGCCTCGAGGCGGGCCGCGAGCACGTGGACGATCTGCGCAACGCCATGCGCGACCTGGACGGCATCTTCATGCTGGTGGTGGCGGGCGAGTTCAACGCCGGCAAGTCGTCGCTGCTGAACGCGCTGGTGGGCGAGGCGGTGATGCCCGAGGGCGTCACCCCCACCACCGACCGCATCACCGTCGTCACCTACGCCGATCAGCCCGGCGAGAGCGAGGAGGCGCCGGCGCTGGTGCGGCGCAGCTTCCCCGCCCCGCTGCTGCGGGACCTGGCGCTGGTCGACACACCGGGCACCAACGCCATCATCAAGCGCCATCAGGAGCTCACCGAGCGCTTCGTGCCGCGCGCCGACCTGGTGCTGTTCGTGACCAGCGCCGACCGCCCCTTCACCGAGAGCGAGCGCGCCTTCCTCGAGCTGATCGCCTCGTGGGGCAAGAAGGTGCTGATGGTGGTGAACAAGGTCGACATCCTGGAAGGCAAGGACGCCGAGGCGAAGGTGCTCGACTACGTGCGGGACCATGCCAGGACGACGCTCGGCACCACGCCCGAGGTGTTCGGCGTGTCGGCCAAGCGGGCCTTCAAGGCGCGCCTGGCGAACGACGTCGAGGGCGTCCAGGCGAGCGGCCTCGGGGCGCTGGAGCGGGCGATCTCGGCCAGGCTCGGCAGCGAGCGGCTCAAGCTGAAGCTGCTCTCCCCGCTGGGCGTGGCGCGGCGCACCGCCGAGCACTACCGCGAGGTGCTCTCCGGCCGGCTCGAGCTGCTCGCCCACGACCGCGGCACGCTCGACGAGATCGAGCGCCAGCGCGACCAGTTCGAGAAGGACATGCGCCGCGAGTACGACGGCTATCTGGCGCGCATCGAGAACGTGCTGCTGGAGGTCGAGAAGCGCGGCTTCGAGTTCTTCGACGACACCGTGCAGCTCCGCAAGCTGTTCATGCTCATGAACACCGGCCGGGTGCGCGAGGCCTTCCAGAGCCGCGTGCTGAGGAGCGTCGACCAGGACATCGACCTGGCGGTGGGGGCCCTGGTCGACTGGTTCATCCAACGCAACCTCCAGCTCTGGGAGGACGTGATGACCTTCGTCAACGAGCGCCGCGCGGCCGAGCGCGAGCGCGTCATCGGCGAGGTCGGCGGCCGCTTCCAGTACGACCGCCAGGCGCTGGTGCGGGCGCTGCACGAGCGCTCCGAGAAGGTGCTGGAGAGCTACGACCAGAAGGCGGAGGCGTCGCGGCTGGCCGACTCGCTGCAGGGTGCGGTGGTGCAGTCGGGGCTGCTGGAGGTGGGCGGCATCGGCCTCGGCGCGGCGGTGCTCGCCATCCTCACGACCACCGCCGTGGACATCACCGGGGTGGCCCTGGGCCTGGCGCTGATGGGTGTGGGGCTGCTGGTGATGCCGCGCCAACGCCGCAAGGCCAAGCGCGAGCTGAGCGCCAGGATGACCGAGCTGCGCGAGGGCCTCGGGGAGACCCTGAGCGGCCAGCTCGAGGCCGAGCTGGCACGCTCGCAGGAGAAGCTCTCCGGCGCCATCAACCCCTATACGCGCTTCGTGCGCGCCGAGCTCGAGCGGCTGGGGGCCCTGGAGGGCGAGATGGACACGCTCGAGGAGCGCATGGCCAGCGTCAGGCGTGAGGTGGAGGGGCTGGCGTAGGCGGGTCGGGTGTGACCGGGCAATCCCGCCCGCGTGCCGACCGCACGCCGCATAATGGAGACACCCGAGGATCAACGCGCCCCCGAGGGCGCGGCTGCGTTCACCCACCCCGGTCGGCAGGTCCACGGACAAAGGGGAGCACGGCCCGACCGGACACAAGGACCATCAACCCGTCGTCTTCACGGCTTGTTGTGGGTTGGTGGCGCGTTCGGTCGCGCTCGACTCGACCGTAGAATCCATGTCCACCACACCTTGGGGGGATCATGCGAGTCACCGACTTGCGCTGGTTGCCCGGCGTGGTCGCGGCGCTGGCCCTGCTCCTAGCAGCCTGCTCCGGACCGCGAACGGCGGCCCCGGCCGCCCCGGAGAACACCGTCGTCAGCATCGACGGGATGCAAGCCGAGATCGAGACGTCGAAGCTCGATCTCTCAGCCCTCTCCTTCTTCCAACCGCCCACCACCAGCTATTGCGACGCCGGCCAGAACGTCGCGTACGCCCAGGTCCTGGTGCCGCTGCTCGCCATCCAGGACCGCAAGCTCGTGCCGTACGTCGACGTCTTCTGGATGCCCCGCAACTGGAACCACAAGCTCGTGCTGTACGCGCACGGCTACCTCGACCCGCTCGACCCCAACTGGCTGCAGAGCTTCCTGGGCCAGGCGGAGGGAACGGCGCCGGGCTCCGAGCAGCTCGCCGCCACCCGTGACCGCGTGCTGTGCCAGCACTACGCCATCGGACTGTCGAGCTACTCGAGCCCGGGTTACGCCGTCAAGGAAGGCATCATCGACACCCACCTGCTCAACGCCGTGTTCAAGTTCGTGTTCTGGCGCACGCCCGACAGGACCTACGTGATGGGCAGCTCACTGGGCGGCCTGATCACCGTGGCGCTCGCCGAGCAGTTCCCGAACCGGTACGACGGCGCCTTGCCCACGTGCGGGCCCGTCGGCGGGAGCCTGGCGGAGTTCGACTACATCGGCAACGTGCGGCTGTTGTTCGACACGGCATTCGGGAACACGGTCTTGAGCGGCTCGCTCACGGACTGGCAGCGGGACGACGACTGGATGACCGAGGTCGAAGCCGCGATACAGTCCGACGCGCTCACGAACGGGGGCCTGACCTTCCAGCGCCTGATGAACACCGGCGTGACCTATGCCGGCGTCCCGTACGGGCCCCTGCCGTTGCTGCAGACACTGACGACGTACGCGCCCATGCTGGAGCCCTACTACGCGAACGACCTCGGCGGCCAGGCGAACCAGCTGATCGCCGTGAACGCCCTCTTGCATGCGCTGCGCTACCACGTGGTGGGTGCCGGCGACGTCATCGACCGCGGCGACGGCTCGCCGTTCTCGAATGCGGGCGACAGCTACTCGGGCCTGGCGCCGACGTTGCCCAGCACCTTCTACGTGGATCCGCAGGCCACGTACACCCCGGACGGCAGCGCGGTCGATTACTACGGGCGCTTCTACCAGCCTTCGGGGGATCTGCACGTGCCGACGCTGTCGCTCCACAACTATGTGGACCCCGACGTTCCGATGGCCCACGAGTACCTGTACCAGGCGTTCGTCGACGCAGCCCTCGGCCCCGACGCAGGCAGCATGCTCCGGTCCTACCTGGTCATGGGGTACATGCCGGACGATCTGCTGCAGATGCTGGGCCTACCCGTCGACCCGGACATCGAATCCCGCGCGCCCCTGCCCTACGGTCACTGCAACTTCCGGCCGACGGACATCGTCGCGGGCCTGGTAGCCCTCGATCACCGAGCCACCTACGGCGATTGGCCGACCATCTCCAACGCCGACTTCCGGCAGCTTCCGCCCCTGCCGTAGCGCCTTGCCCCAACCGTTCCGGCGGCCATGGCGGCGCATGGCCGCCGGAACGGTTCACCCCCGCCTGAAGTTGCGTCCCAGCGCCGGAATCGTGCCGCGAGAGCGGGCCACGGTGCTACACTCTCCCGCATGGCACGAGAGACCCGCCCCCGCATCGCCTATCAGGGCGTCGCCGGGGCGTTCAGCGAGGAGGCGGCGCTGGGGTTCGCGCCGGACGCCGAGCCGGTGGGGTACACCGAGTTCGGCGACGCCTTCCGGGCGGCGGTGAGCGGCGAGTGCACCTACGCCTGTCTACCTGTCGAGAACAGCCTGGCGGGCTCCATCAACCAGACCTACGACCTGCTGACCGACTCGGTCCTGCACGTGGTCGGCGAGCAGATCGTGCGGGTGCACCACAACCTGCTGGCGAAGCCGGGGGTGAAGCTGGAGGACGTCAAGCGCGTCTACAGCCACACCCAGGCGCTGCAGCAGTGCCAGAGCTTCATCCGCAAGCACGGCTTCGAGGCGGTGACCGACTTCGACACCGCCGGCGCGGCCAAGTTGCTGGCGCAGAACGGCGGCGAGGGCAAGGCGGCCATCGCCAGCAAGCGCGCGGCCGAGGCCTACGGCCTCACGGTGCTGGCCGAGAACATCGAGGACCTGGACTTCAACTACACCCGCTTCTTCATCCTCGGCGCCGACGAGCGCGCCAAGGAGCCGGGCGTCAGCAAGACCAGCCTGGTGCTGGCCACCCGCCACAAGCCCGGCTCGCTGGTGGCCTGCCTGGAGGAGTTCCCCCGGCACGGCATCAACATGACCAAGCTGGAGTCCCGCCCGCGCCGCGACCGGCCCTGGAGCTACCTGTTCTACGTCGACATCGAAGGGCACATCGAGGACGAGAACGTCGCCGAGGCGATCACCGGGCTCATGCGCAAGGCGGCGTTCGTGAAGTTCCTGGGGAGCTATCCGGCGGCGCCGAGCGTGCTGGAGATCGAGTAGGGCTATCAAGGGACCGGCGGGTGCCGTCTCAGA
>DATFNF010000032.1:0-9536 GCA_035266525.1 Trueperaceae bacterium | reverse complement strand
TGGGAAGCGGTCGAAAGCGTACACCGCGCTCGCACCCGCCAGGCGCGCCAGGCGCTGCACCAGCAGGCCGATGGGCCCGCTGCCCAGGACCGCCACGGTGTCCCCGAGCTCGAGGTGCGCCAGGCGCAGCGTGTGCAGAGCGACGCCGAGGGGCTCCAAGAGTGCCGCCGCATCGTCCGATAGCGCGTCCGGCACGGGAACGCAGGTACCGCCCGGCACGCGCATCCGCTCCTGGAGGCCGCCATCGTCCGGGAAGAGTCCGAGGAACGCTTTGACCGCCAGGTTGGGGTTGCCGTGCTCGTACTGCTCGTGCGTGACGTCGGGAATGTTGGGGTCCACTGCCACGCGCGCCCCGGCCGCCAGCGGACGGTGAAAGGCATCATGGGCGCCCTCGCCGACGGCCAGAACACGCCCCATGAACTCGTGTCCCATCACCGCCGGCCTGACGACCTCGGTGTCGCCGATGCGCCCATCCAGGTAGGTGTGCAGGTCCGAGCCGCATACCCCTACACAGGCCACCGCCAACAGCGCCTCTCCCGGGCCGGGCGGCCCCGGGTCCGGCACGTCTTCCACACGGATATCGCGGGCACCATACAGCCGGGCGGCCTTCATCACGCCGCCCGGCGCAGGCCCGACCGCCCCGTCACCGGATGCTCGCTCATCGGCTTCCATGCTACAGCCGGGGCCGCGACGGCGCGGCCTACTTCGGCCGGCGCATCAGCAACGCGTAGATCGACACCGAGATGGTGATGATCGCCCCGTAGATGAGCTGCGTCCAGAAGCCGGTCAGCCCGATGGCGACGATGCCGGCCTCCAGCGAGCCGATGATGAGCGCTCCAAGGAAGGTGCCGAGGACGGTGCCCATGCCGCCGAAAACCGAGGTGCCGCCCACGAATACCGCGGCCAGCGCCGTCAGCAGGTAGCCCGTGCCCTGGTTGGGCCAGAAGTAGGTCACCTCAAGCGTGGAGAGAATGCCCACCAGGGCGGCGAAGAAGCCAACCTGGATGAAGGCGATGGACTTCACCCGCTCCACGTTGATGCCCATCATGCGGGCGCTCTCGGCGTTGTCGCCGACGAAGAGCAGGTGGCCGCCGAAGCGGTGGCGGTTGAGGATGAGCCAGAACCCGATCCCCAGCCCCAGCATCCATAGGGCCTGCGCCGGGATGACGCCGAACAGCCGCCCCACCGCGACCTCGTAGAGGAAGTGGCCGCGCGCGGCGGACAGGGCGATGCCGTTGCCCGAGGCGGCGACGTTGGTGAGGCCGCGGAACAGGAACATGGTGCCGATGGTGGCGACCAGCGACGGGATGCCGATGTTGACGACCAGGATGGCGTTCACCCAACCGCAGGCGATGCCTGCGGCCAGGGCGGCGATGGCCGAGATGAGGAGGTTGTGCGTAGCCGCGAAGACGCTCGCGAACACCCAGGAGGTGATGCCGAGCACCGAGGGGAACGACAGGTCCATCTCCCCGAGGACCACCACCAGGGTGACCGACAGCGCCAGGATGCCGATGAAGGGGATCGTCGACATCAGCGAGTAGTAGATGTGGAAGCCCGTGAAGACCCGCGGGTTGCCGATCAGGAAGATAGCCCAGACGAGGATGAAGACCACGAAGATCCCCGTCTCCAGCGTGTTGCGGATGCGGAAGCGGGGCCTCACCGGCCCGGTCTCGACGGCGTCGACCGGTTCTGGAGCGTCAGTCATGGACGGTCCCCGAGAGCCGGCTCATACGAACTTCCCTGTCCTGGCGAGTCGCACCATGCGTTCGGTCAGCTCCTCCTGCGTGACGTCGGACTTGAGGAAGCTCGCGGCGATCTGGCCGCGGTCCAGGACCACGAAGCGGTCGACGACCGGGTAGACCTGCAACATGTTGTGGCTGATGACGATGGCCGACTTGCCCTGGCGCTTGATGTCCCCTACGAAGTCGAGGACCTTCCGCGTCTCGGAGAGCGACAGGCCCATCGTCGGCTCGTCGAGGATGATCAGGTCGGCGTTGAAGTGCAGGGCGCGGCCGATGGCGATGCCCTGCTTCTCGCCGCCGGAGAGGAACATCACCGTGGAGTCGGTGTCGATGGCCTTGGAGGTGAAGCCCATGTGCTCGCGCAGCAGCCGCTCCGTCTCGCGCTTCTCCTTGCGCACGTCGACGAAGCCCAGCCAGTTGGCGATCTCGCGGCCGACGAACATGTTGCGCCACAAGGTCTGCTGATCGCCCAGCGCGCGCTCCTGATAGACGGTCTCGATGCCGAGCTGACGCGAGCGCTTGACGGAGTGGATGGTGATGCGCTCGCCCTTGTAGAAGATCTCGCCGCTGCTCGGCCGGTGGACGCCGGTGATGATCTTGATGAGCGTGGACTTGCCGGCGCCGTTGTCGCCGACCAGCCCCACGATCTCGTTGCTGCCGAGGTCGAGGTCGATGCCGCGCAGGACCTTGACACGCCCGAAGGATTTATGAACGCCTCTGAGCTTGAGCAGCTCAGAGGCGTTCGAGGTGGCCGTGTCGCTCATGGGGTTCCCATTCGGCGCTCCGGCCGGCCGCCTAGCGGATGCCCTGGTCGACGAGAGACGCGATCTGGTCGATGTTGTCCTTGGTGACGAGAGCGCCGCCGGTGTCGATGTGCAGGCCTGAGAAGCCGTACTGCTTGGTGAGGCAGATCTGCATGATGGGCAGGAAGCCCTGCAGCCACGGCTGCTGGTCGAGCACCACGCTGATGTAGCCGTCCTTGATGCCGCTGACGGTCGCCGGGGTCATGTCGAAGCCCGCCATGGTGATCTGGCCCGGCTTCACGCCCGCCGCCTGCAGGTAGGTGGGGATGGTGGCGGTCAGCGCGCCGTGGTCGACGACGATCATCTTCACGTCGGGGTGGGCCGCGATGTAGCCGCCGATCACCGAGGTGCCCTGCGAGGGGTCACTGTTCACGGCGTCGGAGATCTCGATGTAGTCGACCTGCATGCCCATCTTCTTGAGCGTGTCGACCGCGCCCGCCGTGCGCTGGCCGCGGGTGCCCTGGCTGAGCAACCCCCACACCATGACGCGGTCGCCCTTCTGCAGGTTGGCGATCTTGGCGCCGCCCTCGGCGAGCATGGCGCCCGACTGGTAGAGCTCCTGCCCCACGTAGCCGAAGCCCTGGGCCTTGTACTCGGCCTCCGCCTTGGGGAGCGTCGTGTTCTGCGACGTGACGATGATGCCCGCCTTCTCGGCGTCTTGGATGAGCGGGTCGAGCGCGGCGTCGCCGGGGTGGCCCATCACGGCGATGCCGTCGGGCTGACGGGCGACCGCGTTCTTGAACTGCGCCACCATGGTGCTGGGGATCCAGTTCGACCACACGTAGTCGACGCTGGCGCCGGTGAGGTCCTGGGCCGCCTTGGCTCCGCGGTAGACGGTGGAAGCGAAGGGCCCGCCCTCCGGTCCGCCGGGGAAGAACGTGATGTTCACGCCCTTGCAGAATTGCTGTCCGACCGGCGCCTTGTTCTGAGCGCCCGCCATCGATAGCCCTGCGATGAGAAGGCCGAGAGCGGCTGCGACGACTAGCTTCCTCATGGAATCATCCCCCTACGAGAGCGTCCTGTCGTGAAACGCCCTGGCGCAAGCCCGATGCCTACGCACGGGGCGTTCCGACACGCCAAGTCTCTTCCTGAAGGCGTATGTTAACGTTAAAATAGCATTTGCCAAAATGCCCGTCAAGGCCGAGACGAAGGTCCGTCGTAGCCGCACATCGCAGCCGCCGCTAGCCCAAGGAGCGCTCACATCGCCGCAGCGTGGCTCACGACCCCGGCCGCGGTCGCCGCTGGCGGGCCGGGCGGCGCTTCGCTCCGCCTGGCACCAACTGGCCGCTAGCCGCGGCCCGAGCGCAACGCGCCGGCCAGCCACACCGCCAGCCCGGCACCCCCGAACGCCACTCCGCCGACCGCCACGCCCGGCCAGCCGAAGCGCGAGAACGCGAACGCGGCGACCGCCGAGCCGACCGCGCCGCCGACGAAGAACGCCGTCATGTAGGCGGTGGTGAGGCGGCTGCGGGCCTCGGGGCGTAGCTGGTAGATGGTGCTCTGGTTGAGCACCTGGGTGCCTTGCGTGCCGAGGTCGAGCAGGACCACCCCGGCGATGATCGCCGGCAGCGCGTGCGGCAGCAGCCCCATGAGCACGAACGCGCCCACCCCCACGGTGAGGAACGCGCCCGTCGCGACCCGCGTCAGGCCGCGGTCGTGCAGGTGGCCGGCGACCGACGCGGTGAGCGCGCCGGCCACGCCGAACAGGCCGAACAGCCCGATGACGCTGTCCCCGTAGCCGTAGGGGGGCCGGGCCAGCAGGAACGGAAGGCCCGTCCACAGCACACTGAAGGCCCCGAACACCGCCATGCCGAAGAAGGCCCGCCGGCGCAGCAGCGGTTCCTCGCGCACCAGGCGCCACACCGAGCGCAGCAGCTCCGGATAGGCGAGCTGCGCCGTCGGCCTCACCCTCGGCAGCAGCCGCCACAGCACCACGGACTGGGTCAGCATGAGCCCCGCGGCGATCCAGAACACCGCTCGCCAGCCCAGGGCGTCGGACACGAAGCCCGACGCCACGCGGGCGAGCAGCACCCCGAACAGCAGCCCGCTCATGACGCGCCCCACCACGCGGCCCCGCTCGGCATCGCTGGCCAGGTGCGCCGCGAAGGGCACCAGCACCTGCGCCACCACCGCGGTCACGCCGATGGCGGCGCTGGCCGCCTCGAACAGCGCGAAGCCGGGCGCCAGCGCCGCGCCCGCCAGCGACAGGGCCGTCAACAGCGACACCGACGCCACCAGCCGCCGGCGGTCGAGCAGGTCGCCCAGCGGCACGATCAGCACCAGGCCCGCGGCGTAGCCGATCTGGGTGACCGTGACGATCAGCCCCGCTCCGCCCCCGGCCAGGCCGAAGGCCCGTCCCAGGGTGTCCAGGAGCGGCTGCGTGTAGTACAGGTTGGCGACGGAGATGCCGGTGGCCACCGCCAGCACCGCCACCAGGGGCGAGCCGGCCCGCAGGCCGGTCTCGGGCGCAGGCTGCTGACTGGAGGCGGAGGCGTCGCTGGCTGTGGGCACGGGAGCAGGCTCCTCTCCTCGGCGAGGCTGGCCGCAGTCTCGCACCCGGCCACGGCTGCCGGCGTAGCGCCAGGGGGCGCGTTCCCGAGCGCACACGACGGGGCGGGACGCTTGCCCACCATAGGCTGGAGGCGCGCGGCTGGAGGCGATGCGGCCCGAGGAGCGGATCCGCAGGCGCCCCGTACCGCCAGTCGCGAACGTCACTGGATCATCGAGGAGGTCCGATGCAGACGCGCAAGCTCGGGAAGGAAGGCCTCGAGGTCGCCGCTCTTGGCCTCGGTTGCATGGGCATGAGCGAGTTCTACAAGGGCGGCTCGGAAGAGGAGTCGATCGCCACCATCCACCGCGCCATCGAACTCGGGGCGACGCTCATCGACACCGCCGACATGTACGGCCCGTTCACCAATGAGAAGCTGGTCGGCCGGGCGCTGAAGGGCCGCCGCGACGAGGTGGTCCTCGCCACCAAGTTCGGCAACCAGCGCCGCGAGGACGGCTCGTGGGTGGGCATCAACGGCCGGCCGGAGTACGTGCGCCAGGCCTGCGACGCCTCGCTGCAGCGCCTCGGCGTCGACCACATCGACCTCTACTACCAGCACCGCGTCGACCCGGACGTGCCCATCGAGGAGACGGTCGGGGCCATGGCCGAGCTGGTGGACGCCGGCAAGGTCCGCTTCCTGGGGCTGTCCGAGGCGGCGCCCGCCACCATCCGGCGGGCGCACGCGGTGCACCCCATCAGCGCGCTGCAGACCGAGTACTCGCTGTGGTCGCGCGAGCCCGAGGAGGCCATCCTCGACACCGTGCGCGAGCTCGGCATCGGCTTCGTCGCCTACAGCCCGCTCGGGCGCGGTTTCCTGACCGGACGCATCACGCGCTTCGAGGACCTGCCGGAGGACGACTACCGGCGCCACTCGCCGCGCTTCATGGGCGAGAACTTCGAGAAGAACCTGGCGCTGGTGGGCGAGGTCCGGGAGATCGCCAACGCCCGCGGCGTCACGCCCGCCCAGCTCGCGCTGGCGTGGCTGCTGCATCGCGGCCGCGACATCGTGCCCATCCCGGGGACCAAGCACCGCGAGCGGCTGGAGGAGAACGTCGCGGCCGCGGAGCTCGAGCTCACCGAGGACGAGATCGACCAGCTCGACAGCGCCGTGCCGCTGGGCGCCGCGGCCGGCGGGCGCTACACCGAGGCCGGGATGGAGCGCCTGAACCTGTAGCCCGCGCCGTCCACGAGCTAGCGCGGCGCTGGGGAGCCGGCGACCGCGACCCGGCACCGCCAGCCATCGTTCCCATGGTCGCAAGCCGCGGGCGGGCGGCGGTCGTCGCACCGGCCCCGGCCGATGTGCTCTAGGCTCGAGCCATGAGCCGCCCACCGTCGCGTTACGACGCCGTCGTCGTCGGCTCGGGCCCCAACGGCCTGACCGCGGCGGTGCTGCTGGCCCGCCGCGGCTGGCGCGTGCTGGTGCTCGAGGCCGGCGAGCGGGCGGGGGGCGGCACCCGCACGGCCGAGCTCACGCTTCCGGGTTTCCGCCACGACGTCTGCTCCGCCGTCCACCCGCTGGGGGCGGGCTCGCCGGTCTTCCAGGAGCTGGGGCTGGAGCGCCACGGCCTGCGCTGGATCCACCCGCCCACCCCGGCGGCGCACCCGCTGGACGGCGGCAGGGCGGTGACGCTCGAGCGCGACCTGGACGCCACCGCGATCGGCCTCGCCGCGGCCGGCAGCGAAGCCGACGCGCGCGCCTACCGCGCGCTGATGGGGCCGCTGGCGGGCGCCTGGCCGGCGCTGGCCCGTGAGGTGCTGGGGCCGCCGCTGCACTGGCCGCGGAGGCCCCTGCCGCTGGCGCGCTTCGGCCTGCGGGCGCTCCCCTCGGCGGACTTCCTGGCCAGGCGGCAGTTCGCCGGGGCGCCGGCGCGCGCCCTGTGGGCGGGCCTGGCCGCCCACAGCGTGCTGCCGCTCGAGGCGCCGCTCAGCAGCGCGGTGGCCGCGGTGCTGGGCGCGGCCGGCCATGCCGTCGGCTGGCCGCTGCCGCGGGGCGGCTCCCAAGGGATCGCCGACGCGCTGGTCGCCGCGCTGCGCGAGCACGGCGGCGAGGTGGCGACCGGCGAACGCGTCGACGACGTGGACGCCCTGCCGGCGAGCCGTGCGGTGATCCTGGACCTCACCCCCAAGGAGGTCCTGCGGGTGGCCGGCAGGCGGCTCCCGGACGGTTACCGCCGCCGCCTGCAGCGCTACCGCTACGGCCCGGGCGTGTTCAAGGTCGACTACGCGCTCGCCGCGCCCATCCCCTGGCGATCCGAGGCCTGCGCCAGGGCGGGGACGGTGCATCTGGGCGGCACCCTGGAGGAGGTCGCCGCCTCCGAGCGCGCCGTGGCGCAGGGGCTCCCGCCGGCGGCGCCCTTCGTGCTGCTCGCCCAGCCCAGCCTCTTCGACCCCGGCCGCGCGCCCGCGGGCCGGCACGTCGCATGGGCCTACTGTCACGTGCCCAACGGCTCCGACGTCGACATGACCGGGAGCATCGAGGCACAGATCGAGCGCTTCGCGCCGGGCTTCGCGGCCACCGTGCTGGCCCGCGCCACCATGAGCGCACCCGCCCTGGAGGCGTACAACGCCAACTACGTCGGCGGGGACATCAATGGCGGCACGCTCGACCTGCGCCAGCTGCTGGCGCGGCCGGCGTTGCGCCTCGACCCCTACGCCACGCCCGACCCGGGGCTGTTCCTGTGCTCGTCGGCCACGCCGCCCGGCGGAGGGGTGCACGGCATGGCCGGCTACCACGCGGCGCGCTCGGTGCTGCGGCGGCACGGAGGCTGAGCGGTGCTCGGCGCCTACCTCGGTCACGGCTTCTTCTTCGCGCGCTTCCTCCTGCAACGGCTGCTCGGCGTCATCTACCTGCTGGCCTTCCTCGGAGCCGCGCGGCAGTTCGTGCCGCTCCGGGGCTCGCGAGGCCTGGACCCCATCCGCCCGCTGCCGGCGCGCCTGGCGTGGCGCCGGCCCAGCCTGTTCCACCTCCACTACTCCGACGCCTTCGCCGCCGCGCTCGCCTGGGCCGGGGCAGCGCTGGCGCTGGCGGTGGCGCTCGGCGCGACCGACCCCGGCCCGCTGTGGCTCACGCCGCTGCTGTGGCTGCTGCTGTGGGCGCTCTACCTGTCCTTCGTGAACGTGGGCGGCACCTTCTTCGCCTTCGGCTGGGAGATCCTCCTGCTGGAAGCGGGCTTCCTGGCGGTGTTCCTGGGCCCGGCGCGGGTGGCGGTGTCACCGCTGGCGATGCTGCTGTTCCGCTGGCTGCTCTTCCGGGCGGAGTTCGGCGCGGGCCTGATCAAGCTGCGCGGCGACCGCTGCTGGCGGGACCTCACCTGCCTGGAGTTCCACCACCAGACGCAACCGCTGCCCAACCCCATGAGCTGGCATGCCCACCACCTGCCGCGCTGGGCGCACCGCGCCGAGACGGCCGGGAACCACGTGGTGCAGCTGCTGGTGCCGTGGCTGCTGTTCGCGCCGCAGCCGCTGGCGAGCGTCGCGGGCGCGCTGGTGCTCGTCACCCAGGCGTGGCTGATGGTGAGCGGGAACTACGCCTGGCTCAACGCACTGACGCTGACCCTGGCGGTCTCGGCCTTCGGTGACGGCACCCTGCAGCGGGTGCTGGGCGTGCACGCGCCCGCCGTCGGCGCCGGGCCGCCGGCGCTGCAGGCGGTGACGGCGACGGCGGCGCTGGCCGTCGCCCTGCTCAGCGTGCGCGTGGTGCTCAACCTGCTCAGCCCGCGGCAGCGCATGAACGCCAGCTTCGACCCGCTGCACCTGGTCAACACCTACGGCGCGTTCGGGAGCGTGACCCGCGAACGCTACGAGGTGATCCTCGAAGGGCAGCGCGGCGAGGGCACGGCGTGGCGCGAGTACGCCTTCAAGGCCAAGCCCGGCGACGTGACCCGGCGGCCCCCGCAGGTGGCCCCCTACCACCTGCGGTTGGACTGGCTGATGTGGTTCGTGCCGCTGAGCGGCGCCTCGGCCCACCCCTGGCTGCCGGCGCTCGTCGGCCGGCTGCTGCGGGGAGACCGGGGCGTCCTCCGGCTGATGGGGCCCGACCCGTTCCCCGACGCCCCGCCCGAGCGGATCCGCGCGAGGCTCTACCGCTACCGCTTCACCACCCCGCGGGAGCGCGCCGAGAGCGGCGCGTGGTGGCACCGGGAGCCGGCCGGTACCCTGCTCCCGGCCATGACGCTGGGCTCCCGGGGGGAGCTGACGCCGGCGCCGGACGCGGTCCCGCGGCGTGTCGTATGGTGCGCGAGTCTGGGCGCGCGCCGCGAGCGATGCCGTCGAGGCGGTGATGGCGCACACGGACAGCGTGGCGGAGATCCCCGGCACGCTGCGGCGGGGGGTGTCGGTCACCCTCGCCGACGCGCTGGCGATCCCGAGCTGACCCCGGCCCGCACGGAAGGAGCCCCATGGAACTGCGTACGCTCGGCCGCACCGGCGTCCAGGTGTCGTCGC
>DATFNF010000031.1:0-10547 GCA_035266525.1 Trueperaceae bacterium | reverse complement strand
CTACGTCCACACCCACAACATCCGCTCGGCGCGGTGGTAGGAGGGCAGGCCCATGGCTACTGAGCTCACCGGCTTCCGACGCGAGAACGGGCGCGTGGGCATCCGCAACCACGTCCTCGTCATCCCGGTCGACGACATCTCCAACGCGGCCGCCGAGGGCGTGGCGCGGCTGGTGCCCGAAGCGCTCGCCCTGCCGCACCCGTACGGCCGACTCCAGTTCGGGCAGGACCTGGACCTCCACTTCCGTACGCTGATCGGCACCGGCGCCAACCCCAACGTGGCCGCCGCCGTCGTCATCGGCATCGAGCCGAACTGGACCGAACGCGTGGTGGACGGGATCCGGGCCAGTGGGACGCCGGCGGAGGGCTTCGCGATCGAGCGCAGCGGCGACCTCAAGACCATCCAGCTGGCCGCCCGCGCCGCACAACGCTTCGTGCAGGACGCGGCCGAGATCCCCCGTGTGCCCGTGGAGCTCGGCGAGCTCATGGTGAGCATCAAGTGCGGCGAGAGCGACACGACGACCGGCCTTGCCTCCTGCCCGACCGTGGGCCAGGTCGTCGACCGGGTGATCGATGCCGGCGGCACCGTGCTGTTCGGCGAGACCTCCGAGCTCACCGGCGGCGAGCATCTGGTCGCGGAGCGCTGCGTCGACGACGGCGTGCGGCGACGCTTCCAGGCCGCCTACGACGCCTACATCGCCATGATCGAGGAGCAGGACGCAGACCTGATGGGCTCGCAGCCCACCCAGGGGAACATCCGCGGCGGCCTCAGCACCATCGAGGAGAAGGCGATGGGCAACCTCGAGAAGACCGGGACCAAGCCCGTCGTCGACGTGCTGGAGCCGGCCGTCGCGCCCACCCGGGCGGGGTTGAACTTCATGGACACCTCCTCGGCCGCCGCCGAGTGCATCACCCTGATGGCGGCCGCGGGCGCCGTCGTCCACCTGTTCCCGACCGGCCAGGGCAACATCGTGGGGAACCCCATCGAGCCCGTGGTGAAGCTCACGGGGAACCCGCTCACGGCGCGCACCATGGTCGAGCACATCGATCTCGACGTCAGCGGCCTGCTGCGCCGGGAGATCGACGTGGCCGAGGCGGGCCGCCAGCTCCAGGCCGTGGTCGACCGCACCATCCGCGGGCGCCGCACCTGCGCCGAGGCGTTGGGGCATCGCGAGTTCGTGCTCACCAAGCTGTACCGGAGCGCGTGAGCATGGTGCCGGCGCCGGGCCGTGCCGCCCGCCGTGTTCCTCGTGCTCGCCGTGCCGTACCGGAGCGCGTGAGCGGGCCCGGCGGCAGCGGGGCCGGCGGCGAGGAGTCGCGATGAGCGCGCCCGTGCGCGTGGCGGCCGTGGGGCTGGGGCGCTGGGCGAACGTCCTCGCCACCGCCTATGGCCGCTCCGACACGGTGCGCCTGGTGAGCTGCTTCAGCCGTTCGGCGGACAAGCGCCGCACCTTCGCCGAGCGCCACGGCTGCGGCAGCGACGACAGTTACCAGGCGCTCCTGGCGCGCGACGACGTCGACGCCGTGATCGTGACCGTGCCGAACGACCACCACGCCGCCGTCATCGAGCAGGCGGCGCGGAGCGGCAAGCACGCCTTCGTCGAGAAGCCGATCGCGGTCACGTTGGAGGACGCCCGGCGGATCGAGCGCGCGGTGGACGAGAGCGGCATCGTGTTCGCGTGCGGCCACTCGGCTCGGCGGCTCGGCGGGCTGCGCAAGATCAAGGCGCTGATGGACGCCGGCGACGTCGGGCAGGTCTCGGTCGTCGAGGCGGTCTTCGCCAACGAGCGGGGCCTGACGATCGAGGCCGACAACTGGCGCGGCGACCCGGCCAGGGCGCCGGGCGGCCCCTTGACCCAGCTGGGCGTGCACCAGCTCGACAACCTGCAGTACCTGCTGGGCCCGGTCACGCGCGTCGCGACCTTCGGCAAGCCGATGTACACGCGCGTGCGCAACGACACCGTCAACGTGACGCTGCTCGAGTTCGAGAGCGGCCAGATGGCGTACCTGGGCACCAACTGGGCGTGCCCCGGGGTATTCTCCATCAACGTCTACGGCACCGAGGCCGACCTCTTCTACCAGCTCGACTTCAGCTGGTGGAGCGACTCGCATCTCACCGACGAGCACTCGCGCTTGACCAAGCGCGCCTTCGCGCGCGCCACCGGCGACCCCGACGACTTCGACCTGCAGGACGTGGAAGTGGAGGTCCCGCAGGTGGACCATCTCCGCGACGAGGTCGAGGAGTTCGCGCGGGCGGTCCGGGGTGAGGGCCGGGTGGAGGTGGATGCGCGGACGGCGACCCGCAACGTGGCGGTCATGCTGGCCGCGGTGCGGTCGAGTCGCGAGGGGCGGATGGTGCAGGTAGACGAGCTGATGGGGTGAGGAAGGGGCGCTGAGCCGTGTTCGCTGCAGCACTGACGGGGCGGGAAGAAGGGCGGCGCCAGTAGGAGGCACCCATGGGTTTCGAGTTCCTATCGCGTCATGACCTCTCCGGCAGGGGCGCCACCATGCAGCTCATGTCGTGGGGGCATCATCTGTACGTAGGCAACATGGAGCCGGGGGTGGGCACGGCCATCCTGGACGTCGCCGACCCGCGCCGGCCCGAGCTCGAAGGCTTCCTGCCGGGCTACCGCAACACCATGTCGCCCAAGGTGCAGATCGCCGACGACCTGCTCTTCGTCAACTACGAGTGGCGGAAAGGGGAGAAGGCGGAGCGCACCGGCTTCGGCATCTTCGACCTGTCCGACCCGGTCGAGCCCCGCGAGCTGGCCTTCTACGACACCGGCGGCCGCGGGGTGCACCGCATGTGGTACAGCGGGCTCGAGCCCACCATCTTCATGTCGGCCGTGCTCCCCGGCTTCAGGGATCGGATGTTCCTCATGGTCGACGTGTCGGACCCGACCAACCCTCGCGAGATCGGCCGGTGGTGGCTCCCAGGGCAGTGGGAGGAGGGGGGCGAGACCCCCGCCTGGCGGGATGACGTCAGCCCCAAGCTGCATCACGGCATCGTCCGTGGCGACCGCGCCTACCTGGGCGTGTGGGATGCGGGGCTACGCATCCTCGACATCGCGGACCCCGGCCGCCCGCGGGTGGTCGGGTCGGCCGAGTGGGCGCCCGAGCACGGCGGCCACACCCACACCACCATGCCGCTCCCGGAGCGGGGTCTGCTGGTGGTCACCGACGAGGCGACCGCCACCCCGGACCGCGAGTCGCCGAAGCTGGTGCGGCTGTTCGACATCCGCGACGAGGCCAACCCGGTGCAGCTCTCGACGCTGCCGGAGCCGCAGGGGCCCGTGCGCACGCACGGGCCCCGCTTCGGCCCCCACAACCTGCACGAGAACCGGCCGGGCGCCTTCGCGAGCGACCAGCTGGTGTTCGTGACGTACTTCAGCGGCGGACTGCGTGCCTACGACATCAGCGATCCGCACGCGCCGCGCGAGGTGGCGGCCCACGTGCCGCCCTCGACGCCGGACGGCGGGCATCCGCAGACCAACGACGTCTACGTCGAGCCGGACGGGCTGGTGTTCACCACCGATCGCGGGGGTGCCGGCATCGAGATCCTGCAGTACGAGGTCTGACGCGGTGGCACCGGAGGAGGGACACGCGGATGATGAGGTGATCCGGCGCGAGATCGACGCCGCCGTCGTCGGAGGCGGCGTGGCCGGCTGCATGGGGGTGGTCCCGGCAGCGGGGTCAAGCCTCGAGGACGTGACCCGTGATAAGGGCAAGCCGCTCGAGCGCAGCGGCTCGGACGGCGGCGGCGGGGTCCTTCGCGCCGCCGCGAGCAGGACGGAGGCAGCACGTGGGCCATCCCAATGACCTGATGGAGATCACCCAGCCGGAGGCCGAGGCGTTGCTGACGGGGAGCGGCACGGTCATCATCCCCACCGGCAGCGTGGAGCAGCACGGCCCCCACCTGCCGTGCGGCACGGACTGGTACGCCGCCCTGGTGTTCTCGCGCGCTGCGGCGGAGCGGCTGGGGGCGCTGGTGGTGCCCTTCGCGCCCATGGGCATCACGCCGTTCCACATGGGCTTCGCCGGCACGCTGACGCTCGCGCCGGAGACGTTCGTGGCGGTCATGCTCGATCTGGCCGCCAGCGTCAAGCGCCACGGCGCCCGGCGGGTCGTGATCCTCAACTGGCACGAGGGCAACAGCGACGCCATCGGCGTGGCGGCGAGCCGCATCCACTTCGAGCTCGGCCTCGAGGTGATCCGGGTCGAGGCGTGCTACGTGGCCCGCGATCTGGCCGGCGACGAGACCGGCGGCCTCACCCACGGCGGCGAGCTCGAGGTGCTGCCGGTACTCGCCTTCGATCCCTCGCTCGTGCATCTCGACCGCGCCAGCAACCCCTCGCCGCCGGGCCGCGGGCGCCGCATCGATGCGGTGCGCCGCAACCCCAACGTCCGGCCGGTCCTCGACGACGTGCGGCAGATCGCGGCCACCGGCTGGTACGGCGCGCCCGAGCACGCCACGGCGGAGAAGGCCCGACGGGTGATCGACGCCGTGGCGGCGCGCATCGCGGCGGACGTCGAGGAGGCCAGCGCGGCCATGGCCGAGCTCCCCGACGTTCCGGAGGCCGGCGCGTGAAGGCCACGGTGCGCACCATCGACGCGGTGGACGCGTTCCGCCTGCCCAACCGCAGCGTTCGGGAGGTCTTCTCGGGCGCCAACGGCCTGGCCGCCGGCTGCGCCTTCCGTACCGTCGACGTGGAGCCGCTCGACGAGAGCGACCCGCGCGTTCCCCACGTGCACCGACACATGGAGGAGATCATCGTCGTGGCGCACGGGCAGGGCGCGCTGTGGGTGGACGGCGAGTGGACGCGGGTGTCGGGAGGCGACGCCTGGATCGTGCCCGCAGGCCTCGCGCACGCCACGGTGAACCCCGGCCCCGACACGCTGCGGCTCTACTGCTTCTTCTCCTCGCCGCGGCCCGAGGCCGACTACGAGGAGTTCCCGGACCGGCCCTTGAGCGACTGGCGCGCCGCCTGGGACGAGGGGACCTGAGCGCCGCCGCCCGCAGGCTACGGCTACCCGCGCGGCCCGCCCCTATGCTGGCCGGGATCATGACCCGTGCAGCGGAGCCCTCGTGAGCCGCCGGTCGGGGGGGTCCGCGGCCGGCGGGCGCCCGCTCTCGCGACGCAGCTTCCTGAAGGGAAGCCTCGGTGGGGCGGCGGTGCTGGCGCTGGGCCCGTGGCGGCTGGCATCGGCCGAGGGCGGCAGCGCGCGCGATCTCATCATCGTCTCCAACCATGGCAAGAGCGGCGGCAACGGCGGTCCCAGCGTGACGCTGGTCGACCCCGACAGCCTCGCGGTCCTGGCCACCGTGCCGCTGGCGGGCGGTTACAGCTTCCCGGCCACACGCTGGGACAACGCGCGGGACCTCATCTGGAGCGGCTTCGCCGAGCCCGGCGCGGTGTGCGCCTTCCGCCTGTCCACGGGGGAGCGGGTGGCCCGGGTCCACACCGGCTCGAACCAGAACTACACGGAGGTCACGCCGGACGGGAGCGCCGTGGTGGTGGCCGCGCGCTTCCAGAGCCGTTACCTCAAGATCGCCGCCGATCCTGCCGGGCCCGACTTCGGGACGGTCCTGGCCACCCTGGACGACCGGAACGGCGCGCAGCCGTGCGACGTCACCATCGATGCCGACGGCGGCTACGCCTACGCCCCCGACCGCGGCAACGACACCCTGGTGGTGATCGACCTGGCCGCCTTCCAGGTGGCGTCGCGGGTGAAGGTGGGGGCCCGCGCCGGCTCGGGGCCGGCGCAGCCCTATATGGCCACCGTCTCGCCGAGCGGCAACGTGCTGTTCGTGGAGAACGTGGTGGTGCCCGGGGTGTCGCCCACGGGCAGCGAGTCGGTCTACGAGCTCTCCGACCCCGCCCGGCCGCAGGAGGCGGCGCGGCTGACCGCCGCCGACGGGCTGGGCCACCGGCCCCTGACCAGCGAGATCACGCCCGACGGGCGCTACGGCATGGTGATCTGCCGCGACTCCTCGGAGGTCTCCGTAATCGATACGGAGCGGCTGGCGGTGGCGGCGACGGTGAGCTTCCCGGACGGCAGCAACCCCGTGACCGGCACCTTCCGGTACGGGGAGTCGGGGCACCGCCTGTTCGTGCCCCTGCCCGGGCGCGATGCGCTGGCGGTGGTGGCGGTGCCCGGCTTCCGCGTGGAGAAGCTCGTTCCCGTGGGCCCGCAGCCGGTGGGCGTGGTGTACTTGAAGGCGCCGCTGCCGGCGCGCGCCGGCCGGCAGGCGGGCGACCCGGTGCCCCTCGGGGCGGCCCTGGAGGCTGGGCGGACCTTCCCGCCGGGCTGCCCGGATCCTTGCTGCGGCTCGCTGTGACCGGGTGACCGGGCAGGCCCGGCCCGGCGCCGCGGGCACGGCGTGCGCCGGCGGCAGGGAGCCGGCACCGCGAGGTCCGCAAGGAGGCCCGCATGACCCGTAGAGAACGCTTCCTGACCGCCGTCCGTGGCGGCGAGCCGGACAGGCCGCCGGTCAGCGTGTGGTTGCACTTCGCCAGCGAGCACCTGCCGCCCGAGCGGGTCGCGGAGCTGCACCTCGCCTACCAGCGCGCGTACGACTGGGACTTCGTCAAGGTGATGAACGACTACCGCCTGCCGCTGGGACGCCAGGCCCCGGCGTCGGCGGAGGCGCTGCAGGCCGTGGCGGCGATCGCTCCCGACCGGGAGCCCCTCACCACCCAGTTGGAGGTGATCCGGCGCCTGCGGGAGGCGCTCGGACCGGAGGTGCCGATCGTCGAGACGCTCTTCGATCCGCTTCAGACGCTGCTCCGCTCGGCGGGGGGAAGCGTGCTGGCGCTGGTGCGGCAGGAGCCGGCGGCGGCACGGCGCGCCCTCGAGGCGGTGGCGGAGACGTTGCGGGGGTACCTGGGCGCGGCGCGCGAGGCTGGCGCGGACGGCGTCTTCTACTCCCTCAACTGGGCGACCCGACCGGAGGCAGGCGGCTTGGAGGACCGCGAGTTCCGCTCCCTGATCGAGCCGCTCGACCGCTCGCTGCTCGAGGCGGCCGAGGGCATGGTGCGCATCGGCCACGTGCACGGCGTGGACCTGGACTTCCGCCGGGTGGCGGACCTCCCGCTGGAGGCGTTCAACTGGTCGCACCGGCACACCGCCCCGTCGCTGGCCGAGGCCCGAGAGCTGACGGGCCGCGCCGTCATCGGGGGTATCGACGAGATCGCGTTCGCGTCGCAGACCCTTGGCGAGGCGGAGCTCGGCATCCGCCGGGCGGTCGCCGAGACGGGCCGCCAGGGCCTGCTGATCGGGCCGGGCTGCACGGTCCCTCCGGACACGCCGCAGCGGCTGCTGCTGGGCGTGCGGCGCATGGTGGAGGGGTTGGCCTGAGCCGGGAAGCGGCCGGCGGCGACCCCGAGCCGGCCCCTTCCGAGCGCCTGGCGCCGCTGCCGGCGTTGCTCCTCTACGCGGTCGCGATGGGCTTCCTGGAGTCGGTGGTGGTGCTCTACCTGCGCCGTCTGATCGGCATCGGCTTCGCGCATGTGCAGGCGGCTCCGAGCGGTCCCGCCTGGAACGGCGTGGCCGGCATGGAGCTGGCGCGTGAGGCGTCGACGCTGGTCATGATCCTGGCGGTGGCGCTGCTCGCGAGGCGCGATTGGCGCGGCCGTCTGGGCGCGTTCGCCGTGGTGTTCGGCGTGTGGGACATCAGCTACTACGCCTGGCTGGTCCTCCTCGCCGGCTGGCCCACCGGTCTGCTGAGCTGGGACCTGCTGTTCCTGATCCCGGCGCCGTGGTGGGGGCCGGTGCTGTCCCCCTTGCTCGTGGCGGCGGCGCTGGTGGCAGGTGGCGTGCGCTTCATGCGCGTCGCCGCCACGCGCCGAGCCGACCTCCCCGGAGCGGCGCTGGCCGGGCTGGGCGCGGCGCTCCTGCTGCTGGCGTTCCTGCTGGGGGCGCCGCCGCGGTTCCCCTGGGCGCTCTACCTGCCGGCGCTGGCGCTGTTCACGGCCGGCCTGCTGCGCTGGTGAGCGTGGTGGCGCGCCCGCCGCCCGCCGCCAACGGCGTGCGGGCGGCGGCAGCCAGGCCGGTGCCGGGGCGGCTCAAGCGGCCGATCGCACCGGGCTCTCCAGCCGGCCGATGCCGTCGATCACGCAGGTGACCACGTCCCCATCGTGGATGGCGACCGCGCCGGGCGTGCCGGTCGACAGGATGTCGCCCGGCTCCCAGGTCATCCCGCGGGCGTGGAAGGCGATGAGCTGCTCCGGGCCGTAGGTCATGTTCCGCACCTGGTCGGCAGGGCCCGGCGCGCCGTTGTGGAGGATGCGCACCGTGGTTCCCGGCACGTCGGCGACCTCGTCCGGCGTGACCAGCACGGGACCGAAGCTGAAGAAGCCGTCGAAGCTCTTGGCGCGCGTCAGGAAGCGGGGGTTGACGCGCAGGATGTCCTCGGCCGTCATGTCGAGCACGGTCGTGAAGGCGAACACGGCGTTCATGGGGGCGCCCTCGTCGATGACGGGCGCGTTCCGACCCAGCACGATGCCCAGCTCGGCCTCGGCGGTCACGCGCCGTGAGACGGCGGGGAGCAGGATGGGGTCGCCGGGGGCCACCACGCAGCTCGCCGGCTTGTTGAAGCTCGCCGGCTCGGGCGGCACCCGCTCGTCGAGGTCCGCGGCGTGGTCGCGGTAGTTGAGGCCGATGCCCCAGATCTTGCCTGGCGGACGGAAGGGCAGCGTGAGGCGGACCCGGGAGGCCGGCGGCAGCGCGCTGCTGTCGGAACGTCGCGTCCAGGCGTCCAGCGCCTCGCGGATGTCCGCGTCCCCCTCCCGGACGGCGTCGAGCAGGGTGGCCGGGAGGCGGGTGCCGGTATCGGCGGCCAGCCGCCGGAAGCTCAGCACGCGCTCGCCCAGCAGGGTGACCGGCTGGAGCCGATCGTCGAGGACGGCGGTGGCGTAGCGCATCGGGATCCCTTCGGCGCCGCCGCAGCGGGCGGCGGCTCGCCGACGATCAAACCACGGCGCGGGCGGCACCCCCCGCGGCACGCGTGCCGCCGCCGGTACACCGTGGCGGCCGGAGCGACCTCATGCCGGGCTCAAGCGCCAGCGGTAGGCTCGGCTCCCGGATGCAGGGCGGAGAGCGCCCGGAGAGGACGAGCGTGCGTGTGGGCTAGAGGGTCGTTCCGAACGATGGCGTGGAGAGTGGCGGTGACCGTGGCAGGCACGATGCTGGCGGCAGCGGCGCTGGGGGCTCCTCCCGCAGCGCCGGCGCCGTTCGACCACCTGTTCCTCATCGTGCTGGAAAACCGCGGGTACGGCGAGGTCATCGGCAACCCCGACATGCCGGCGATCAACGCCCTGGCCAAGCGCTACGGCCTGGCGACCGATTACCACGGTGTGGGGCATCCGAGCCTCCCCAACTACGTTGCCCTCGTCACCGGCGACACCTGGGGCAGCCATTCGGACGACCCCTCGCAGCGCTTCGACCACCCCAGCCTCGCCGGCCAGCTCGCCGCCAAGGGGCTGACCTGGAAGGGCTACATGCAGGCGCTGCCGTCCCCAGGCTTCACCGGCGATTACGCCGGGAAGGGGGCCATCCTCTACGCCAAGAAGCACGACCCGTTCATGCTCCTCCCCGCCATCGCCGGCGATCCGGCGCGGGCGCGCCGCGTGGTCCCCTTGCAGCAGCTCGGTGCGGACCTGGAGACGGGTCACGCTCCGACCTTCGCGTTCATCGTGCCCGACGTGTGCCACGACATGCACGGCGCCCCCTCCTGCGGTGACCCGCACGCGCTCGACCGGGCCGGCGACGCCTTCGTCAACACCTGGGTGCACCGCATCATGGGCTCGAGCGCCTGGTCCGGCCACAGCGCGATCGTCATCACCTTCGACGAGGCCCCCGAGGGGCTGGCCTCCGTGCTCGGCCTCGGCGCCAACCACGTCGCCACCGTCGTCATCAGCAAGGACGGGCCGCGCGGCGCGACGTTCGACGGCCGCACCGACCACTACGGGCTGCTGCGCACCCTGGAGCAGGCGTGGGGCCTGCCGCTGCTCGCCAAGGCGCAGGGCGCCACCAGCCTGGCGCCTTTGTTCCAGTGACGGCGGCCGTCCCCCTGTTCGCGGGCCGCGGTGGCGTCACCGCTGAGGCGGCTTCTCGAGGATGACGCTGCCGTCCGGGGCGATGAGGTACCAGGCGGCGCCGAGGGCCGCCCCCACAGGCGGCTTGATCCCCTGGCCGCGCGTATCCCCCTTGGCGACGTCGGCCGCGAAGTAGTAGAGCGGCCAGCCCGCATAGCTCACCTGCGTCGAGTTGTCCGGCCCCTTCACGGTCGACAGCTTGCCGGGCTGGACGCCCTTCCCGGCCACGGGGCTGCCGTCGGTGCTGGCGGCGGGCCACAGGTGCAGGCACGTGGCCGTGCAGGTGGCGACGGGCTTGCTGCCGTTGCCGTTGGCGTCGGCGCTCTTCCCGGGGATCACCGCGACGTACAGGGCGAGGCCCTTGCCGTCGGTGAGGTAGTCGCCGTATCTCTGGCTGTGAGCGACCTGCACGTGCAGCGGGCCGGTCACGATGCGGCCCTGGCCGGCGGCG
>DATFNF010000030.1:0-9685 GCA_035266525.1 Trueperaceae bacterium | reverse complement strand
CCCACGGCGCCCGTGCGGCGTGTCATCGAGCAGGTGCTGAAGGTGGACCGCCGGCGGGTCATGCCGCGCTACTCGCCGGTGCGCTTCGATCGCTGGTTCGCGCGGCACGCCGCGGACCTCACGTCGCCGGCGCCGCGCTCGGGAGCGGGCGACGCGCCGGGCGCCGCCGAGCGTGCGGGCCCCGCCGGCATGGCCGCCACGGCACCCGCCGGCAGCAAGACCGTGGCGCTCTTCGCCGACACCTGGACCATGTTCAACGAGACCGCCCCCGGCCGGGCCGCGGTCGAGGTGCTGGAAGCGCTGGGATACCGCGTCGAGCTCGTCCCGTACGGTTGCTGCGGGCGTCCGCAGATCTCCAAGGGCCTGTTGCGGCAAGCGAAGACGCTGGCGCGGAACAACGTCGAGCGGCTGACGCCGTACGTCGAGCGGGGCGTGCCGGTGGTGGGTCTGGAACCGTCCTGCGTCACCGCCCTGGCCGGCGATTATCGGGACCTGCTGCCGGGCCGGCGCACGGACGCGGTGGCGGACAACGTGCTGATGATCGACCAGTTCCTGGCCAGGGCCTGGACCGGTGGCGAGATCGACCCCGGCGCGGTCTTCGACAGGCGACCCGGGCACGCCATGCTCCACGGCCACTGCCAGCAGAAAGCGTTGCTGGGCACGGCGTCGACACGAGCGGTTCTGGAGTGGGTGTCCGAGGAGGTCGACGAGGTCGACTCCGGCTGCTGCGGCATGGCCGGCTCCTTCGGCTACGGCCACCACGACCTGTCCATGGCCATCGGCGAGCAGCGCCTCTTCCCGGCCGTGCGCGAGCACGACGGCGACACCGTGGCCTGCGGGTTCAGCTGCCGCCACCAGATAGCCGACGGCACCGGCCAGCACGCGAAGCACCTCACCGAGGTGATGGCGGCCGCGCTGAAGCCGGGGCGCTAGCGAACGTCGCGGGGCCGGCCCCGCTTCCGATCAGCGTCGGGGCTGCCGGAAGCGGGTGCGTGTCACCTGGATGGCAGCGGCGGCGCGGGAGACGGGCACGGACACGAGCGCCGGCGAGCCTGTTCGGGCTCGCCGGCGCTGTGAGCGTGCCTGAGGCTGTTACGGGTTGAACGTGAGCGTCATCTCCTCGCGTTAGATGGCGATCGAGGCGACGACTGCACCGTCGTCGAACACCAAGATCCCTACATCGCCACCGGCGCCTCGATCCCGAGCCACCCGAGCGCCTCCGCCAGCGCGCTTCGGACCCGCTCCACCAGCGCCAGACGCGCCTCACGCAGCCCAGGCTCGGCCTTGAGCACCTGGCTGTCGGGGCGGCCGTCCGGCCCCTTGTGGTTGTAGTAGCCGTTCCATGCGGTCGCCAGGTCGAGCGCGTGCTGGGCCACCAGGTGCGGCGCGAGGTCTCGAGCGGCGGCCTCCAGCACGCCCGGCTGCCGGGCGATCACCTGCGCCAGCCGCACCTCGAGCGGACCGAGCGCCGAGAAGTCGGCTCCGCCGGTCCCCACGCCTGCCGCCTCGGCGCCGCGCAGGATGCTGCAGGCGCGGGCGTGGGCGTACTGCACGTAGGGCGCGCTGTCGCCCTGGAGCGAGAGGGCCTGCTCCCAGCGGAAGTCGATGATCTTGCGCGCCTCGCTCTTGAGCATCCCGAACCGCAGCGCGCCCACGCCCACCTGCCGCGCCACGGCGTCGATGCTCTCCAGCTCGGGGTTCTTCTCCTCCACCACGGCGCGCGCGCGGCGCGTGGCCTCCACCACCACATCGTCGATCGACAGCGTGAGGCCCTTGCGCCCGCTCATCGCCTGGCCCTCGAGCGTGACCACCTCGTAGGCGAGATGGTGCGAGTTGCGGTAGGCGCGCTCGCCCTCCTCGGTGCCGGAGAGCGCCAGGGCGGCGCGCACCAGCGTCTGGGGGTGGCTCTGTCGCACGTCGATGACGTTGATGATCTCCTGGCCGTGCGCGAAGGTGCGTCCGTCGGGGCGGCTTTCGCCATCCGGCGCGCTGGTGTAGAGAGGCTTGCCCGACGGCTGCTCCGCGAAGCGCTGGAAGCGCAGGCCCTCGAAGATGCCCGCCTTCCAGAACTGGTAACCGATGTCCTTGGCGACGTACATGGCGTTGCCGTCGCTGCGCACCAGCACCACGCTGGTCTCCTCGAGGCCGGGCAGGAAGGCCGAGACGTCCATGACCAGCGCCCCGGCGTACTTCCCCTCGGCGGGCCGGGAGACGTAAGGGCTCGCCTCCAGCACCTCCAGGCCGCGCGCCAGGAAGCCGCCGTGCACGACGTCGGACTCCCAGACCAGCAGGTCGTACTCGGCTCCCAGCGCATGGAACGTCTCGAGCTGAGCGGCGACCACCGCCTCCACCTCGGAGCGCAGCTCGCCGCGTTCCAGGCGGTGCATCACCCCGGACACGCCCTGCTCGATCCGCTCGGCATCTCGTTCCTTGGCCGCGCCGAGTCGCACGTAGAGCTCGCCGAGCCAGTGGTCGTACTTCTCGTTCCCGGAGTAGCCCTCGTCGAAGTACTCGGCGGCGTACAGGCTCTCGGCCGCCTGCCGACCCGTGTCGTCGATGTAGTTCTGGACCTCGACGTCGTGTCCGGCCGCCCGCAGGATGCGAGCGCAGGCGTCGCCGAGCACGATGTTGCGCAGGTGTCCGACGTGGGCTTCCTTGTTGGGATTGACGGAGGTGTGCTCCAGCACCACCTTCAGGCCGGGCGGAACGGGCTCCGGGCGCCGCAGGACGACCTGGGACACGAAGGCGCCGGGGTCGAGGCGGAAGTTGATGTAGGGGCCGACCGCGTCGGCACGCGCCACGCCGGGCGGGAGCCGGAGCGCCGCCACCAGGTCGCGGGCGATGTCGGCGGGGTTGCGACGGAGGCTGCGGGCGAGCGTGAAGGCGACGGGGGTGCCGTAGTCGCCGGGCTTGTCGGCGGGAACCTCCTGGATGGCCACCTCCCCGCCCACCTCGGCCTCCGCCGCGCCGAGCTCGGCGAGCGCCTGCTGGACGGCCTCGCGTAGCGCGTGGATGACGTCGGCCATGGCGCGAACACGCTACCACAAGGGGCAACGGCGCGGCCGCGGCGGGCCCTTGTCGGGGAGGGCGGACGCGCCCCGGCCGCCGCGGCTGGCGGCCGCGGCAGCGCCGCTCGCCGGGTCCGGCCGGAGCCGGTGTGGCAGCGTCCGGCGGCGCGGCAGAGGCGGGCTTATACTGTGCGGGCCGGCCTGGCGCCCCGGGGATGACCGGGTGCCTGGCGGCTGCGGGCGCGGGATGCGCCCCTGCGAGCGACGTAAGCCACCACCGAACTGAGCCGGGCAGTTGCAGTAAACTTGATATGTGCCGACTCAGGTTTGTCTTCCCGTCCACCCGATACGCCGCGCGAGCGCGGCGCCTGAAGAAGAATCCCATTCCCAACGCCCAGCGTTTCGCGTAGTCTAGGAGATCTGATGGCAGAGGTTCCCACCCCCACCGACTTCAGCGCCCCCATTCCGGTGTGCCCGGTGCGTGGCAGCGTGCTCTACCCCACCATGGTCATGCCCATCGACGCGGGCCGCGGCATCTCCATCCGTGCCATCAACGCCGCGCTCGACCGCGACCGCACCATCGTCATCGCCAGCCAGCGCGACCGCGACGTCGAGGAGCCCAAGCCCGACGACCTCTTCGACATCGGCACCGCCTGCAACATCATGCGCATGAAGAAGAACCCCGACGGCAGCATCCAGATGCTGGTGCGGGCGTTCGCGCGCGTCAACATCGACCACTTCCACGCCTCGACGGGGCTCATCGAAGCCGACGTCAGCCCCATCGAGGTGCCCGAGGGCGACAGCGTGATGGTGCAGGCCACCTTCCGCGAGCTCAAGGAGAAATTCGCCGACCTGGTGGAGAACGGCAGCCGGCAGGTGCAGCACGAGGTCGCGCAGTTCGTCATGAACCTCGAGGACCCCGGGCAGTTCGCGGACTACGTGGCCTACCACCTCGACTTCAAGCTCGCCGACAAGCAGGCGGTGCTGGAGGCGGCCAGCGTCGAGGAGCGCCTGCGGCGGGTGCTCCTGCTCATCGACACCGAGCTCGAGCTGCAGGAGACCCAGCGCAGGCTGCAGCGCGAGGTCAAGGAGGAGATCGACCGCAACCAGCGCGAGTTCTTCCTGCGCGAGCAGATCAAGGCGCTGCAGAAGGAGCTGTCCGGCAGCGACGAGGACGAGGACGAGGTCGAGTCGTTCCGCGAGAAGCTCGAGGCGCTGGAGCTGCCCGAGGTGGTCATGAAGGAGGCGCAGCGCGAGCTCAATCGGCTCTCGCGCATGCACCCCGACTCCGCCGAGGCGTCGGTCATCCGAACCTACCTCACCACCATCACCGAGCTGCCCTGGAACAAGCGCAGCGAGGACCGCCTCGACATCGCCATGGCTTCCAAGATCCTCGAGGAGGACCACTACGGTCTCGAGAAGGTCAAGGACCGCGTGCTGGAGTACCTCGCCGTCCGCAAGCTCAAGGAGGAGCGCGCCCGCAAGGGCGAGCTCGACGCCTACGAGGTGAACAAGGGGCCCATCCTGCTGTTCGTGGGGCCGCCCGGCGTCGGCAAGACGAGCATCGCCAAATCGATCGGCAAGGCGCTGGGACGCGAGTACGTCCGCATCTCGCTGGGCGGCGCCCGCGACGAGTCGGACATCCGCGGCCACCGGCGCACCTACATCGGCTCGATGCCGGGCCGCATCATCCAGGGCATCCGCCAGGCCGGCACCAAGAACCCGGTGTTCCTGCTCGACGAGGTCGACAAGCTCGGGGCCTCCTACCAGGGCGACCCGTCCTCGGCGCTGCTCGAGGTCCTGGACCCGGCGCAGAACAACAACTTCGTGGATCACTACCTGGGGGTGCCCTTCGACCTCTCCGAGGTGCTGTTCGTCGCCACCGCGAACTACGCTCAGCAGATCCCCGAGGCGCTGGCCGACCGCATGGAGATGATCGAGTTCTCCAGCTACATCGAGCAGGAGAAGCTGGAGATCGCCAAGCGCTACCTGCTGCCGCGCCAGGTCGCCGAGAACGGCCTCAAGCCCAACCAGCTCAGCATCTCCGACGGTGCCATCAGCAGCGTCATCACCTCCTACACGCGCGAGGCGGGCGTACGCAGCCTGGAGCGCATCATCGGCACGCTGTGCCGCAAGGGCGCGCGCCGCATCGCCGAGCGCGAGGCCAAGCGCGTGCGCATCACCGAGCGCAGCCTCGAGGGTTACCTCGGCGCGCAGCGCTTCACGCCCGAGTCCGAGGCCGAGGAGAACCTGATAGGCGTGGCCACCGGCATGTACTACACGCCCGTCGGCGGCGACATCCTCTTCGTCGAGACCTCCATCACCCCCGGCAAGGGCGGGCTGGTGCTGACCGGCCAGCTCGGCGACGTCATGAAGGAGTCCGCGCGTGCCGCGCTGACCTACGCCAAGTCGAACGCGCAGCGCTTCGGCCTGGGCGAGGACTTCATCGACAACCACGAGGTGCACATCCACGTGCCCGCCGGCGCCACGCCCAAGGAGGGTCCGAGCGCGGGGGTCGCGCTGGCCACCTCCCTGATCAGCGCGCTCACCGGCACGCCGGTGCGCAAGGACGTCGCCATGACCGGCGAGATCACCCTGCGCGGCCGCGTGCTGCCCATCGGCGGGCTCAAGGAGAAGATCCTCGGCGCCAAGCGGGCGGGCATCAAGCACATCATCTTCCCCGACCGCAACAACGCGGACATGAAGGACATCGCCACCCATCTCACCAAGACGCTGCAGCTCCACGAGGTCGGCGACCTCGACAAGGTACTGGACCTGGCGCTGGTGGGCGGCCTCGAAGCGCTCGAACGTCGCGGCTCCGGCGGCGGTAGCGGCCGCAAGCGCAGCCGGCGCAGCGGCAAGACGGGCGAAGCCGGCGTCCAGGCCTGAGGCGCCGGCCACCAGCCGAGCGCACGCATGGAGGGCGAGCGGGCCGGGATATCCTGGCCCGCTCGCCCGCTGTGGACACCCCGGCCCCTGGCGCGAGGCCGGGCCGCGAGCGCCCGACGCCACGCTCGGGCGCGGCGTCGGGCTGCGGTATCCTGACGCATGACCCCGCCTGGACATCTCCGCCGTCCTCTCATCGCAGGCAACTGGAAGATGCACAAGCTCCCCAGCGAGGCCACCGCCTGGCTGCGGGAGTTGCTGAGCCGCCTCTCCTCCAACCCGCACCGGCACTGCGACCTGCTGCTCAACGTGCCCTTCACCCACCTCGCGCCGATGGCGAGCCTGGCGCGCGGCAGCGCCGTCGCCCTGGGAGCGCAGGACCTCAGCGCCCACGACGAGGGCGCCTACACCGGTGAGGTGTCCGCCGCCATGCTGCGGGACGCCGGGGCCCGCTACACCATCGTCGGGCACTCCGAGCGCCGCGCCTACCACGGCGAGGACGACGCCGTGGTCCACGCCAAGCTGGCACGGGCGCTCGCCGGCGGGCTGGTGCCCATCCTGTGCGTCGGCGAGAAGGAAGCCGAGCGACTCGCGGGCCAGGCGGAGAATGTGGTGCTGCGCCAGCTCGCGGCCGATCTGGAGGGGCTCGAGCCGGCCTCTGCCGACGCCCTCGTGATCGCCTATGAGCCCGTCTGGGCCATCGGCACGGGCCGTACCGCGACGGCAGACGACGCCCAGCAGATGGGCGCCGCCATCCGCCGGGCACTCGCCGAGCGCTTCGGCGACGTTGCCGTGAGCATGCGCGTGCTCTACGGCGGAAGCATGAACCCCGGCAACGCCGGCGAGCTGCTGGCTCGGGAGGATGTCGACGGCGGCCTCGTCGGAGGCGCCAGCCTCGACGTGGAGCAGCTCCTCGCCATCGTGGAGAGCGCACGATGAGCCTGATCGAGGACGTCCGGGGCAAGCTGGCCGGTCTGGGCGCGGACGCCCTGCTCGTCACCGCGCCCGCCAACGTGCGCTACCTCTCGGGCTTCACCAGCCCGGACGACGGCGTGGTGCTGATCACCGGCGACCGCGCCGCGCTCCTCAGCGACGGCCGTTACACGGCGCAGGCGGCCGAGGAGTCGCGCCTCGAGGTGATCATCGCTCCGAGCTGGGAGGAGCGCCTGGCGGAGCTGGTGGGCGGCCGGCGCCTGGCGGTCGAGAGCGAGCACCTCAGCCTGCAACGCTTCCGGCGCCTGAGCGACCGCCTCGGCACCGAGCCGCTCGCCACGGAGGGCTTCCTCACCTCGTTCCGCCTCATCAAGACCGACGAGGAGATCGCCAACCTGCGCGAGGCGGCACGCATCACGGACGAGGCCTTCGAGCACGTGGTGCCCATGCTCAGGCCCGGCGTACGCGAGATCGAGGTGGCGCTCGAGCTCGAGCGGCACATGCGCCTCGCCGGCTCCGACGGCCCGGGCTTCCACATCATCGTCGCCAGCGGGACGCGCAGTGCCATGCCGCACGGCGTGGCCTCCACCAAGACCATCGAGTCGGGTGACCTCGTCACCATGGATTTCGGTGCCGTCTACCGCGGCTACCATGCCGACATGACCCGCGCGGTAGCGGTGGGACCCATCGCCCCCGAGCTCAGGCGCCTGTTCGATGCCGTCGCGGAGGCGCAGGATGCCGCCATGGCGGCGGTCGGGCCCGGACGCTCGGGCCGCGACCTGGACGCCATCGCCCGCGACCTGCTGGCGGGCCACGACCTGGCCGAGGCCTTCTCCCACTCGCTCGGGCACGGCACCGGCCTGGAGATCCACGAGGGCCCCAGGTTGTCGCACCGCAGCCAGGACCTGCTCGCCCCCGGCATGATCGTCACCGTCGAGCCGGGCGTCTACCTGCCCGGCTTCGGCGGCGTGCGCATCGAGGACCTGGCAGCCGTCACCGAGGACGGTTGCGAGGTGCTGTCGAACAGCCCGAAGGGGTTCCGGCAGGTCTAGGCCGGCGGACGGCGCCCCGCCGCACCGGCTCGCGAGGCGGCGCGCGGCCCCGCCATGGGCGCGCGCCGGGGCTCAGCCCGAGCGCTCCAGCGCCGTCGCCCACTCGCGTGCGGACGCGAGCAGGCCGGCGACCGCCTCGGGGTCGGGGGCCTCGCAGTAGATGCGCAGCACCGGCTCCGTCCCGCTGGGACGGTAGAGCAGCCAGGCATCGCCGTCCAGATCGAGCTTGACGCCGTCGCGGCGCTCCACCTCGAGAACGCGCCTGCCGCCGAAGGCGGCCGGCGGATCGCGGAGCTCCTGCATCACCCGGTCCTTCAGGGCGTTGCCGGAGAGCTCCAGGTCGAGTCGATCGTAGGCGTGACGCCAACCCGTGCGGCGCTCGATGTCGCGGAAGCGCTCGTCGAGCGCGTGGCCGCTCCGCGCGACGCTCTGGAGCAACAGCAAGGCGTTGGCGATGCCGTCGCGCTCGGGCAGGTGCCGGGCCACGCCGATCCCGCCGGACTCCTCTCCGCCGATCATCACGTCACCCTCGAGCATGGCCGCGACGATGTACTTGAAGCCGACCGGGGTCTCCAGGACCGGCCTGTCCAGCACGGCGGCCAGTCGCTCGATGATGCGCGACACGGTGAACGTCTTCACCACCCGGCCCGGCAGGCCCATGGCGGCGAGCTCGTCCAGCAAGACCGCGAAGATCTGGTGGGCGTTGAAGTACGCGCCGCCCGACAGCACCACCGCCAGGCGGTCGCCGTCGCCGTCGGTGGCCACGGCGAACAGCGCCTCGCGGCCCGCCATGCGGGCGCGCGCCTCGCTCAGGTTGATGGCGATGGGCTCCGGGTTCACCCCGTAGAACAGCGGGTCCGGCCTGCCGTGCGTCTCCTCGACCGCCACCGCCAGCCCGCGCGACCGCAGGAACCCGGACAGCCAGCCGCAGGCGGCGCCGCCCATGGCGTCGTGGACCAGGGTGCCGGTGACGTTCGCGAGGACGTCCATGTCCAGCAACCGCTCGACGGCGCGGTAGTAGGCCTCGCGGACGTCGAAGCGCTCGACCCGGGCGGCGGAGGCGCTCACGGGGGGCGCCTCCTCGGGGACCCGCCTGGCCACGTCCCGGTAGATGGCATCGGTGGCGGTGCCGCCGTAGGGCCCCTTGAGCTTGAAGCCCTGGTACAGGGGCGGGTTGTGGGACGCCGTCAGCATGACCCCGCCGCCGGCACCGTAGTGCGCGACCGCGAACGACAGCGCCGGCGTAGGCAGGTAGCCGGCGGAGAGGCCCACCTCGAGCCCCGCAGACGCCAGCGTCTCGGCTGCGGCGCGCGCGAACATCTCGCCGCCGAACCGCGTGTCGTAACCCACCAGCACCGTCCGCGCGCCGCCCTCCAGGAGATGCTCGGCGTAGGCGTAGGCAGCGCGGCGCACGTTGGCGACGGTGAAACGGTCACCGATGACGTCCCGCCACCCGTCGGTTCCGAACACCAGGGGTTCCGCTTCGCCCACCGCGCCTCCTCACGCCGGCACGACCCCGTCCCCCGTTCGGTCCCGCCGGCGGCCTGATGCGTGGATGCGAATCTACCACGCGGCCCCGTCCCGGCAGGAACGCTACACTGGCGCATGCCCGTGGTGGTCAAGTACGGCGGCAACGCCATGACCGACGAGCCGACGCGCGCGGCCGTCGCCCGCGAGATCCGGGCGCTCTTCGAGGCAGGGGGCTCCCCCGTGGTGGTCCACGGCGGCGGCCCCTTCATCTCCGCCGCCCTCGATGCGGCTGGCCTGCCGCACCGCTTCGAGCGCGGCCTGCGCGTGACCACGCCG
>DATFNF010000029.1:0-20731 GCA_035266525.1 Trueperaceae bacterium | reverse complement strand
CTCGAACGAAAAAGGCCCCGCCTTACCGAAGGAGGCGGGGCCACAGGCTCTCAGCCGAAGCGTCTAAACCGTAGAGCCCCCTGGACCTAGCTGTAGGCCGTGAATCATCGCGTCCGAGTGGGGGGCGCTCGTCATTGGGGGGGAGTATACGGAGCCGCCCGCCCGGGTGTCAAGGAGGACGACGTGGCGCTTGCGCTTGCGAGGGACGCCTTCCATGCCGCACACTAGAGGGACTCGAAGTGAGCCAGGAAGGATTCGGGAGGAGCCACGCACGTCGTCGAAGGGCGAGCCGCTGGGAGACCATCCGTAGGGATCGCGAGTTCGGATGGGGGTGACTCGACCGAGACGGGAACCCCAGGAGGTCCACCATCGAAGTCCTACGCGTCTCCGGATCGTCGCGACCCAACTCCGTCGCCGGGGCCATCGCCGCGCTCCTTCGAAACGAGGGGGAAGTCGAGGTCCAAGCGATCGGCCCTCACGCCGTGAACCAGGCCGTGAAGGCGATCGCGATCGCACGCTCGTACATCGAAGCGGAAGGTCTGGACCTGCGCACGTGGCCGTCGTTCGTCAAGCTCGAGCTCCAGAACGAGGAGCGGACGGCCGTGCGCTTCGCCGTGGAGTCCATGGAGGTCGCCAAGCCCTGATGCTCGCACGCCGGGCGGGCCGCCTTGGCACCCGGGTGGGGGGGTGTGGCGCCGGCCTCCGATCCGTGCGCGGCAGCGGCCGCGCGTGCCGCGGGGCGTGGCCGTGGTGGGCCCGGGGCCGCACGCCGCGGCGGCCGGCCTGTCGCGCCACGTCGGGGTTTTCTCACATTACCTGAGTATACTCAGCTCAATGTGGCGTGCCCGAGGGGGCGCGCCGTCTGGCTCGAGCGTCCCGCGCCACCCGCGGGCCGCGCAAGGAGGGCGCAAGCAAGCATGATCTTCGGGTACTACGGCGGTTACATGCTCATCGGCCTGGTCGCGTTCGTGGCGTCTCTGGCCATCCAGGGCTGGCTGAAGAGCACCTACGGCACGTGGATGAAGCGCGCCAACACCGCGGGCCTCAGCGGCGCCGACGTGGCACGCGCCATCCTGCAGGCCAACGGCATCTCCGACGTGCAGGTGGTGGCCGTCCAGGGGCAGCTCACCGACCACTACGACCCGGCCAAGAAGGTCGTGAACCTGTCGGCCGACAACTTCCGAAGCGCCAGCGTCGCAGGCATGGCCGTGGCCGCGCACGAGACCGGCCACGCCATCCAGCACGCCCGCGCCTTCGCGCCGCTGGCGTGGCGCAGCGCCATCTTGCCCGCCGCCAACATCGGCAGTCAGTTCGGGCCCATGCTGGCCGTCTTCGGCCTGTTCCTGGGGGCGGCCGGGCGGCCGCTGCTGATGGGTGGCGTGATCCTCTTCGGCGCTGCGGTGGTGTTCCACCTGGTCACGCTGCCGGTCGAGTTCGACGCCAGCAGGCGCGCCATGGTCCAGCTCAAGAAGCTCGGCCTGGTGACCGCACAGGACCAGACCGGGGCGCGCAAGGTGCTCACCGCCGCCGCCATGACCTACGTCGCTGCGGCCGCCACGGCCATCGCCTACCTGCTCTACTTCCTCGGCGCCGCGCGCCGGTGATCCCCCCGGAGGGGGGCGAAGGCGCCCCCTCCGCCGGAAGCGAAGCGGCCGCTCGCGAGGCCGCACTCGAGGTGTTGCGCCGCGTTCTGCGCGGCGCTTTCCTTGCGCCGACGCTGCGGGCCGCGCTGGACGGCGCCGCGCTGGACGGCCGAGAGCGCTCCTTCGTCACCGACCTCTGCTACGGAACGATGCGGTACCTGCCACGCCTGGACGCCGCGCTGGCTCCTCACCTGCGAGCTCCGGACCGGCTGCCGGAGCGTGCCCGGGCGGCCCTGCGCCTGGCCGCCTACGAGCTGCTGGTGCGCTCTACCCCACGGCACGCCGCGGTACACGCCTGGGTCGAGGTGGTCAAGCGCCACGCGCCGCGCCTCGCCGGGTTGTGCAACGCCGTGCTGCGGCGCGTCGAGGCCCCGGCCGGGGACGCCGCGGAGGTCCGCCTGGCGCTGCCGTCGTGGCTGCTGACGCGTTTCGCGGCGGCGCTCGGACCGGAGGCCGCCGCCCGCGCCGCCGAGGCGATGCTGACCCCCGCCCCGCTGTGGCTTCGCGCCTACGCCCCCGACGCCGAGGAGGCGCTGCGCGCGGAGGGTTGCGAGGTCCGGGCCGGCCCGCTCGCGGGCACGCTGCGGGTGCGCGCGCCGGTCCCGCTGGACGTGCTGAGCGCGTACCGGCACGGCAAGGTGCAGCCGCAGAACCCCGCCTCGACGCTGCCCGCCAGCCTGCTCGCGCCCGCCGCGGGAGAGCACGTGCTCGATCTGGCGGCCGGGAACGGCATCAAGACGGCTCAGCTCGCCGCGGCAGGCGCGCGGGTCACGGCCGTCGATGTCGATGCCCGCAAGGGCCGCGCCATGGACGTCAACCTCGGCCGCCTGGGCCTGAGCGCGGAGCGCCGCGTCGCGGACCTGACCCGGCCCACCGACCTGCCCGCCGCCTCGGCCGTGCTGCTGGACGCGCCGTGCACCGGCACCGGCACCTTGCGCGCCCATCCGGAGATCAAGCTGCGGCTGGCGCCGGCCGACGTCGCCGCCGCGGCGGAGCGCCAGCGCGCCATGCTGGAGACGGCGACCTCGCTGCTCCGGCCCGGAGGCCGGCTCGTCTACGCGGTGTGCTCGCTGACGGACCTCGAGGGGGAGCAACGGATCGACGCGCTGCTCGCCGGCCATCCCGAGCTTCGCGCCGAGCCTCCCGGAGAGGCCGTCGGCGGCCTCCCCCACGTCATCGCCGCCCACGGCGCCTACGTGCTGCCTGTGGACGGTCTCGACGGCTTCTACCTGGCCGAGCTGCGCCGTAGCTGACCTCGCCCCCGGTGGGGCGCCGCCCGGCGGCCGGACGGCTGGTATGGTGTGCGCGCCGACGGCGCGGGGAGGAACGGCGAGGGGGACCGCGCGGGCGGGACGGAGGCGGCGTGGCACGTACGGAGCCGGTACAACTCAGCGAGCGCGTCTACTACCTTCCAGGCGGCGTCAACTGTGCCCTGGTGCTCGGCGACGGGGGCCGGGCGGTGGTCGTCGACAGCGGTCAGGACAAGGACTACGGCCGGACGGTGCGCAAGGCCTGCGAGACGCTGGGCGTGACGCCCGCAGCCATAATCAACACCCATGCTCACGCCGACCACTTCGGAGGCAACGCCTACCTGCTGCGTCAGTTCCCCGAGGCGCGGGTCTACGCGCCGCCGTTCGAGGCGAGCATCATCCGGGCTCCGTACCTCGAGCCCGTCTACCTCTTCCACGGTGCCAGGCCGCCGCTGGAGCTCACCTCGAAGTGGCTGCAGGCCGAGCCATCGCCGGTGCACCAGGAGCTGCACCCCGGGACGCTCGCCGTCTGCGGCATCGCCTTCGAGGTGCTCGACACCTCCGGCCACGCCCACCGCCAGCTCGCCCTGAAGGTGGACGACGTGCTCCTGGCCGCGGACGCCTTCTTCGGCGACAGCGTGCTGGGGAAGTACGCGCTCCCCTTCGGTCAGGACATCGGGCGGCAACGGGAGGCGTTCGAGGTGGTGCGCGGCAGCGGCGTGCGGGTCGCCGTCCCCGGTCACGGCGATCCCAGCGAGGACCTGAACGCCTCCGTCGACGCCAACCTCGCCGCGGTCGACCGCGCTGCCGATGCCGTGGCGGCGGCATGCACCGGCACCGGCAGCGAGGCGGTGCTGGCCGGCGTGTGCGACGCTCTCGGCATCGTCATGGAGGATCTCCCTCGCTACCACCTGAACCTGTGTACGGTGTCGGCGTACCTCACCTACCTGCGCGAGGCGGGGCGGGTGGAGGCGCGTCTGGAGGGCGGCCGCCTGCTCTGGCATGCCGTCTGACCGGGCGGCGCAGGCGCACTTCTGCGGCGGCCCGGGGCCGGCGCGGCTACGCCGGCTAGGGCTGGGATCTGAACAGGTAGGGCTGTAGCAGGCGCAGCACGCACACCCGTTCCGCCAGCGGCTCGCCCATGAGCTGGGTATCGACCGCCTCGTGCTCCTCGAAGCCGAGGTGGCGGTAGAAGGCGCGGGCCGCGTGGTTGTGCTCGGCCACCGTGAGGCGGATCTCGCTGGCGCCGCGCGCCGCGAACCAGGGCCGGGCGGTGTCGATGAGCCGGCGGCCGTGCCCGAGGCGCTGCGACTCCGGCAGCACGTAGATGGCGCCGATGTACCCGACGTCGCCGCGCATGCTGAGGCGCTCGTATCCCACCACCCGGCCGTCCTCCTCGAGGACCCACAGGCCGCCGTCGTTGACCGCCGCCAGGATGCGGTAATCGCTGTAGAAGCGGCGCAGGAAGGCGTCGATGGTCGCCTTGCTGAGGATCTCGCGGTAGGTGGCGTGCCAGGTCGTGTCAGCGACCTCGCGGACGGCTGTCAGGTCGGCCGGGGAGGCGATCCTGACGGTGGCGTAGGGGTGCACGGAAGGAATGGCCAGCACGTGAGACTCCGACGGCGTGTGCGTCGCCGGTAGTATAAGGGACGGCACCGCAGGCGGGGGCGGGTTCGTACCCCGCGTCCCGGGGAGCGATCCGCGGGGCGTGCCGAAGGGGGTCTTCCGTGGACATCACATGTGCCGGCGCGGCGCGAACGGTGACCGGCAGCTGCCATCACCTCGGACTCGACGGGACCCGGCTGCTCCTCGACTGCGGGCTCTTCCAGGGAGGCCGCGACGCCGAGGCGGACAACCGTGCCGAGTTCCCGTTCGAGCCCGGAGCGCTCGACGCCGTGCTGGTGAGCCACGGTCACCTCGACCACGTCGGGCGCTTACCGCTGCTCGTGGAGCGGGGCTACCGCGGTCCCATCCTCGCGACGGCCGCCACCCGCAACATCGCCGAGGTGATCCTGCGCGATGCGGCCAAGCTGCAGGAGGAGGACTATCGCCGGGACCTGCGCAAGGCAACGCGCGCCGGCCGCGAGCAGGAGGTGCCTCTGCCGCTCTACGAGGACCGCGACGTCGACCGCACGATGGAGCTGTTCCAGGTCGTGGAGATGGACGGCGACGTCGACCTGCCGGGCGGGGCGCGGGCGCGCTTCCGCCCCGCCGGGCACGTGCTCGGCAGCGCCACCATCCAGCTCGACCATGGCGGCACCCGGCTGGCGTTCTCCGGCGACCTGGGCAACCGCGAGAGCGCGTTGCAGGCCCCCGCCGAGCTTCCCGACGCGGCGGACCTCGCCATCGTCGAGACGACCTACGCGACGCGCAACCACCGCAGCCGGCGGGCGACCGAGGCGGAGTTCGCGGCGGTGCTCCAGGCATCGCTCGGTAAGGGAGGGAACGTCCTCATCCCCACCTTCGCGCTCGAGCGCAGCCAGGCGGTGCTGTACGAGATCCGCCGGCTGATGTTGCGCGGCGCCATCCCCCGCGTGCGGGTCTTCCTGGACTCCCCCATGGCCACCCGCCTGACGCGCTTCTACGAGCACGGCGAGAACGAGTTCCGCGACGAGATCAAGACGGTGCTCGCCGACGGACACGACCCCTTCGCGCCACCGACCCTGGAGCTCACGGTCGACACCGAGGCGTCCAAGGCCATCAACGCCGTCGAGGGCGGGGCGATCATCCTGGCCGGGTCGGGCATGATGACCGGAGGCCGCATCCTCCACCACCTCAAGCACAACCTCTGGCGCGAGGACGCCAGCGTCGTGGTAGTGGGGTACCAGGCATCGGGCACCCTCGGCCGGGCGCTGGTGTCCGGCGCGGAGCGGGTGCACATCTTCGGCGAGGAGATCAAGGTGCGGGCGGGCATCCACACCATCAACGGCTTCTCCGCCCACGCCGATCACGACGACATCCGTCACTGGCTCGACGCCACCGACGACGCCGAGGTGTTCCTGGTCCACGGCGAGCCGGAGGCCATGGACGCCTTCGCCGAGGAGCTGCGGGGCGAGGGACGGCGCGTCACCACCCCGGAGCCCTCCACCACCTACCACCGCTGACCGGCCCGGAGACGCACGGCGACGGCCGCGAGGCGCGCGCCGCCCGCCTCGCGGTGGTCAGCCACCTTACGGACGCAGGCTTCCCGCGCAGGGTTTACTGGGGCATGGATTGGGAACTGCCGGTCATCGCCCTGCGCACTCAAGTCGTGCTGCCACGCACCCTGGAGAACGTAGACGTAGGGCGCCCGAAGTCCAAGCGCGCGCTCGAGGAAGCGCAGGCGGGGGACAACCGGGTGTTGCTCGTGGTCCAGCGTGAGGGGCGCGTCGACGACCCCGCGGGCGAGGACCTCTTCGATGTCGGCACGCTGTGCGTCATCAAGCAGGTCATCCGGCTTCCCGACGACACCCTGCAGGTGCTCGTCGAGGGTCGTGAGCGCGCCCACATCGACGCCTATCTGGCCGGGCCCTCGCTCAGGGCTCAGGTGAGCACCATCGCCGAGGTGAGCGGCGAGGGCGAGGAAGCGCAGGCGCTCGTCGAGCAGGCCAAGCAAGCGTTCGCCGAGTACGCCCAGCAGAACAAGAACCTCCGCCTGGACTCGTTCCACCTGGAGAACCTGCGCGGCCTGCGCGAGGCGGGGCCGCTGGCCGACGTCATCGCCAAGTACGCCACCTGGGAGGTGGGCGACAAGCAGGCGGTGCTGGAGGAGGCCGACGCCCACAAGCGGCTCGAGCTCGTCTACGGGTTCCTGACCCGCGATCTGGAGCGTTTCGACACCGAGAAGCAGATCAGCGCGCGGGTGAAGCAGCAGATGGACTCCAACCAGCGCGAGTACTACCTGCGCGAGCAGATGAAGGCCATCCAGCACGAGCTCGGCAACGACGACGCCTCCGAGACCGAGGAGCTCCGCGAGCGGGTCGAGGCGAAGAACATGCCCGACTACGCCAAGGAACGGGCGCTCAAGGAGATCGAGCGGCTCGAGCGGATGTCCGGCGGCTCGCCGGAGGCGACGGTGGTCCGGACCTACCTGGACACCATGCTGGAGCTCCCCTGGAGCGAGGCCGATGACGAGCGCCTCGAGATCCAGCACAGCGAGAAGATCCTCAACGAGGACCATTACGCCCTGGAGGAGCCCAAGGAGCGCATCCTGGAGTTCCTCGCGGTGCGTCAGCTCACCGAGAAGCAGGAGGAGTCGGAGTACAAGGCCCCCATCCTGTGCCTGGTTGGCCCTCCCGGGGTCGGCAAGACCAGCCTGGGCAAGTCGATCGCGCGGAGCCTCAACCGCCGCTTCGTGCGCATGAGCCTGGGCGGCGTGCGGGACGAGGCGGAGATCCGGGGACATCGGCGCACCTACATCGGCTCGCTGCCCGGCCGCATCATCCAGGGCATGAAGACGGCCGGGACGGTGAACCCGGTGTTCCTGCTGGACGAGGTGGACAAGATGACCGCCGACTTCCGCGGCGACCCCTCCTCGGCCCTTCTGGAGGTGCTCGACCCCGAGCAGAACAACACCTTCTCGGACCACTACCTGGAGATCCCCTACGATCTCTCGCGGGTCATGTTCATCACCACCGCGAACACCCTGGCTACGGTGCCGCGCCCCCTGCTGGACCGCATGGAGGTCATCCACATCCCGGGCTACACGCTCGACGAGAAGATCCAGATCGCCCGGCGGTACCGCATCCCGCGGCAGATCAAGGATCACGGCCTCGAGGGCAAGCTCGACATCACCGACGACGCGGTGCGCCACATCGTCACCGAGTACACGCGCGAGGCCGGCGTGCGCAACATGGACCGCCTCATCGCCAAGGCGACGCGCAAGACCGCCCGGGAGTACCTCACCGAGGCCTGGGAGGGCGCGCGCGTGGTGGACGGCGACAAGGTCCGCGAGTACCTCGGGGTGCCCCCCTACCGCGACGAGAAGGCGGAGAAGCAGCCGCAGCTCGGCCTGTCGCACGGCCTCGCCTGGACATCCGTCGGCGGCGTGACGCTCGATATCGAGGCGGTGGCCGTTCCCGGCAAGGGCAACGTGGCGCTCACCGGCCAGCTCGGAGACGTCATGAAGGAGAGCGCCCAGGCGGGCATCGCCTACCTGCGCAAGCACGCCGAGGAGTTCGGCCTTCCCCAGTCCTTCCACGAGAAGCAGGACCTGCACGTGCACGTGCTCGAGGGCGGCACGCCCAAGGACGGGCCCTCCGCCGGCATCGCCATCGCCACGGCCGTGGTGAGCGCCCTCTCGGGCAGGCCCGTTCGCGGGGACATCGCCATGACCGGAGAGATCACCCTTCGCGGGCGCGTGCTGCCCATCGGCGGCGTCAAGGAGAAGCTGCTCGCCGCCCACCAGGCCGGCATCCACCACGTGATCCTGCCGGCCGACAACGAGGCCAACCTCGAAGACGTCCCCGAGGCGATCCTGCAGGATCTGGAGATCACCGCGGTACGGGACTTCCGGGAGGTGCTGGAGCAGACGCTGGTGAGCGAGGAGGCGGCAGAGTCCGACTTCGTGCCGCCCTCCGAGGGGAAGCTCCCCAGCGGCCCCGGGGCGCGGGTCTGACCGCGCTTCACGCCATCGTCCTGGCGGGCCGCCCGGCACGGTAACGGGCGGCCCTTTCCGTTGGCCGGGCCGGGATGCCGTGCGGGGCGCCACGACCGGCGGCTGCCCCGTCGCCGGGAGGGCCCGTCGCGGCTCGGCCAACGCGCACTGCGGTCGACCTGCACCGTGGTTAGTGTGGTGGCTGTGTATGCGACCGCGACCTCCCGACCCCTGGCGAGCGCGTCGAGGTAGCCGGCGTGGGCGGAACGCTGGTGATCTCTCTCGATTTCGAGCTGCACTGGGGACTGCGCCGGAGCATGCCGCCGCGCGCCTCGGACGCGTGGGCGAGCGCTGCGCGATGGGTCGTCGGGGAGTTGCTCCGGCGCTTCGAGGACGCCGGCGTAGCCGCCACCTGGGCGACCGTGGGGTTCCTGTTCGCGGCGAACCGCGAGGAGCTGGAGGCGCACGCCCCCAGGGTCCGGCCGGTCTACGCCTCCCCCGGCATCGACCCCTATCGCAGGGAGATCGGTGACGGCGAAGGGACGGACCCCGCGCACTACGCGCGCAGCCTGATCGAACGCATCAAGGCCACCCCGAGGCAGGAGGTGGCCACGCACACGTACTCGCACTTCTACTGCGGCGAGAACGAGGGCGCCCATGCGGCGTTCGATGCCGACCTCGCCAGCGCCATCGCCATCGCCGGGTCGTTGGGGGTGAGACCGCGGTCGATCGTGTTCCCGGCCAACCAGGTGTCCAGGAGCTACCTCGACCTTCTGCCCAAGCACGGGATCCGCAACTACCGGGGTGACTCGCCCCGACTCAGCGGCGATCCTCATGTCGACTACGGGGCCCTCGCGCCAGCCGTCCGGGCCATGCGCCTGGCGGATGCCTACCTTCCCCTGGGCGGCCGGCTGAGCTATCCGGAGGCGTCCGTCGTCGAACGGACCGGGCTCGCGAACGTCCGAGCCAGCATGTTCCTGCGCGTGCACGCCGCGCGCGAAGCAGCCCTGAGCGGGCTCCACCTGCGGCGCGTCATCGGGGAGATGCGGCGGGCGAGCGAGCACGGCGAGATCTTCCACCTGTGGTGGCACCCGCACAACTTCGTCGTGCAGCCGGTCCGCAGCCTGAGCGTTCTGGCCGGCATCATCCAGGAGTTCCAGCGCCTGCGGGCCGAGGCGGGCATGCGTTCGTCGACCATGGACGAGCTCGGCCGGCGGCTGCGGTCTGGCGCCTCCGACGACACGCGCAGCAGCGAGGGGGAGCGGCCCGGCGCCGCCGCTCCCCCGCCGCCATGAGGGTGCGTTCCGCCGCGGGCGGGCCGGGTCGTGGCGGCCGACCGGAGCGGGCGGCGCCGCACGAGACGCGGATCCTGATCGTCTCCACCGTCTTCGGCGGTGGCGGCGCCCAGGAACAGGTGAAGCTGCTCATCCGTGCCTTCTCGGCACGCGGTCACCGTGTGCTGTGGGCGAGCCTGCAAGACGCCGGCCCGTTCCAGGCCGAGGTTGCGGCGCTGGGGGTGCCGGCGGTCAGCCTCGGGATGCGACGGGGGCGCGCCGACCCTCGCGGCATCCTGCGGCTGGCACGCGCGGTCGGCCGCTTCCGCCCCGACGTCGTCCACAGCCACATGGTGCACGCCAACCTGCTGGCACGCCTGACACGCCCGGTGGCGGCCATGCCGGTGCTCGTCTGTACGGCGCACAGCCTGTACGAGGGCGCCCGCTGGCGGGAGCTGGCGTACCGCGCGAGCGACCCTCTCTGCGACCTGACGACCAACGTCAGCCGCGCGGCGGTGGCCCGCTTCGTGCGGGTCGGCGCGGCCCCTGCCCGCAAGATCCGTTACGTGCCCAACGGTATCGACCTCGGCCGCTTCGCTCCGCGCGACGAGGCGCACCGGAGCCACGCCCGCGCGCCGCTCGGCGTCGGGGGCCGGTTCGTGTGGTTGGCCGCGGGGCGCCTGGCACCGGAGAAGGACTACCCTACGCTCCTTCGAGCCTTCGCGCGCGTGCGCTGCCAGGACCCGCAGGCGTCGCTGTTGCTCGCCGGCGAGGGACCCGAGCGCAGCGCCCTGGAGAGGTTGCGCGCGGAGCTGGGTCTGCCGGCGGGCCGCGTGCGTTTCCTGGGTGCGCGCAAGGACGTGCCGCGGCTGATGCTGGCGGCCGATGCCTGCGTGCTGTCGTCGGCCTGGGAAGGGCTCCCCATGGTCCTGCTCGAGGCGGGGGCCGCCGGCTTGCCGATCGTCGCCACGGACGTGGGTGGAACCGGCGAGATCGTGGACAGCGGTGCGTCGGGCCTGCTCGTTCCTCCCCATGACGCCGATGCGCTGGCCGCCGCCATGCGCCGGCTGATGACGCTGCCCGCGGCGGAGCGAGCGGCCTGGGGAGCCACGGGAAGGCGTCATGTCGCGCGCGAGTACGGTCTGGAGCGGGTCGCGGACGGCTGGCTCGCCCTCTACCGCGACCTCCTCGCCCGGAAGCCTGGCGTCTCCCGGAGACTCGGCGCCGGAGCGTGAGCCGGGCGGCCGAGACCCGGACGGTGCGCAGCGCTCAGCGCTGGGCGCCGGCCGCCGACCACGGCTGCAGCAACGCGGCCAGGGCCAGCAGCACCGGTTGGGCGTAGAGCCCGGCACGGTCCAGCGCCCCGCCGGTGAGCAGCCCCACGGCTCCCTGATCGCGTTTGCTGCCGACGACCCCGAAGGTGCGGTCCATGGCGTCGCCCAGCTCCAGCCCGCCCTGAACCAGCGCGGCGATCGGCTCGGGGAGCGCGAAGGCCGCGCTGCGGGCGGCCGCGCTCTCCGAGCGCGACACCACGACCGCCCAGGAGAACGCCCACAAGCAGCCGTCCTCGTCGCTCACGCCCCCCTCCAGGCCTACGCCGAGCGTGGCGGTCGGCTGCTCCGCTCGGGCGAGCGCCGCCCGGGCGCGGTTCCCGGCGCCCAGGCGCGTCTCGTGGTCACCCCACGGCTGGCTCCGGACGCCGGGGTCCACGTCCAGGCACACCACGCGTGGCGCGGCGGGCCCCAGCAGGCGCCGCAGCGCCAGCTCCACCGCGCGCCTCTTGACGGGGTTGGCCGAGCCGAGCGCGACCAGCTGCGGGCCGGCGCCCGTCACCGCGGCTCCCGACCGGGGCGCGGGGCGGGGCGGTGCCGGTCAGCCATGGTGCTCGAGCAGCTCCGGGTCCTCGCCGTCCGTTCCACCCTGCTGCTGGATGGCGTGGAGGCGGGCATACAGCCCGCCCTGCGCCAGCAGGGCCGCGTGGTCGCCGAGCTCGACGACGTGGCCCCGGTCCATCACCGCGATGCGATCGGCGTTGCGCACCGTCGACAGACGGTGGGCGATGACCAGGCTGGTGACCTCGCGGCGCCGGGTGAACAGGCCGGCGAGCGCGTCCTGGATGACCGCCTCGGACTCGCTGTCGAGGCTCGACGTGGCCTCGTCGAGCACCAGCAGGGTGGCGCCGCGCAACAGTGCCCGGGCGATGGCGATGCGCTGCTTCTGTCCGCCTGAGAGCTTCACGCCGCGCTCGCCCACCTCGGTGTCGAACCCCCGCGGGAGGGCGGTGATGAAGTCGAGGGCGTTGGCGAGCCGCGCCGCCTCCGTGACGGCGGCGTCGTCTGCGTCCGGCCGCGCGTAGCGGATGTTGTCGCGCGCCGACCCGGAGAACAGGGTGGGGTCCTGCGGCACGACCGCCAGGGCGCCTCGCAGGGCACCCAGCTCGAGCCGGCGGAGATCGCGCCCCCCGAGCAGGATGGCCCCGCCCTCGGGATCGTAGAGCCGTCCCAGCAGCTTCACGACAGTGCTCTTCCCCGCCCCCGAGGGCCCTACCAGCGCCACCGTGGCGCCGAAGGGAACCGTCAGGTCGAAGCCGTCCAGGGCGCGGGCCTGCGAGCCGGGGTAGCGGAAGGTGACGCCCTCGAAACGGAGATCCCCGGCGGCGGCCGGCCGCGCCTCCCGCCCGCCCACTTCGGGCGTCTCGGCGAGGAGCTCGTCGATCCTCTCGATGGCCGCGGCACCGGCTTGCAGTTGATTGTTGAAGTTGAGGACGAAGACCACCGGCGTGACCAGCTCGCTGACGTACAGCAGGAAGGCGGTGAGCTCGCCGGTGCTGAGCCCCCCGACCCCGAGCGGAAGGGGCGCACCCGTCTGCTTGAGCACGATCAGCCAGCCCCCGAGCAACAGCAGGGCTCCGGTCCCGAAGCCGGAGCTCAAGCCCACGCCCGCCTGCATCATCCCCGACTGCAACCGCCTGGCGATGCCGTAGTCGCGGTACCCTTCGCTGGCGTCGGCGAAGCGCCCCAGCTCTTCCTCCTCGGCGGTGAACAGCTTGACCACGCCGGCGTTCTGGATGGCCTCGCTGGCGATGCCGGTGAGCTCTCCGACCTGTGAGCGGATGCGGCGGGACAGCTGCCTCAGCGGCTCCTGGTAGCGCAGCGTGATCATCACCATCGCCGCCACGATCGCCAGGCACACCAGCGCCAGCAGCCAGTTCATGACGAACAGGATCACCAGCACCACCACGATGCCGAACAGCCGCCCCAGGATGCGCGAGGCCCCCGCCTGGATCATCGACTCCAGGGCGTTGACGTCCGAGACCACGCGCGCCACCAGCGAGCCCGAACGTTCGCGTGTGAAGCGCGCCATCGGCAGGCGCAGGAGGTGGGCGTACGCCGTGCGCCTGAGGTCGTGGATCACGCGCTGGGTGAGCGCGTAGCTGAAGTACATGGAGACGAAGGAGAGCACCTCGCGAAGCAGGTAGTAGCCGGCCATGGCCAGCGCCAGCAGCAGGAAGATGCGGGACGTTCCGCGAGGGATGGCGACATCGATGACGATGCGGGCGAACTGCGGTGCCACCTGGGACACCAGCGCCCCCGCGGCGATCACCAGCGATAGCCACACCACCTGCCAGCGGTACGGCGCGAGCAGGGCTGCGAGGCGCCGCACCGCTCCCCGACGCGCCCCGCTGCCGCTCGGCCGGTCCATCAGGCGCCGCCTCCCGTGGCGTGGCGATCGCTCGCCGCCGCCTCGTCGCGCTCGCCGTCGGGCGGCACCACGGCGCACCGCAGGGCCTCTCCCTCGCCCGTCAGGCGGTAACGGCCCAGCGATGCGGGCAGCACCGCCGCGGCTCCGCGCGCCAGCCGTTCCTCCCCTGCCGCCCAGCTCAGGGTCGCGCGGCCGCGGCTGAGCACGACGATCTGGAGACTGCTGGGATCGGTGCGGCCGCGGGTCGGCTCCCCGGCCAGCGTGACGGCGTCCATCACGAAGTGAGGACAGCCGACCAGCCGTCGCCAGCCCCCGCTCAACGGGACGGGTTGCCGGCGGGCGCGGTTGCCGCCGTGGAGGACGGCGACCTCCAGTGCGGGCTCGAGGTGCAGCTCGCGGCTGTGGCCGGCGGCATCGCGCCGGCGGTAATCGTAAAGGCGGTAGGTGAGGTCGCTGGACTGCTGGATCTCGAACAGCAGGACGCCCGCGCCGATGGCGTGGACCGTGCCGGCCGGGTTGTAGATGACGTCGCCGGCTCGCACCGGGACCCGGTTCATGAGCTCCGGCAGGCTGCCGTCGGTTACCGCCGCGCGGACCGTGTCGCGGTCCACGTCGTCACGGAAGCCCCACAGCACGTCGGCTCCTTCGCTCGCCTCCAGCACGTACCACGCCTCGCTCTTGCCCAGGTGGCCGCTGGCGGCCTCGTGCGTGAGGGCGTAGGCGTCGTCCGGGTGCACCTGGACCGAGAGCCGGTCGGCGGCGTCGATGAGCTTCGCCAGCAGCGGCACCTTGTTGCCGTAACGGGCGACGCTGGCCGTCCCCAGCAGCCTCACGCCGAGGCCGTCCGCTACGCTCTGCAGGCTGCGTCCCGCGAACCTGCCGTTCAGCACCTCGTTGTCGGCGTACACCAGCCAGCCCTCGCCGACCGGCTCCGTCCCCTCGCCGGTGTCGGGCAGCCCCAGGAACGCCGGCAGCCTGCCGCCGCCCCAGATGCGCCGCGAGTAACGGATGTCGAGCCTGAGGGGATAGATATCGCCGTTGGTCATGCCACTCCAGACTCCGGGCGTGGAGGTCGCAGCTCGCTTGCCCCCGACCCGTCACGCGCGCCCTGCCGCGAACGCCGTTTTGGCCGTAGGATGGGGCTCAGCCGCGATGACCCAAGCCCTCTCGCACTTTATCAACGATGCCGGCTGGCTCGCGCCGCTCTACTACGTGGCGTCGTTCCTGGTCACCGCGTTGCTGCCCTTCATCCCCACCCCGCTGGTCGGCGCCCTCGGCGGCAAGGCGTTCGGATTCTTCGCCGCCGTCGCGTACGGCATCATCGGCCTCGGCCTGGGCGCCATGGTGGGCCTGCTCCTGGCCCGCAAGATCGGCCGGCCGATCCTCACCCTGCTGGTGCGGCGCGACGCCCTGGAGGAGTGGGAGGAGCTGCTCGGCATCCGCTCGGTGGCCCTGTGGGGCGTGGTCTTCTTCCTGTTGAACCTGGACTTCGTGGTGCTGCTCTCCGGGCTGACGTCGCTCCCTCTCGTGGAGCTCTGGGTCGCCGCGATGATCGCGCGCACGCCGTGGCTGGTGGCGAGCGCCTGGTTCGGGAGCGCCGTGCTGGTCTCCGACACCCTGATGTGGCTGGCCCTGGTGCTGCTCGTGCCGCTGCTGGTGCTGCTGAACCGGCTGCGGCCGCGCCTGAGGCGCTGGCTGATGGCGCTGCGTCCCGAGGGCGCGAGCCGCCCTGCCCCCACGGGCGAGCCGCCCGCGGCGGGCGAGCGGCGCTCGGCGCCCGAGGTCAGGCGGGAACCTTCTTCCCGGGATTCATGATGCCGGCGGGGTCCAGCGTGCGCTTGAGGAGCTGCATCAACCTCAGCGCGTCCCCGTGCTCCTCCGCCAGGTACCGCAGCTTGCGTGCCCCGATGCCGTGCTCGCCCGTGCACGTGCCCCCCAGGGCCAGGGCGCGACGGACGACGGCGTGCGCCGCATCGTCCACCCGCTGCCGCTCCTCGGCGCTCTCTCCGTAGAACAGCGCCAGATGGAAGTTGCCGTCCCCGACGTGCCCGATCAGATACGCCGGGATGCCGAGCGCGGCGCAGTCGGCGAGGGCGCCGGTCACGGCCTGGGGCAGCCGCGAGATCGGCACGGCCACGTCCGTCACCAGGTTGCGCTTGCCCGGGTTGGCCGCCACGTAGGCGTAGAAGGCCTTGTGACGGGCGTCCCAGAGGCGCTCCCGGGCGGCCGCCCCGGCGGCCGCTTCGAAGCCGAGCGCGCCCGCCTCGCCGGCAAGGTCGCGCGCCAGCTCGGCATCGGCGGCGATGCCGGCGGGGTTGCCGTGGAACTCCAGGAAGACCGTCATCTCCTCGGGGTACGCCGTTCCGGCATAGTCGTTGACCGCGGCGATGCTGCGGGGGTCGACCAGCTCGCAGCGCGCTACCGGGACCCCAGCCTGGATCAGGCGCGTCACGAAGGCGGTGGCGGCGGCGGCGTCCCCGAAGGGCACCCGGGCGGCCGATGCCGCCTCGGGCAGGCCGACCAGCCGCAAGGTGATCTCGGTGATGACCCCGAGCGTGCCCTCGGCGCCGGTGAAGAGCGCGCACAGATCGTAGCCGGAGGCACTCTTGCGCGCCCGGTTGCCCACCCGCAGGACCTCGCCGGTCGGCGTGACCACCTGCAGACCCAGCACGTAGTCGCCGGTGACGCCGTAGCGAACGGCCATCGTGCCGGAGGCGTTGGTGGACACCATGCCCCCCAACGTGGCGTGGGCGCCGGGATCGATCGGGAAGAACACGCCGGAATGGCGTGCCCGCTCGTTGACCGCCCGGTACTGGACGCCCGGCTGCACCACCGTCAGGAAGTCGGCCGGGCGCAGCTCGAGGATGCGGTCCATGCGGGTCATGTCGAGGGACAGGCCCCCGGCCAGGGGCACCGTGTGTCCTTCCAGGCTGGAGTTGGCACCCACCGGCGTGACGGGGATGCCACGCTCCACCGCGAAGCCGACCACCGCCGCCACCTCCTCGGCGCTCTCCGGGTACAGCACGGCGTCCGGCAGGACCGTCTCGGAGAACGACTCACCGCGGCCATGCTGCTCCAGCACGGCGGGCGTGGTCACGATCTGGTCCTCGCGCAGCAGCCCGGTGGGGAGGGCGATCATGACCCAGCTTACGAAGGGGGGAGCCGCGCGGCAAGCGCGCCGGCCCCGCGCTCAGGCGGTCGCGGCCGTCTCCAGCCGGCCTTGCGCGAGATGGAAGCGGCGCTCGACCGGCCGCACCAGCTCCTCATCGTGGGTGACCATCACGACGGCGGTGTCCTGCTCGCGAGCCAGCCCCACGAGCAGCTCGAACACCGCACGGGCGTTGTCGCGATCGAGGCTGCCGGTCGGCTCGTCGGCCAGGACCAGCGGGGGGTCCAGCGCGAGAGCGCGCGCCACCGCGGCACGCTGGCGCTCGCCCCCGGAGACCTTGCCGGGCACGGCGTGCTGGCGCGCGGCCAGCCCCACGCGCTGCAACAGCGCACGGGCCCGGGCCTCGTCCGGGCGGCCACGGATGCTCCCCGGGAGCATGACGTTCTCGAGGAGCGTGAGCTCCCTCAGCAGGTAGTGGTTCTGGAACACCAGGCCGACCGCGCGCGCCCGCGCCTCGGCCAGCTCGCGCGGGCGGCGCCGGTGGACCGCCAGCTCGCCCCACCAGACCTCCCCGGCATCGGGAGCGTCCAGCCCCGCCAGCAGGTGGATGAGGGTGCTCTTGCCCGAGCCGCTCGGCCCCAGGATCGCCACCACGTCGCCCGCTTCCACGCGCAGGCTGGCGCCCTGAAGCACGTTCAACGCCCCGCCGGCGCTGCGGTAACGCTTCGCAAGGTCGCGGCACTCGAGGACGGCGGGCACGCGATTACTATATGATGGCGCCCGTACGGAGCAGGGTATGGGGCGCAGGGGGCTTGCGGGGACGCGTGCACGGGGGCTCTAGTGGGATCGTCTGTCAACGCGCGATGCGAGGGAGGAACCCAGTCATGTCGGTGAACGACCACGATGCCGAGACCTTGAAGGCGTTTCTCTGTCAGGTGCCGCTCTTCCAGGGGGCGCCAGACCGGGCTATGTCCATCGCGGCCACGGCCGTACGCCGGCGCGTGTATGACGAAGGCACGACGATCTTCCGGGAGGGCGATAGCGGCGAGGCGCTCTACATCCTGGCCGCGGGCCTGGTGAAGCTCTCCAAGATCGATCTGGCCGGGCACGAGAAGACCCTGGCGATCCTCCAGCCTCCCGAGTTCTTCGGCGAGATGGCGGTCCTCGGACACGCCACCCGCAGCGCCACCGCGCTCACGCTCAACGAGGTCACGGCCTACGTGCTGTTCAGCGACGACTTCAGGAAGCTGATGGCCGACTATCCTGCCATCAGCCTCAACCTGACGACGACGCTGGCGACCCGGCTGCGCGGCATGGACGACGAGGCCCAGATCCTGTCCTACAAGGACGCGCAAGGACGTGTGGCGTACGTGCTGTTGCGGCTCTACCGCGGCGGTGTGGTCGATCTCGACGAGGACCGTGCGCTGGTGCGTCTGACCCACCAGGAGCTCGCGAGCCTCGCGGGTACCAGCCGTGAGACGGTCACGCGCGCGCTCAAGACGCTCGAGGCCGAAGGCGTCATCCAGACGCGCCCGAAGGAAGTCTTCATCACCGATGCGGAGGGTCTCGCGGAGATCCTCCACGGCATCCGCTGAGCCGGGGCCTCAGCCGGGCCGGCCGGGCTGCAGGCGGCGCGTCAGGCGCTCGTCCAGGATGTGTGCGACCTGCGGCCAGTCCTCGTCGGTGACGGCGAAGACCATGGTGTCGCGCACGCGGCCGTCCTTGGTGGTCATGTGGCGCCGCAGGACCCCCTCGTAACGCGCTCCGAGCGCCCGGATGGCGCGCTGGGAGCGGAAGTTGCGGACGTCGGTGTGGATCTGCACCCGCACCAGTCCCAGCGTGTCGAAGGCATGGGCCAGGAGCAGTCGTTTGCAGTCGACGTTGACGCCGCTGTTGAAGACGTCCGGGCGGTACCAGGTGTAGCCGAGCTCGCAGCGTCGGTGCCGCAGATCGATCTCGGTGAGCCGGCTGCATCCCACCAGCTCGCCCGATCCCCTGTCGACCACCCCGACGACGGTAGCCCGGCCCGCTGCCATGTCGTCGAAGGCGCGAGCGAAGTAGGTGTCCGCTTGCTCGGGCGTCGCAGGCGTCGACGTGAGCCGGTACTCGTGCGGATGCGCGAAGGCGATGGCGGTGAGGGGTGCGACGTCGGCCCTCGTCAGGGGGCGGAGACGCACCACGCGCCCGTCCAGCGAGCTGAAGGCGGCTGCTTCCACCGCGCCAGGATAGCGCCATCGCGGCGCGACCACCAGGTGCCCGCGGGTCGCTGCGTCAGTTGGCGGGGAGCTTGTGCTCGTCGGCCGTCGGGCCGGGGCCGGGGCGATCGAGGTCGATCTCGAAGGGCACGATCTCGGCGTGGTCCACCAGGCGCCGCATCCCCACCAGGCTGCCGATCACCACGCCGTGCGTCACCACCACCAGGCGTTCGAACCGGCGGTAGCGGTTGAGCACCTTGAGCACCCGCTCCCGCACGTCCTCGAGGCTCTCCCAGGGGGTCTCGGCGTCGTCACCGGGCTCACCGGCCAGCGTGTGGCTGGCGCGTTCGAGCAGGGTCTCGTCGACATCGGCGAGGGGATCCTTCTGTGGGAGCCACTCGTGGAGGTCGTACTCCACGAATAGGGGCTTGTTGAGCGCACGGCTGAGCAACGCACCCGACTCGAGGGCGCGCGTGAAGGTGCTGCAAAGGATGGCGTCGGCCTCCTGGAGCCGGAAGTCGTTCGCGATGGTGTCGATTTGCAGGCGTCCGAGTGGCGTCAGAGGAGCGAAATCCTTGGCCCAGCCGCGGGCCCCTCGCATCTCCACCAGATCCCAATCGGGCTCGCCGTGCCTCACGAAGAAGAGCTTCACCCGGTCGCCTTTCGTGGCGACGTGTCCGTGGATGGCCTGGGGGCAGCGCGGATCGTCGTCATCAGGATCCTGGATCCCGCTCCGGACCACGCCGGGCGGAACCGTCGCATCAAAGCCTAGCAAGCGTGGTGGGGGCTCACTGTTCGAAGTCTTACTCGCTCCGGAGGGAGCTGCGGCGCGTGATGTGCGTCACTGCACGTTGCCGGTCGCTGCGCCCGTCGCGCCCGTTCAGCCCTTGCCGAGGTACGCGGCCTGGACCTCTGGTGAGGCCAGCAGCGCGCCCGCCGCGTCGGCGTGGACGATGCGTCCCACCTCCAGCACGTAGCCGCGGTCGGCCAGCTTGAGCGCCATGCGCGCGTTCTGTTCCACCAGCAGGATCGTCACCCCGGTCTCGCGGATCTCCTGCAGGGCCTGGAAGATGCCCTTCACGAGCAGCGGGGCGAGGCCCAGGCTGGGCTCGTCCAGGAGCAAGAGCCGCGGCTTGGCCATCAGCGCGCGACCGATTGCCAGCATCTGCTGCTCGCCGCCCGAGAGCGTGCCGGCGAGCTGCGCGCGCCGTTCCCGCAGCCGAGGGAAGAGCTCGAACACCTGCTCCAGGGCCTCCGGGGTACCGGTGGGCGGACGCGTGTACGCGCCCAGGACCAGGTTCTCCGCGACGCTCAGGGTACCGAAGACGCGGCGGCCTTCCGGGGCCTGGGTGATGCCCCGGCGCACGATGCGGTCCGCGGGCAGGTGCGTGATGTCGTCGCCGGCGTAGCGTACGCGGCCGGTACGGGCCGGGATGAGCCCGCTGAGGGTGCGCATCAGCGTGGTCTTGCCGGCGCCGTTGGCGCCCAGCATGGCGACCACCTCGCCCTCCTCCACCTGCAAGGAGATGCCGCGCAGTGCCTCGATGTGGCCGTAGGCGACCACCAGATCGTCGATCTCGAGCAGGCTCATGCCTGGGCGCCTCTATCGGCCAGCGTGCTGTCCCCTGCTGCGTCCGCCTCGCTCGCCGCGTCTTCCTGGCCCAGGTATGCCTCGATCACGGCCGGATCGTGCTGGATGACCTCCGGAGTTCCCTCGGCGATCTTGCGTCCGAAGTTGATGACCACGATGCTGTCGGTGACGTTCATGACCACGTTCATGTCGTGCTCGACGAGGAGGACGGTGACCCCGGAGTCGCGGATGTCGCGGATGGTGCCGGAGAGGGCGGCGGATTCCATGTCGTTGAGGCCGGCCGCCGGCTCGTCGAGGATCAGCAGACGCGGGTCGGCGACGAGCGTGCGTGCCATCTCGACGCGGCGCTGCACGCCGTACGGGAGCGAGGTGGCGACTTCGCCGGCGACCTC
>DATFNF010000028.1:0-17617 GCA_035266525.1 Trueperaceae bacterium | reverse complement strand
CTGGTACGTGACGGTCGGCTTGGCGACCGCGCCGTTGGATACGCTCACGGCCATCGTCCGGTCGGTCGAGGCGCCCATCAACCCGTAGCTGTAGTAGGGCCCGTCAACGGTGTGGACGTCCAGTGTGTAGTTGCCCTGCGGAAGGTACTGGTCGCTGAAGCTCCCTGTCTGCCCGGAGAGCAAGACCGTTGTGCCGTCGGGAGCGATCAGGTCCACGTTGCCGCTGACCCCGCCCGCCGGGCCCAACATCAAGACGTCGACGGCGCCGTCGGTGGCGTTGTACGTCACGTTTACGGTGCTCGTCTGGCCGGCCACGATCAGCACGCTGGGGTGGTCGGCGCTGCCCGTCCAGTCGAAGTTGCTGCCCTGGACGTCGTTGACGGCGACGCTGTAGGTGACCCCGCTGCCGCCGGCGTAGAGCCCCTTGAGGGTCGTGGTCTGGGTGACGTTGGTGCTGTAGAGGCCCGCCGCGGTGACGTCGACGTTGCCGCTCGCCGGCCCGGAGATGTTGACGGTGAGGTCGCCGGAGACCTGCTGGTAGGCCAGCGTCTTGGTCGTCTGCTGGCCGGCGGTCACCGTAACCGTCGCGTTGTGGTCGGCGGGGTCGTCGTAGAGCTCGCCGTCGCTGCCGGTGATCTGCTTGGCGGCGAAGGTGTAGGTGCCGGGCGCGAGGTGATCGATGGTGCCGGAGCCGTTGATGACGATGGTGGAGCCGCCGGGCGTGGTGAGCGTCGCGCCGGCCGCGGTGCCACCGGGCAGGTTGGTCACGGTGATCTTGAGGGAGCCGGTGGTCGCCTGGTAGGTGACATCGCTGCTGGCGCTGCCGCCGGCGGGGACGTTCACGCTCGCCGGGCTGGCGCTGCCCGAGTAGTCGTATTGGCCGTCGCCGACGTTGAGGACGGTGAGCGTGTAGATGCCTGCCGCTATGCCGCTCAACGTCGTCGTGCCGGTCACGTTGGTCGAGTAGCCGTTGGGCCCGCCGATGTCGACCGATGCGGCGGTGCCGCTGGGCAGTCCCGTCACGTTGATGGTCAGGTCGCCGGTGGTGGCCTGCTGGCTGTAGACGAAGCTCGCCGAGCCGTCATTGCCACTCAGCGAGAGGCTCTTGCTGGTCGGGGTGGGGACGTACGTAGTCGTGCCCGAGGTGACGCTGGCCGCGGTCAAGGTGTAGCTGCCGTCGGCGAGGCCGGTGAGCGTGGTGGTCCCGCTGCTCGTGACGCTGCCGGTGTAGCCGCCCGGTCCCGTGACGCTGATGTCGGGGCTCACGCCGCCGGGAAGGCCGCTGACGGCGACGGCGAGATGGTCCGTGGTGCGGCCGTAGGTGACTGTGACGGTGGCCGTGTTGCTCACGCCGGGTTGCACGTCGGCGGGCGATCCCACGACGGTGGCGGCGTAGACGTCGCCGCTGGCCTGGTCGCTGATGTCAGGGGCCGAGACCTTGTAGCTCCCGGGGTTCAGGCCGTTCAGCGTCGTCGTGGTGGAGACGGTCTGCTGGTAGCCGCCCGGGCCGGTGACCGACACGCTGGCGGTGTGCCCGGACGGCACCCCGCTGATGTCGACGGTGAGGAAGCCGTAGAGCGCCTGGTAGGTCACGTCCGAGGTGGCGGTGGTGCCGGCGGTGACGGTCACGCTGCCGGGGTTGGCGGTGCCTTCCCAGTAGACCAGGTTGATGGTGACCGCGTTGGGTGTGACGGTGTACGTCCCGGCCGCCAGGCCGGTCAGCGTCTGCGTGCTCTGCACGGTCTGGCTGAAGCCGTTCGGGCCGGTCACGGAAACGTCGCCGTTGGCGCCGCTGGGGAGGCCGCTCACGGTGACGGTCAGGCTCCCGGTGCCCTGTGCCTGGTAGACAACGGTGGCGGTGCCGGTGTTCCCGCCGCTCAGGCCGACGGTCTGGCTGACCGGCGTCGGGTCGTAGGTGGTTCCCCCGCTGGTCACGCTCGCCGCCGTCACGGTGTAGCTGCCGTCGGCGAGGTTGGAGAGGGTCGTGGTGGCGGTGAGGGCATGGCTGTAGCCGTTCGGTCCCGTCACGGTGATGTCCGCGGTGACGCCGGACGGCGCGTTCACGGTGACGGTCAGGCCGTCGTTCCCGGCGGGCGTGTACGTCACCTGGAAGGTCTTCGCCGTCTTGTTCCCGGCGGCGTCGTACACGGTGACGTCGATGGTGTTGACGCCCGCCGTCAGGGTGAGGCTGATGTCGAAGGTGGTGCCGGAGAGGTCGACCGTCCTGGTCGGTCCGCCGTTCACCGCGTAGGTGATCTTGGTGGCGCCGATGTTGTCGCCAGTCGTGCCGGTGAGGTGGTAGGTCACCCCGCTCGAGGTGGCGTTCGAGGTGATCTGCAGGCTGGGCGGACTGGTGTCGGGGCTCGTGCCGGAGTTGCAGGCGGCGAGCATCAGGCCCAGGCCCACGGTGAGGATCGCCAGCCGCAGGGCCGGCCGCAGGGTACGTCGCATAGACTCTCCTTCCTTCCGTTAGGAAGCTAAGGAGAGCGCCGTTATTGGAGCGTTATGGGAATGCCGGCTCGGGCGTTACTGGCGGCCCGCAGGTCGCCCGTCACCCCTTGCTCGCCACCAGCGTGTAGCTGAGCGGCGGTCTCACCGGCAGGTCCTCGAAGGACCGGTAGACGAGCGAGATGTCGTGCGGGTGCTCCTCGAAGCGCTCGAGCCGCAGCCCGGCCGCCAGCACCCCGCCGATGACGTCGCTGAGGGTGTGCTGGAACCAGTACGAGGGGCTGTCGATCACCTGGTCCGGCTGGTAGTAGTCCGGCCCGCTCGCCTCGGCCAGCGGCTCCCGCGCGAAGTAGTCGTGCACCAGCTGCGTGCCGGTCTCCGGCTCGAACATGTCCAGGAACGGGTGCATCTCGTAGATGAACAGCCGCCCGCCGGGGTCGAGGTGGCGGGCGATCCCCTCGAAGAGCGGCGCCAGCGTGGGCAGCCAGCCAAGGGCGCCCACGGTGATGATGGCGAGCTGGAAGCGCCCCAGGTCCTCGGGCAGCTCGAGCGCGTCGCCCTGCACGAAACGGACGACGTCCTGCAGCCCCGCCGCACGCGCCAGGCGGCGCCCGGCGTCGAGGTTGCCTTCGGCCAGGTCCACGCCCACCCCGCCGGCGGCTCCGAGGCGCACCAGCGATAGCAGCTCGCGGCCGTTGTTGCAGCACACCTGCAGGGCGCGCTTGCCTTCCACCGCGATGCTCGCGTAGACGGCCTTCTCGACCGCGTCGAAGGTGGTGAAGGCCGGGTCCCGGAAGCCCTCCAGGAGCCGCGGCAGCTGGCTGGCCTCGTGCAGGCGCGCGTGCGCCTCCCAGGCCAGGCGGTTGGCTTCGATCATGCGGCGGGCGTCGTCGCGGTCGCTGGGCATGGGGCGCTCAGCGTACCGCGCCGGCCGTGAACCCCTCCACGAAGTAGCCCTGTACGAAGCCGAACATGATCACCACCGGCACCGTCGCCATCAGCACGGCGGCCATCACCAGCTGCCACTCGACCACGTACTGCCCGCTGACCAGGCTGAAGATGTCGAGCGTGGCGGTGTAGTTGCTCGAGGAGCGCAGGAAGGTCAGGGCGAGCACCAGGTCGTTCCAGCCGGCCACGAACGAGAACAGGAAGGCGACCACCATGCCCGGCCGTGCCAGCGGCACGAAGATGGTGCGGATGGCCGTCCACCGGGAGGCGCCGTCCAGCCAGGCGGCCTCCTCGATGGCCGGTGGGATGGTCTGGAAGTAGCTGGACAGCATCCAGATGCTGAAGGCGAGGTTGAAGGTGGCGTAGGCCAGGATGACGGACACCAGGTTGTCCAGCAGGTGGTAGAAGACCATCACCTGGAACATCCCCACGATGATCACCACCGGCTTGAACATCTGCGTGACCAGGAAGATCGAGACCACCCAGTTGCGTCCGCGGAAGCGCAGCCGCGCGATGGCGTAGGCCGCCGGCGTGGCGAGGAGCAGGGTGAGGACGGTGGCCGCGCCGACCGCGATGAGGCTGTTCAGCATGGCGTGGCCGAACTCGATCTTGGTGAACAGGTCGACGAAGTTGCCCAGATAGAAGTGCTTCGGGATCCACGGCGGCGGGAACGCGAAGACCTCCTGCCTGGTCTTCAGCGAGGTGATCAGCATGATCAGGTACGGCAGCAGGATCACGATCGAGATGACCGTCAGGAAGACGTAGGCGAGGGTCTTGACGACGGGGTTCCTCACGGCCGGGCGCTCCCGTCGCGCCACGTCCGGGCCGCGCGCCCGCGCGCCTCGGGCGGCCTGCGCCGCGCGCTCACGACAGCCTCGTGCGCATGGTCTGGATGGAGAAGGCGATCGACAGCACCAGCAGGATGATGAAGGTGATCAGCGACATCGCCGCGGCCTGCCCGAACTCGTTGAAGCGGAACGCGGTCTTGAAGAGATAGGTGACGACCACCTCGGTGCCGTGGGCGGGGCCGCCCTGGGTGAGCGTCCAGATGATGGGGAAGCTGTTGAAGACGTTGATCAGGTTGATGACCAGGGTGATGGTCAGGAAGGGCCCGAGCATGGGCAGGATCAGATAGCGGAAGCGCGCCCAGCCGAAGGCGCCGTCGAGGACCCCGGCCTCGAGGATCTCCGTGGGGATGGAGTGCAGCCCCGACACCAGGACCGAGGTCGTGAAGGGGATGGACACCACGATGCCGATGGCGATGGCGACGACCAGCGCGGACGGCCCGTGGGCGAGGAAGCCCAGCGGCTCGGGGATCAGGCCCCACACCTGCAGGGTGTTGCTGATGAGCCCGACCTGGCCGTTGATGGTCCACATCCAGGCGACGGTCGTCATGGTGACGGAGGTCGCCCAGGGGATCAGCAGGATGAGCTGGAACACGCGCCGGCCGCGGAGGTCCTCGTAGAGGATGAGGGCCAGCAGCATCGAGATCACGGTGGTGAGGCCCACCACCCACAGCGTCCACAGGGCGGTGCGCCACAGGGCCGCCAGGAAGATCGGGTCGGTGAAGATGGTGTGGAAGTTGCCGAGGCCGGCCGATCCGGCGAGCTGCCCCACCGCGTTCGTCTTGGAGAAGGCGGTGATGACGGTGTTGACGATGGGGTAGCCCACCACCGCGATGGCCAACAGGAAGGCGGGCGCGAGCAGCAGGTAGGCGAAGGCCTGTTCGCTCTGGGGGGCGTGGCGGCTCGTCTGCACCGGGCGTGGCGTCCTTTCGCGAACCGGCCGTGCCGGGGGCGGTCTGGTCACCGCCCCCGGCACGCGTCCGGCGCTAGCTCAGGCTACGACGCGGAGCCTACTGCTGCTGCAGGATCTTGTCGATGTCCGAGGCGGCGCTGTCCAGCGCGGCCTGCGGCTGGGCCTTGCCCAGGTAGACGTTCTGCAGCATCGTCGTGGTGGTCTGGGCGATCTTCTCCCAGTTGGGGATGATCGGCGCGAACTTGGCGGTGGGGAGGAGCTCCACGAACGCGTTCAGCTTCTCGTTGTTGGTGAAGTAGGGGTCCTTGGCGACGCTCTGCAGCACCGGCAGGAAGCCCTCCTGCTTGTTGTAGGTGACGCGGTTCTCGGTGGAGAAGATGTACTCCAGGAACGACTGGGCGTCCTTCACCTGCTGGTCCGACGCGCCCGTGACCGACGGCTTGAACATCATGATGGTGTCGGTGACCGCGTACGTGACCGGGGTGGTCTTGTAGGGCAGCGCCGCGATGCCGTAGTCGACGTTGGGCGCGTTGTCCTTCATCCAACCGATGATCGGCGGCAGGTAGATGAACATGCCCAGGCGGCCCTGACCGAACAGGGTGCGCAGGTCCTCCCGGGTGTTGCCGGTGACGTTCGGCTCCACGTCCTTGGCGTCGATCAGGCCCTTGAGGTAGGTGAGCGCTTCGGACGCGGCCTGCGAGTGGAGGCCGCTGTTGCCGTTGGGCCCGACGATGTCGCCGCCCGCGCCCCACAGGAAGTAGTAGTAGTAGACGTCGGTCTCGATCTGCGAGCCCTGAAGCCCGAAGCCGTAGCGGCCGGGCAGCTTGGCGATCTTGGCGGCGTCGGTCTGGAGCTCGTCCCAGGTCTTCGGCGGGCTCTGGATGCCGGCCTGCTGGAACAGCGCCTTGTTGTAGATGAGCGCGCGGTCGGACGCGGCCCACGGCAGCCCGTAGAGCTGGCCGCCGATCGACGAGGGGCCGAGGAACGCCGGGATGAAGCGGTCCGTGAAGGACGACGGCAGGGTCAGCGGCATGGCGACGTTCGAGGAGATGTACTCGGGCAGCCAGCGGGTGCCGATGATGGAGATGTCGGGCGCCTTCTTGGCGGCGATGTCGGTGACCAGCACCTGGTGCAGGTTGTCCCAGGAGGACTCCTGGATGTTGATCTTGATGTCGGGGTGCTGCTGCATGAACGCCTTGGCAGCGCTCTCGAAGAACGGCTTGGTAGCCGGGCTGTACTGGGCGATCTCGACGGTGACCGTCGACGCGCTGGCCAGGCCCAGCACCAGCGCCAACCCCAGCCCGAGGGTCATTGCGAGCGAGTGGCGTCGTTTCATGACTTCCCCCTGATCCCTTCCGTAAGAGGGTTTGGTATGTCGGGGTCGGGCCCCGAAGCGGATGGCGTGCGGTTTCATCATAGGAGCGGGTCCGCGGGCCATCAACGGACGCGTGTTCATTCATCGCTAATTCGCTCAATGCGCCGGCCGATATCAAGGACTCCGAAGCCAGACTGAGCGACGGTCCGAGCGCGCGCCGGCGAAGCGGGCCGGGTCGTTGCCTCCTCGCGCCCGGCCCGGCCTCGGGAGGGCCCGGCCCAGGTGCGCTCGCTATCCCCCGCGACCGGCATCTGCCAATCTGCTATGATGGTCATGCGAATTGGAAGGTGATCGATGGCCGCTCTCGCAACCTGGACCCCGGACGCGTCTCCCGCCGCCCCCGATGCCGCGCAGCGGGTCCTCGCCAAGCTCCTCCGCAGCCGCGACCTGAGCGCCGCCGCCTTGAGCCGCCGCGTCGAGGAAGGGCTGCCGTTCCGCGTCTTCGCGGAGCTCGCGGGGCGGCTCGGCCTCACCCACGAGGCCTTCGCGGCGCACCTGCGCGTGAGCCCCAGCACGCTCTACCGCCGCCGGCGCGCCGGCCGCTTCGATTTCGCGGAGAGCGACCGGCTGTGGCGCTACCTCAACCTCTACGCGGCCGCCGTCGACGTGCTGGAGGGAGCCGACGCCGCGGCGGCGTGGCTCGGGACCGAGCTCCCCGCGCTCGGCGGCCGCACCCCCTTGGACGCCGCCCGCGACGCCCCCGGCGCGCGCGCCGCCGAGGACCTGCTCACCCGACTCGAGTTCGGGGTGTTCGGCTGATCACCGCGTGGAGGATCATCAAGGCGCGCCGGGCGGCCGGCGCCTTCGACGGCGAGGGAGCGCGGCGCGTGGGCGGCCGCTGGAACCGGCCGGGCGTGCGCATGGTCTACCTGGGCGAGGGCGTGGCCATCGCCACCCTGGAGGTGCTGGTGCACCTGCCCAGGCCGGCGCTCCTGGCCGACGCCTACCGCCTGCTGCGCGTGGACGTCCCCGAGGAGCTCGCCCGCGGCCTGCCGGAGGCCGCCCTGCCCCCGGGCTGGGACGATCCCGCGTCCACCGCCGTCTCGGCGCCCATCGGCAGCGCCTGGGCGCTGAGCGGCGCCAGCCTGGCGTTGCGCGTGCCCAGCGCGGTGGTGCCGTTCGAGTACAACATCCTCCTCAACCCCGGCCACCCGGACTTCGAGCGGCTGCGCTTCGGCGAGCCCGCGCCCTTCCTCTTCGACCGCCGGCTGGGTCACGCCGCGGGCGGGTCGTCCGGCCCTTCGTCCCGCGCGTCGTCCGGCGCGTCTCCCAAGGCGCCCGCCTTCAGGCCCGCCAGCAGCGCCCCCCCGACCGCCGGCGGATGGCGCGGCGGGGTCGGCGGCCGGTAGCCGCGCGCGGCGAGCTCGGCGCGGAACGCCGTGGTCAGCCCGGCGCTGGCGAACAGCCCGCCCGCCGTGGACACGGCGACGTCCCGGCCCAGCGCGAGGCGCGCCCGCAACCCGTCGACGAGATCGACCAGCTCACGCGCGGCCGCCTCCACCAGGCGCGCGGCCACGGCGTCCCCCGCCTCGGCGGCGGCCACCACCTCCCGGGCCAGGCTGGCGACGCGGGCCCGCGGGATGGCGGGCGTGTCGCTCAACGACGCCAGGACGGCATGCATGTCGGAGACGCCCAGCGCGCGCGGGACGTCGGCGTGGAGACGCGTCTCCGGCCCCCGCCCGTCGCTGACACGGCAGGCGGCGCGCAGCGCGTGCATGCCCAGGTCGAAGCCGCTGCCCTCGTCGCCGAAGAGCGGGCCCCAACCGCCGCAGCGCGCCTCGGCGCCGGCGCGGTCCTTGCCCCAGGCCATGGAGCCGGTGCCGCACAGCACCAGCACGCCGGGCCCCTCGGGGAGCGCCCCCTCGAGCGCCAGGCGCACGTCGTTGTAGACGCGGTAGCGCCAGCCGGTGAAGGCCTCGGCCGCCAGCCGGTCCAGCGCCTCGTCCCAGCGCGCGGTCTCGCCGTACGCCGGGAGGCCCAGCGCCAGGCGCACCTCGGCGGGAGCGGGCCCGCCGCGGGCGGGTCCGCGCGTCGCTCCGCCGGCCGCTCCGCCGGCGGCCGCCGCCGTCGCCGCGGCGGCCGTCACCGCCGCCCGCACCTCGCCCAGCACGCGCCGCACCTGCGCCTCCCCGCGCGCGGGGAGGTCGCACCCGTCCAGCAGGTCGTCGAGGTGCCGGCGGCCGTCGTCGTCGATGGCCACCACGCGGGTCTTGCTGCCGCCGCCGTCCACCCCGACGTACAGCGTCACGTCGCCGCCCCGGGGCGCGGCCCGCGGCATGCCGTCCGCGCCCGCGCGGGCCGGCGGCGCAAGGCGCACGCGGCGGCCATGGCGCGCCGGCCTACACGCGCCGGAAGATCAGCGCCGCGTTCTGCCCGCCGAACGCGAAGTTCTGGCTGATGGCGACGTCGACGTGCTTCTCGCGCGCTTCGTTGGCGATGTAGTCGAGGTCCAGCTCGGGGTCGGGATCGAGGTAGTTGCGCGTGGGCGGCAGGACGCCGCTGTGGATCGCCTGCACCGTGGCGATGGCCTCGATGCCCCCGGCCGCGCCCAGCGTGTGCCCGGTCATGGACTTGGTGGAGGAGACCGGTGGCACGTTCTCGGCGCCCCCCCAGATCTCCTTCAGGGCCAGCGTCTCGTTGAGGTCGTTGGCGGGGGTGCTGGTGCCGTGGGCGTTGATGTACCCCACGACCGCCGGGTCGACCTGCGCCGACTTGAGCGCCCGCTTCAGGCAGCGCACCGCCCCCTGCCCGCCCGGCGCCGGGGCCGTGACGTGGTAGGCGTCGGCGCTGGTGCCGTAGCCGATGATCTCGGCGTAGATGCGCGCGCCCCGCTTGCGGGCGCGCTCGTACTCCTCCAGCACCAGGATGCCGGCGCCCTCGCCGGCCACGAAGCCGTCGCGCGAGGCGGTGAAGGGCCGGCTGGCCGTCTCGGGGCTGTCGTTGCGCGTGGACAGGGCCTTCATCACCGCGAAGCCGGCGATGCCCATGGGTGTGATCGGCGCCTCCGTCCCGCCGGTGATCATCACGTCGGCCTCGCCGCGCTCGATGATGCGGTAGGCGTCGCCGATGTTGCCCGAGCCGGTGGCGCAGGCGGTGACCACGGTGGAGCTGGGGCCGAGCAGCCCGTAACGCATCGCCACGTGGCCGCTGGCCATGTTGGCGATGAGCTTGGGGATGAAGAACGGGCTCATGCGCATGGGGTTGCGGGCGAAGCGCACGCCGGACTCGTTCTCCCAGGTGGCCAGGCCGCCGATGCCGGAGCCGACGCAGGTGCCGGTCTGCTCGCCGGCAACCTCGTCCTCGCTGAGGCCCGCGTCCTGGAGGGCCAGCGCGCTGCCGATCAGCGCGAGCTGGACGAAGCGGTCGACGCGCTTGGCTTCCTTCCGCTCCATGTAGTCCTCGACGGCGACGTCCACCTCGCCGGCGATCCGCACGCTCAGCTCGGCAGCGTCGAAGTGGGTGATATCCCGGATACCGTTGCGCGCCTCGTGTTGCCCGCGCAAGAAGGCGTCGGCGCCGTTCCCGATCGGCGTGACGGGACCGACGCCCGTGATCACGACTCGTCTCATATGCTCCGTCACGATACCGGTCCCCCCGCCTCCCGCGCGTCGTGTACGCCTACCCGCGCGGCCCCTCGAGCGGACGGCCCTCGTCTAGCCGTTCACGTGGTTCCACCGGACCCCTGCCCGGTGGAACCGAGGATCACTGCTTGGCTGAGATGAACTTGACGGCGTCGCCGACGGTGCGGATGTTCTCCGCATCCTCGTCGCTGATCTCGATTCCGAACTCGTCCTCGAGGCCCATGATCAGCTCGACGACGTCCAGGGAGTCGGCACCCAGGTCGTCGACGAAGGAGGCGCTCTCGTTCACGTCGCCCGGATCCGCATCCAGCTTGTCGGCGACGACCTCCTTGATCTTCTCGAGAATCTCCTGCTCGTCCATCTTTTCGCTCCTCCTCACGCAGGCGTGGGTTGCCGGCTCCCAACCACGGGGATTCTAGCACGGCACCTGCGCGCGTCTTCCTGCGATGCGTGCGGCACAGAGGCGTTCCTAGCCACTACGCCGGGGTCAAGCGGGTCGGGTCCTGGCGCCACCGCTCGGACTCGGAACGTCGTGGCCGCGCTGGCAGCGCCGCCACGGGGCGCGGACGCGCCCCGGCTCGAGCCTGTGGGCCCCGGAAACATTACGGCATGACCATGCCACCGTCAACCGGCAGCGTCTGACCGTTGATGTAGGCGGCCTCCTCGCTCGCCAGGAACACCACCGCGGCGGCCACGTCCTCCGGCCGGCCGAAGCGGCCCGCGGGGATCTCGCGCAGGTACGCCTGCTTGACCTCGTCCGGCAGGGCGTCGGTCATGTCGGACGCGATGAAGCCCGGCGCCACGGCGTTCACCGTCACGCCGCGGGCGCCGTACTCGCGGGCCAGCGCCTTGGTGAGGCCGATCATGCCGGCCTTGGCCGCCACGTAGTTGGCCTGGCCGACGTTGCCCCGGATCCCCACGATGGAGGCGATGTTGATGATGCGCCCGAAGCCGCCGCGGAGCATGCCCCGCAGGGCTCCCTTGGAGAGGTGGAAGGCGCTGGAGAGGTTGGTGTCGATGACCGCCTGCCAGTCCTCGGCCTTCATGCGCAGCGCCAGCGTGTCGCGCGCGATGCCGGCGTTGTTCACCAGCACGTCGAGGGAGCCGAAGGCCTGGGTGACGCGCTTGATCAGGTCCTGGCAGGCCTCGGCGTCGGAGACGTCGGCCGCGAACACCTGCGCCTCGCCGCCCGCATCGCGGATCGCGCGGGCGACCTCCTCGGCGGGGGCCCGGCTGGTCACGTAGTGGACGGCCACGCGGTGACCGAGCCGGCCGAAGGCCAGCGCCATGGCGCGGCCCAGCCCGCGGCTCGAGCCGGTGACGAGAACGGCGCGCGCCGCCGCCGGCGCGCCGCCCGCGTCCTCGGGCCTCACGCCGCCGCCTCCAACGCCTCGCGAAGGCTCGCCATGTCGACCACGCTGCGCGCCTCGGCGTCCGGCGCGATGCGGCCGATCAGCCCCGTGAGCACCTTGCCGGCGCCGAACTCGACGAAGCGCTGCGCGCCGTGGGCGCGCAGGCTCTCCACCGACTCCACCCAGCGCACCGGCGAGGTCACCTGACGGCGCAGCAGCTCGGGCGCGTCGGCGCCGCTGCGCAGCACGTCGGCGGTGACGTTGCAGACGATGGCGAAGCTCGGCTCGCCGAAGCGCACGGCCGCCAGGTCGCGGCCGAGCCGCTCGGCGGCGGGCTGCATGAGGCTGCAGTGGAAGGGGGCGGACACCTTCAGCGGCACCACCCGGCCGCCCTCGGCCTTGAGGCGCTCGCTCGCCGCGGCGACCGCGGCGGCTGCGCCGGAGATGACGGTCTGGCCGGGGGCGTTGAGGTTCGCCACCTCCACCGGCCCGTGCGCGCTCTCCACGTGCCGGCAGGCGTTGCGGATGGCGGCGGGGTCCAGCTTCATCACGGCGGCCATGGCGCCCTCGCCCTCCGGCACCGCCTCCTGCATGTAGCTGCCGCGGGCGCGGACCAGCCGCACGGCGTCGGCCAGCGCCAGCGAGCCGGCGGCCACGTGCGCGGTGTACTCGCCCAGGCTGTGGCCGGCGGCGAGGGCGGGCCGCCTGCCGCCCGCCTCGCGCCAGGCGGCGTAGGCCGCCGCGCCGGCGGCGACCAGGGCGGGCTGCTGGTTGGCGGTGAGCTGCAGCGTCTCGGCCGGCCCCTCCCACATCAGCTCGAGCAGGCCCGGCAGGGCCGCCCCGGCCTCGTCGAGCGCGGCCCGCGCGGCCGGGCTGGCGTCGTAGAAGTCCTTGGCCATGCCCACGAACTGGGAGCCCTGGCCGGGGAAGACGGCGGCGAGGGTGGGGTCGGTGCCGGCGGCGGCGCTCACGCCGCGCCGCCAGACCCCGCCCCGCCAGACCCGGCCCCGTCAGACCCGGGGCCGCCGCCCCACGTCAGCACGCTGGCGGCCCAGGTGAGGCCGGCGCCGAAGCTGACGAGCAGCAGGTTGTCGCCGGGGTGCACGCGGCCGCCGTCGAGCGCCTTGCGCAGGGCGAGCGGGATGCTGGCAGTGGAGTTGTTGCCGTACTCGTCGACGGTGACGACCACGCGCTCGCGCTCGAGCTGCAGCCGCTCGCGGGCGGCCTCGATGATGCGCAGGTTGGCCTGGTGCGGCACGAACAGGCTGATGTCGTCCAACTGCAGGTCGGCCTTCTCCAGCGCCTCGATGGTGGCGGTGTTCATCACCCGTACGGCGAACTTGAACACCTCGCGGCCGTTCATGTAGAGCGTCTCGGCCAGCCGGTCGCCGTTGGGCAGGCAGCGCCCCACCGCGCGCTTGTGCAGGTGGTGCGCTCCCGAGCCGTCGGCGCCCAGCACCACGGACCTGAGCCCGAAGGGCTCCGCCACGCTCTCCACCAGCACCGCGCCGGCCCCGTCCCCGAAGAGCACGGCGGTGGCGCGGTCGTTCCAGTCCACGATCTTGGTGAGCGCCTCGGCGCCGATCGCCAGCACCTTGCGGCACTGCCCGGACTCGACCAGGCCGCGCGCCACGCCCAGCGAGTAGAGCCAGCCGGGGCAGGCGGCGAGCAGGTCGAAGGCGCCGGCCGAGAGCTTGAAGTGGTCCTGCACCAGCGCGGCCGTCGCGGGGAAGAGGGCGTCGGGCGTGTTGGTCGCCACGATGACCATGTCGACACCCGCCAGGGCGTCGTCGCCGCGGTGGGCGATGAGGTCCTCCACGGCACGGATGGCGAGGTTGCTGGTGAACTCGTCGTCGGCTGCCAGGTGGCGCCGCTTGATCCCCGTCCGGGTGGTGATCCACTCGTCCGAGGTGTCCATCATCGTCTCGAGGTCCTGGTTGGTGAGCACCCGCTCGGGCGCGTACGCCCCGAGCCCGGTCACTCCGGCACGTCTACCACCGCTCGTGTTCACGCCAACGAAGCTCCGTCCCCCTCACCGCGGACACCGTACGGCGCGCGGCGAGGAAGGTCGCCGGATGCAACCGGCTGCAACCGCGGTCCGGGCGGAGCCGCCCGGCGAGACCGTCAGGCCTCCTCGACCACCTGTCGACCCGCATAGCTGCCGCACTCCGGGCATACCACATGCGGCGGCTTCATGGTCTTGCACTGGGGGCACTCGACGAGGTTGGGCGCCGTGAGCGCCTGGTGGCTGCGGCGCTGATCGCGGCGGGACCGCGAGGTCCGCTTCTTGGGGACGGGGTGTTTGGCCATTGTCTTCGCACGACTCCTTCAGGTGGGCTGATGCTCCGGGCGCGCGGCGCCCGGCCAGGTCAGGATGACAGATCGAGGTCCTTCAAGACCTCGAAAGGGGACTCCGACTCGCGCCGCTCGCGGTCCCGCTGCTCGAGCTCGGGGTGCTCGTTGAGGTTGACGCCGTCCAGCGACAGCCCCTTGCACCCCTCGCGGCAGACGACGGTGATGGGAAGCTCGATGGCGAAGAGCTGGGCGAGCAGGCCCGCCAAGTCGACCTCCGGGTGGCCGAAGAGCAGCAGCTCCTCTTCGTCCTCGGCGACCTCGTCCAACCGCAGGTCGGCCTCGCCGGCGCGGTACTCCATGGGGAGCAGGAACGTGGCCCGCGCCTCGGTGGGCACGGCGGTCAGGCAGCGGCGGCACTCCAGCACGGCGGTCCCCGACACCGACCCTTGGACGATGAAATCGTCGTCCCCGCCGGCGTTGCGCACCATGACGTCCCACGCCAGGGGTCCGTCGAGGGTGAGATCGTCCGCCTCGAGCACCTCCGGGTCGGGCACCAGCAACCCCTCCCCCGCGACCTCATCGGCCGAGCCGGGGGCTTGGTTGAGGAGCGGGGCCAGGTTGAGAAGAGCGTCCCGGCGAGAAACCATCCCTTAAAAGTATAGGTGAGGCGCTTTCCCTGTCAAGGCGCGGCGCGACCGCTCGGGGCCGGCGCCGCGCCGCTCGGCCGGCGGGCGTGTGGCGGGCTTCGGTGTGGGGCGCACTCTTGTGTCTGGCGCGCTCTGGTGTGTGGCGCGCTCTGGTGTGTGGCGCGCTCTGGTGCGTGGCGCGCTGCGGCGTGCACGCTCCGAGTCGCGTGCCGGACGCGGGTCTGCCCGACATCACCACCCCGACGCCCACGACGTGTGAAGATTTATCGTGCCGCGCGCGGTCCGTGCCTAGAATGGCGGGTGGCGTGTCGTGTCCGCGGGGCATGAGGTCGCGAGCGGGCCCTCACGGCACGCGCGAGGGGGCTGAACGGGTGGGCGATTGGGATGTCTGACAGGCGCGCAGCCAGCGAACCCGCGGCGGACGGCGTCGAGCGCGCCGCTCGCGCCGCCGGCGACGTCACGGTGGTCATCGTCGACGACGACGCCTCGGTGCTGGCGCTGGTGTCGTCGGTGCTGTCCCGTTACCGCGTGCGATCCTTCGACCGCCCGCAAGGCGCCCTGGAGGCGTTGCGCGGCGGGCTCCAGCCCGACCTCATCGTCAGCGACGTGATCATGCCGGGGATGACGGGCTTCGAGCTGCACGAGGCGGTCCGCCAGATCGTGCCGCTGCGCAGCGTGCCCTTCATCTACCTGACGTCCATGAGCGACCGCGACCACATCCGCCGCGGCATGGCGCAGGGCGCCGACGACTACCTGACCAAGCCGTTCACGCCCGAGGAGCTGCGCGGGGCGGTGCGGGCGCGGCTCGAGCGGGCCGGCGTGCTGCGCGGCGCGCTCGACGACGAGCTGGCCATCACCAGCATGGGCGGGCTGGGCGTGGCCTACGGCAACGCCCGCCTGCACTGGGAGGCGCGCAAGGCGGTGGAGCTGCTGCTGTTCCTGCTCGCCGGGGGCAAGCGCTGCACCGTGCATGAGGCGCGGGCCGAGCTGTGGTGGGGGCAGGCGGCAGAGAACCACCTGCACGTGCTGGTCAGCCGGTTGCGGAAGATGCTCGCCGGCGTGGCGACGGTGGCGCTGGAGGGCGACCGCCTGGAGCTGCGCTTCGACGGCAAGGTGCACTGGGACGCCGAGGCCTTCGAGCGCGCCGCGGAGGCCGCGCTGGACGCGGCCGACGAGGCGGCCATCGAGCGCGCCGTCAGGCTCTACGGCGGCGACTTCCTGCCGGGCTTCGACTCCCCCTGGGCCGAGCGCGAGCAGACGCGCCTGGAGGAGCTCCACCTGCGCCTGCTCGAGGCCGCGGTGGAGCATGCCTCCGGGGACGCCGAGCGGCAGCGGGCGCAGGACCGCCTGGACGCCTACATCGATCTGGACGGCTGACCGGGGGGCCACGGCGCGGCCGGCGCGGCGCGGCGGCGCGGGGTCGGCGGTCGGCGGGCCGCGGCGCGCTATGCTCGGCGGTGCGATGTTCGACGTCATCCCGGCCGTAGACATCCAGCAGGGAAGGGCCGTGCGGCTGTTCGAGGGCGACCCCGAGCGCGAGACCGTCTACTTCGATGCGCCCATCGAGGCTGCCCGCCACTGGGCCGGCCTGGGGGCCTCCTGGCTCCACGTGGTGGACCTGGACGCGGCGCTGGGGCGCAGCGACAACGCCGCCCTGATCCGCGCGCTGGCCGAGGGCGTGGACGTGCGCCTCGAGCTGGGGGGCGGGGTGCGCAGCGTGGAGGCCGCCGCCGACTGGCTCGTCCACGTGGAGCGCGTGGTGCTGGGCACGGTGGCGATCCACGAGCCGGAGGTGGTCGAGGCGCTGCTGGCGGACTTCGGGCCGGAGCGCGTGGTGGTCTCCATCGACGCTCGCGACGGCAAGGTGGCCGTGCACGGCTGGGCCGAGGTCACCGACGTGGACGCCGCCGAGCTGGCGCGCCGCGTCGAGGCGCAGGGGGTGCGCCACCTCATCTATACGGACATCGGCCGCGACGGCACCCTGCGCGGCGTCGACGAGGCGCCGGTCCGGCGCATGCGCGAGGCCTTCCCGCACTACCTGGTCGCCGGCGGGGGCGTCGGCAGCGACGCCGACCTCGAGCTCTACGAGCGCCTGGGGCTGGACGGCGCCGTCGTGGGGCGGGCCCTGTACGAGGGCACCATCACCTACCCGCGGCCCGCCTGAGCGCGGGCCCCTCCTCCCGTGCCCGAGCTCCCCGAGGTCGAGACGGTCCGCCGTGAGCTGGCGCCGTGGCTGACCGGGCGCACCATCGTGGCGGCCGAGCGGCTGGCGCCGCCGGGACCCAAGTACCGCGACCTGGAGCGCAGCGTGGGGCAGACCGTCGAGGCCGTGGAGCGCCGCGGCAAGTTCCTGATCCTGCCGCTCTCGGGCGGCGACGAGATGATCCTGCACCTGGGCATGACCGGCGTGGTGTCGCCCGAGCCTCCGCCGCCCCAGGCGGAGACCCACGTGCGGGTGCGGCTGCGTCTCACGGGCGGCGCCCCCGACACGCTCCACTTCCGCGACGCCCGCCGCTTCGGGCGTCTGCTGGTGGTGCCGGCGGGGGAGTACGCGGGGCTGCCGACCCTGGCCTCGATGGGCCCGGAGCCGCTCTCCGACGCCTTCACCGCGGCGGCCTTCCACCGCGGCCTGGCCCGCTCGAGCACGGCCGTCAAGGCGCACCTGCTGAGCCAGCGGCCGGTGGCGGGGGTGGGCAACATCTATGCCGACGAGGCGTTGTGGCGGGCGCGCATCCACCCGCGCACGCCGGCGAACCGCGTCTCGCGAGCGAAGGCGGCGGCGCTCCGGGACGCCATCCGCGAGGTGCTGCTGGCCAGCATCGAGGCGCAGGGCACCACGCTCAACGACTACCGCACCGTCAACGGCGAGGTGGGCGCCTACCTGGAACAGCTCGCCGCCTACGGCCATGCCGAGGAGCCCTGCCCGCGTTGCGGCACCCCGCTGCGGCGCATCGTGGTGGGGCAGCGGGGGACGGTGTTCTGCCCGCGCTGCCAGCGGCGGCGGTAGGCGGAGGCGGGGCCGGTGCGCCGGGTGCCGGGGGGCGGTCGCGGTGCGCGGTCGCGGGGGGCGGTCGCGGGGGACGGTCGCGGTGCGCGGTCCCGGTGCGCGGTCCCGGTGCGCGGGGGGTGGTAGGGGGGTCTGCGGGTGCTTAGGGGTGACCGTTCGGTCAGTCGGCGGCGGCGGCGTGGCGGATGGTGGGAGTTATGCCGTCA
>DATFNF010000027.1:0-3880 GCA_035266525.1 Trueperaceae bacterium | reverse complement strand
GCGCGTTCCTTGGCAGCGCCGGGGCGGGCTGGTATACTCCTAACTCGCTCGTGGGCGTATAGCTCAGTCGGTAGAGCGGCGGTCTCCAAAACCGTAGGTCGGGGGTTCAAGTCCTCCTGCGCCCGCCACACACGCGGCCCTCCCTGAACCGGGAGGGTCGTCGTCATGGTCGCGCGCGGGCCGCCGGGATCGCGCTTCCGGCCGCGCGCCCGGGTCGGCGCAAGGGCGTGAGGAAGGGCGCTGATGCGCAGGCTACAATCGCTCTGCACGGCGCCTGAGATAGTTGCGCTGGGTACCATCCAGCGAGACGGGCAGATCGCGAGGCGCTTCCCCGACCGTGTTCGACGCGCGTCATCCCGTCGCCTCGCCGGGTGCGATGTGACCCGGCGGGCGGCCCCGGGCCCGTGCGCTCCCGCCTCGTCCTCGCCCTTCACCTTCTGACCCTCCAGCAAAGGACCCCACCCCATGGCCGTAAGCTCCCGCGACAAGTCCCTCATCCTGGTAGGCATCCTCCTCGCCCTGTTCCTCGGGGCGCTCGACCAGACCATCGTGGCGACGGCGCTCCCGAGGATCGTGGAGGACCTGGACGGGCTCAAGCGCTATGCCTGGGTCGCGACCGCCTACCTGCTGGCGTCCACGGCGCTGGTGCCCATCTACGGCAAGCTGGCCGATACCGTGTCGCGCAAGAGCATCGAGATCTTCTCGGTGGTGACCTTCCTCCTGGGCAGCTTCCTGTCCGGCCTGTCCGGGGAGATCGGGCACCTGCCGCTGCTCGGGGACGGCATGAACCAGCTCATCTTCTTCAGGGCGCTCCAGGGGATCGGCGGAGCCGGGCTGTTCTCGATGGCGTTCATCATCATCGCGGACCTGTTCCCGCCGAACGTCCGCGGCAAGTACCAGGGCCTGGTGGGCGCCACCTTCGGCATCGCCAGCGTCATCGGGCCGTGGCTCGGCGGGCTCCTCACCGACTACGCCGGCGGCGTCATCCCGGGCGTGGCGGGCTGGCGCTGGGTGTTCTACGTGAACGTGCCGACCGGCGCGGTCGCGCTGTGGTTCCTGCTCCGTCGCATGCCGCCCCTCAAGCCGACCGCCGACCACAAGCCGATGGACACGTTGGGGGCCGTGCTGCTGATCGGCGGGCTGGTGCCGGCGGTGCTGGCGCTCCAGCTCGACAAGACCGCATACCCCTGGGGGGGCGCCGTCACCCTCGGGCTGCTCGGCGGTGGGCTGCTGATGCTGCTGGGCTTCGTGATCCGTTCCCTGCGCTCGCCGAACCCTATCCTCGACATGTCGCTGTTCCGCAACCGTGTCTTCTCCACGGCCAACCTGGCCATCTTCTTCCTGGGTGCGGCCTTCCTGTCGCTGGTGATCTTCCTGCCGCTGTTCATGGTCAACGTGGTCGGGGTGTCCGCCACGCGTGCCGGCCTCAGCCTCATCCCGCTGTCGCTCGGCCTGGTGGTGGGGTCGGTGATCTCCGGGCAGCTGGTGTCGCGCTTCGGCCGCTACCGGATGTTCATGCTCGCCGGCGCGGCCGTCCTCTTCGTCGGGATCTACCTGCTCTCTCGCATGGGCCCGGACGTCCCCTACCTGCGCGTCACCGTCTACATGGTCATCGCGGGGCTGGGCGTCGGCCCGACCATGCCGCTCTACCCCCTCGCCATCCAGAACGCGGTCGACGTGCGCCGCATCGGGCAGGCCACGAGCGCCTCCCAGTTCTTCCGGCAGATCGGGGGCACGGTAGGCGCCGCCGTCATGGGGACGGTGCTGGCCACCAGCCTCACCGCCTCGTTCGCCAGCATGCAGGCCCCGGCCGGCATGGACCCGTCGAGCTTCGGCGCCGGCAACCAGCTCCAGGCGCAGGGCCTCGACCAGGTCCAAGCCAGCATCAGTCATGCCTTCGACGCCCAGTACCGGGCCATCGCCGACGCGGTGAACGCGGGCGACCCGGCCAGGGTGAGGCAGGTGGTGTTCGCCAGCCCCATGCCCGCAGCCGCCAAGGACCTGCTGCTCATGGGGGCCCAGCGGGCGATCCAGAACCCGGCGGCTCGCCAGCCCTTCCTCAGCCAGCTCGAAGGCCAGTTCAAGAGCCAGGCGCAGGCGGTGGCCCGGCAGGTGACGGGCTCCATCAAGCAGGCCTTCGCGAATGCCGTGACACGCGTCTATCGCGATCTGCTGGTGGTGGTGGCGGCAGGTTTCCTGGTGACGATGTTCGTACCCGTGCTGACGCTGCGCAGCAGCAACGAGCACCCGGCCCCGGCCGTGCTCGACTGACGGGAGCGACAACTTCGTCCTGGACGGCAGTTCGCCTGCTCCACGGGGGCTTCTGCAGCACAGGCAGCGTGGTATGCTGACGCCGTGCGTCCTGGTCTGCGCCGGTTCCGGCTCGCCCACACGTTCGTCGCGGCGGCCCTGGGGGTGGCGACCCTGGCGATGGCGGCGACGGGATCGGTCTCGCGCGCGCAGGCGGCTGCCAGCGGTACCGCCGACAGCGTGTGGCTCGTGCCCATCACCAGCGAGATCAACAGCGCGACCGCACACTTCGTGAAAGCCCGCATCCAGCGCGCCAACAAGGAGAAGCCCCTGGCGCTCCTGTTCTACCTGGACACTCCAGGGGGGCAGATCACGGCCATGCAGCAGATCGTCGACGCCATCCTCAACGACGCCCAGGTGCCCACGCTGGCGGTGGCCCAGAACGCCTTCAGCGCCGGCGCCCTGGTGGCCATGAGCGCCGAGAAGCTCGCCATGCTGCCCGGCTCCTCCATCGGGGCGGCGCTCCCCATCACCCTCACGCCCAGCGGCGCCAAACCCGTCAACGAGAAGTTCAACTCCGCGATGCGCGGCGAGTTCCGCAGCGTGGCGGAGGCGCGTGGGCGGAATGCCCAGGTGGCGGCGGGCATGGTGGACCAGACGATCGCCATCCCCGGCATCGCCACCGACAAGGAGCTTGTGACCCTGACCGCGCAGGAGGCGGTCGCCAACAACATCGCCAACATCCAGGCGAGCAGCGTGCAGGACGCCTTGCAGCAGTGGGGGTACGGCGGCGCCGCGATCCAGCGCCTGACGCCGACCCTGAGCGAGCGCCTGGCGAGCCTGCTCACCAACCCCATCGCCGCGGCCGCGCTCCTGGTCATCGGTATCGGTGGCTTGCTCATCGAGATCTTCACGCCCGGCTTCGGCGTTCCGGGCGGGCTGGGCCTGGTAGCCCTGGCGCTCCTCGCCGCGGGCGCCTTCATCGCGACGCCGGCCGGGCCTCTCGACATCGTGCTCATCATCGTCGGCGTGCTGCTGCTGGCGGCCGAGGTGCTGGTCATCCCGGGCTTCGGCGTGGCCGGGGTGCTGGGCATCGCGGCGGTGGTGATCGCGGTCGTGCGCATCTTCCAGGGCTCGGCGGCGAGCGTCCTGGGGTACAGCGCGCTGTTCGGCGGGGTGCTCGTCGCGGCGTTGCTGTGGATCCTCCCCAACAGCAAGGTGGCCGCGGCGTTCCGGCTGTCCACGCGCTTGACCAACCCGCCGTCGCCGGTGACGCCGGACACGCCCTGGAGCGCCGACCGCGCCTACCTGGCGGGGCGCGAGGGCGTGGCGCTCTCCGACCTCCGGCCGGCCGGCGTGGCGCGCTTCGAGAACGAGCGCGTGGACGTCGTCAGTGAAGGGGACTTCGTCGCCGCCGGCAGCCGCATCACGGTGCTCCGCGTGGAGGGCATGCGGGTGATCGTGAGGCAGAAGGCGCCGGAGCCGGACAGCGAACCGGCCGCATGAGGGAGGCGGGCGGCCGCAGACGGTGTCGGAAGCCCTGACGATGCCGAGTACGACCTTGCGAGCCCACGGCTTGCCAGCGCACACCTTGGAGGTGTCATGAACTACACCCTGCTGATCATCGCAG
>DATFNF010000026.1:0-30007 GCA_035266525.1 Trueperaceae bacterium | reverse complement strand
CGCAGCGGAACCGGGGACGCGGCACGCGAACCGTTCCGACTTCTTCGCCTGGTTCATGCCGATGATGTACGGCTTGCTGCCGCTCATGGCCGCGGATTATCTGGCGCGCCAGCTCCCACGGTTCTGGAACCACGCGCTGCGCATCGTCCCCGCCATCTCCGACCCGCTCTCGATCGGCTGGAACCTGTTCGGGACGGCGCACTCGAACCTCTACAACGTGCACATGCTGTCGCCGGCCGGCGTGATCTGGAGCCAGGCGATCGTCGTGCTGATCGGCACGGCCGCTGCGGTGTACACGACGACGAAGAACATCCGCCGTGACATGACCGCCTTTACGGCCCGCTCCACATGGTTGCTGGCGCTCGGCATCCTCTTCGTGCTCGCCCTTGGGGCAGCCATGATCGCGCTGTACGTCGCAATGGGAGGTGCGGAATGACGACGGTTCCCGAACCGCGGCCGCGTGAAGGCGTTCAGCCCGCGGCGGCGGCCGTCAGGTCGTGGCGCTTCGGCGTGACGGCGCCCGCTTTCGTGCCGCGTATCCTGGTGAACGAGGAGCGCTGCGCGGGTTGCCAGGAGTGCGTGATCCGCTGCCCCACGGGTGCCCTCGACCTCGACCCGGTCGCCTGGAAGGCCGTCGGAAGCGACGCGCTGTGCGTTGGTTGCCGCCAGTGCGAGCGGACCTGCCCCTTCGGGGCCATCGAGATCGCCGGTCCCGCGCTGGTGCCGCCGCGAGTCGAGGTCGACCACCTGGTCGTGGACGAGCTGCTCGGCAGCACCGCGCCGACCCGTCGCGGCTTCGTCTACGCCGAGGCGATGCAGGAGGCGGAGCGTTGCGTGCAGTGCCCCGACCCCACCTGCGTGCTGGGATGTCCGGCGCACAACGACATCCCCGGCTTCATCGCCGCCATCCGCGACGATGACTGGGACGAAGCGCATGCCGTCTTGCGCAGGACCAGCGTCATGCCCGACATCTGTAGCATCGTGTGCGATCAGTCCCTGCAGTGCGAGGGGGCGTGCAGCTGGCGGCTCGCGGGCGGTGAGCCCGTGGCCATCGGCATGCTCGAGCGCTTCGTCACCGAGCAGCGCCCCGTGCCGGACGTGCACCCGGCCGAGCCGGCTCCGGGCGTGCCGCGCGTGGCCGTGGTCGGTAGCGGTCCCGCCGGCATGGCGGCTGCCTGGGAGCTCATCGAGAACGGCGCCCGCGTCACCATGTTCGAGCGCGAGCAGGCCACGGGCGGGGTGCTTTCCTGGGGGATCCCCGAGTTCACGCTCCCGGAGCGCGCCGCGAGGCGCCCGATGGAGGCGCTCCAGCGCGCGGGGCTCGAGCTCCGGACCGGTACAGATGTGGACGAGGCCACTCTGACACGACTGAGGCACGAGTACGACGCGGTGGTCCTTGCCCAGGGCGCCAGCAACCCGGCCCGCCTTTCCGTGCCTGGGGCGGACGCCAAGGGCGTCGAGGACGCGACGCACTTCCTGCGGCGCGCCAAGCTGGCGCTGGCCATGGGCGAACGGCGGCTCGACGACCTGCCCGCGGGAACCCACGTGCTGGTCGTCGGGGCCGGCAACACTGCCATGGACGTGGCGCGCAGCGCTCGCCGGCTCGGCTGCGCCGTGACCGCCGTCGACTGGTTCGACCGTCGTTTCGCGTCGGTGCGCGATGACGAGTTGGAGGAAGCGGAGCACGAAGGCGTGTGCATCCGATTCAACCGGGTCGTCGATCGCTTCGAGGTCGACGACAGCGGGCATGTGGCGGCGGCGCGCTTGCTGCACACGCGGCAACGCCGGGCCGAGGCCACGCCCAAGGCGGTCGCGCGATCGGCCGTGCGTCTCGAGGCGGAGCTGGTTGTGCTGGCGACCGGCTACCGGGTTGGCGGGCCGCGGCCGGGCGACGCCGCGACGACGCTGCCTGTGCGAGCTCCGGCCCCGAAGCGCTCCGTACCCGAGCGGACTCTGCTCGGTAGCGGCCTCCCAGCGGGCAGCCCGAGAGTCTCCGACCTGGTTCGGCGCAGGGCTTACCTCGAGCGGCGGGCCGTGGAGCCTGTGGCCGCGTCGGTCTGGGCAGCTGGCGACGGACTCTCGGGCCCATCGACCGTGGTCGGCTCGATGGCCCAGGGCCTGGCGGCCGCCAGGAGCCTGCTGGCAGCGGCAGAGGCTGCCCGGGCTGCGGCTGCGGGCGTGGCTGCGGGTGTGTCCTGGGAGGGGGCTCGGGCTGCGGCTGAGGGCCGTGCGAGCGGCCGGGGCTGGGTGCGAGCCGCGGCGCGCTCATCCTGGCTGCCAAGGCTCAGCGTAGGCGTGGGGTTGGCCGTCGAGATCACCGGCGTCCTGCTGCTCGCCATGACGCGAGATCTGTTCCCGGCGGCGATCCTTTTCGGTGCGGGGACCGGGTCGGCACTGGCCGGCCTGTACGGATGGGTCGGCGGCTGGGTCAGCGCGCAGGACAGCTAGCGGCGCCAACGCAACGGGAGGCATGGTCTCGGAGGACTATGCTGGCGGCACAGACACGCGTGTCGGATCGTGGGGAGGCGAGTACCGGGTGGAGTCGGGGACACCGTCGGCAACATCGCGCGGGAGGAGGCAACCACGCTTCTTCCGGTCGCTGAGATGGGTGATCATCGGGATCCTCGTGGCCATCGAGCTGGTGTTCGGGTTCGCCATCGAACCCTGGGCGGACTCCACGGCGGGATGGTGGGCTGGCGTGTTCGAGCACTACTCGTGGTTGGTGCGCTTCGCGATCCTCGGCTGCGTGGTGTGGTTGACGTTCAGCCAGCTCGAGCGCGTGGAGACCATCTTGCTGCGCCAGCGCGATCGCATCCGGATCCTGTACGAGGAGGCGCGGGAGCGCCACGAGGAGATGAGCACGCTCTACCAGGCGTCCCTAGAGATGAGCCGGGAGGGCGATTACCGCGAGATACTGCGAACCATCGTGGAGATCGCTGCGCGGCTGGCGCGGGCGCGCTACGGGGCGCTGGCGGAGTTCGACGACAGGGAGCAGGTGGTCGAGTTCGTGACCGTCGGCGTGGAGCCCGGCGTGGCCGCCGTCATCGGCCTGCCGCCGACCCATCGTGGGCTCCTGGCGCGGCTATCCGGGCGCGATGCGGTGCGCTTCGACGACATGGGATCGGAACCCGACGCGGCGGGCTTCCCGATCGGGCACCCGAAGTTGCGCGCCTTCTTGGGAGTACCGGTGCGCTACGAGGGTGAGCTCCTGGGTCACCTGTACCTGGCGGACCCCGAGCAGGGGCACTTCACCGACCGTCATGCGCACATGCTGGGCCTGTTCGCTTACCAGGCGGCGGTCGCCATCGGGCGGGCGCGCGTGGACCGCGAGCGCGGCGAGCTGCTGAGGACCGAGGAGCACCGAAGGGTGGCCAGCGAGCTCCACGATGGCGCGCTGCAGGCGCTGTACGCCGTCGGCATCCAGCTGCAGCGTGCGCGGCGCCGCGGCCTGCGACAACTCACCGACACGATGACGACCACGAAGGCCATCACCGCCGTCGAACGGGCCATGGCCGCCATTCGGGGCGAGCTCGACGTGCTGTCGGAGCATCCTCTCACGACGAGCGCCTGGGACCAGCTGCAGAGGCACGTGGCCGACGTCGCCACGCTCTACGGCGTGAATGTCGTATGGGGCTGCGTCGCCACGCCCGTGCTCTCGCGGAGCGTGGCGGCGACGCTGGCCTCGGTGCTGGCCGAGCTGGTGGCGAATGCCGCCCGGCATGGTGGTGCCGGCAGGGTCGACATGGACCTCAGTTGCGTGGGCGCACTGCTGAAGATGCGCGTACGGGACGATGGCACCGGCGTGCCTGAGGGTACGACGCTGAGGGAGGGCAACGGCCTGTTGGGAGCCAGGCGCCGCCTGGCGGAGGTCGGGGGAGATCTGGCACTGGTGCTGGGCGGTCAGGGGCTTGGCGCCCACATCGTGGTCCCCTCCGGGCAGGCTCCGACGGACGCCAGAGACGTGCCCAGGTCAGCCGGTGAGCGGGCTGCCCATTAGGATCGTGAGATGACGATACGGGTGGCGATCGTCGACGACCACGAGGTCGTACGCGTGGGGCTGGCCTCGCTGCTCGAGGACGACGCAGATATCCGTGTCGTTGCGCTGGCAGGCAGCGCCACGGACGCGATCGCGGCGGTCCGCAGCAGCCATCCCGACGTGCTGGTGCTGGACGTGCGCCTTCCGGACGGAAACGGGATCGACCTCGTCGCCGGGGTCAAGGCCGTGTCGCCGCAGACTCGGGTGTTGGTGCTCACTTCCTACACCGGTGACGATACGATCGCCCAGGCCGTCGCCGCCGGGGTCGACGGCTTCGCTTCCAAAACCACCGATGCGGGGTCGCTGGTGCGCACCATTCGCGAGCTGGCCGCCGGGCGCGACGTGCTGCAAGAGCAGGTGAGCGCGGCCCTCATCCGCTACCTGAAGAGCCCACCGGCCGATCAGCCGCCTGGCCTCGCCGAACAGCTCACGTCCCGCGAGTCACAGATAGCTGCGTTCGTGACGGAGGGGCTGTCGAACAGGGAGATCGGCGAGCGCATGGGGATCTCCGAGAAGACGGTCAAGAATCACGTCAGCAACGTCCTGAGCAAGATGCACGCCCATAGGCGGTCCGAGATCATCCGCTACTTCCTCACCCTTCGGGACGGCACGGGCGAGGGCCAGGCTTGAAGGCACCGCTGAGCGGATGCCTGGCGGTCCTGCACCCGTGCCTTGACACGGTGAGGTGCCGAACGCGTGAATCCGGCACCTGAGGTCGCCGCGCGAACCCATGCCGGGGACGCGTCCGATGCCCCGCGTGCCACCTCTGGCGTGCCTGGCGTGGCCGGCTCGCCCATACTCTCGACCGGGCTTGACCATGCCCCGCGAGTTCCGGTCCCGGGTTTGACAGACAGCGTGTGCGCCGCGAAATCCGGCAGCCCGTGCGCTACTTCGGACTGGACCCGCCAGCCGCTTTCGATCTGCGGGGTGGTCGGGTCGCCCTTGGCCCCACGAGCCAGACCCGACACGAATCGCGGGAACGCTGCCGGAAGATCAGCCGACCGCGCTGCCTCGCCTCGGGCGAGCCGTCGGCTCAGATGATTCGAGGAGCGTTGTCGTGACCACCGTATTCTGGCATGGGCGTCCATTCGACCGGATCTGGGAAGCATCCGGAAGTCGCTACCCGCGGATCAGACAGTCCAGGGTTCGGATCCCTCCAGGCGCACCAGGAAGAGAAGGCGCGTCGAGCCGCGCGTTCAACCGCTGCCTTCGGGTTGCGGCGCTCCGGACTGGTGCCCCGCTTTCCCTGGCCGCTCCCTGCCTTGCTTCAACACCCGCGTGAGCCGGTGGAGGAAGAACACGCCGACGAACAGCGGGAGCCAGTAGTTCATGACGCGGAAGGCGATGATGATGCCGAAGGCGGTGGCCGGCTGCATGCCGAGCGATGTGAACACCAGCCCCATCACGCCCTCGACCGCGGCCACGCCCTGCGGCACGACCGCGACGACGAAGAACACGATCCCCAGCGTGAAGCCCGCGATGGCGGGCCCGAAGGTCAGCGGCTGGCCGAAGGCGACGAACAGCAGGTACAGCCCCGCCAGGTTCATCATGTGGCCGGCTACCCCCACGGCCGCGAGGCGCGTGACCGTCAACGGATGGTTGACGATGGCGCGCGCCGCCTCGCACATGTCGCGCGACTGGATCTCGGGCCAATCGTCCGACAGCGGCGGGTCCCTGCCGAACCAGCCCCACACGCGGGCGACCTGCCGGCTGAGCCACCCCAGCCCGGCCCGCACCGCGCGCTCCCGCCGCCGCGCCACGAACAGGGTTCCGATGAGGCCGCAGATGAAGGCGACGTACGCCACCACCCCGAGGACCTCGAAGGTCTCCAGATGGCCGCGCGCCTTCAGCACCCACAGGGTCGCGCCGACGAACGGCAGGAGCGTGGCCAGGTCCGCGATGAGCACGATCACCGTGCCGATGGCCGCGCGCGCCGGCGCTTCCCCACGGGAGCGCGCGTCCGCCACGAAGATGGACGCGCCCGAGGTGCCGCCGGAGGGTGCCACGGTGTTGAGGTACAGGGACGCGAAGTACACCGGGATCAGCCGCCACAGGTTGGCCCCCACCTCGACGGCCTTGAACCCGTACTCGTAGAGAGCGCCGTACAGGACGAAGAACACCAGGTGGATCGCGAAGGCAGCGGCGACCCACAGCGGGTGTGCGTGCGACAGCGCGTGCCATAGCTTGGCCGGGCTCGTGAACAGCATGATGTACAGAGCCAGCAGCCCCACCGGCAGGATGATCAGCAACCACTTGAGGCGAGACAAGGACACCTCCGGACGATCCAAGAGGCCCGGCGGAGGTGCCGAAGGTGCTCGAGAGTGCGGTGGGCGCTCCTCCGCCCCCTGCAATGGTGGCAGTGTAGGACGGGTTCGGCAGAGCGTTTGCAGGGCAGGGGACGCCTGTATCCGAGGCGACGCTCGCCCGGGCCGGAGGCACTTCGCGTACCGCCCGCCATGGCGGGAACGGCCGACCGCAGCAGGCCAGCGCCTCCCAGCGCCTCTCAGAGCCCCTCAGAGCTAGGTCTGCTCGCTGTCACCCCGTTGCGGGCCGGCCGGCCAGCGCGCATCGGCAAGCACCACCGACTCCTCGATCTGGCGTGCGGGAACGGTCCAGTAGCGGCGCAGCAGGCGCTGCGTCTCGTCGCGGGAGAGCACCCGGAAGCCGTGCCGCTGGTAGAACCGCACCGCCCAGGTGGCGGCGCGCCAGGTGCCGATGAGCATCGGCCGCTCGGTGAGCGACCGCAGGTAGGTCAGCAGGGCGCTGCCGTGACCGCGGCGCTGCTGGCCCGTGCGCACGTAGGCGTGGCGGATGAGGGTCACGTCGCGCACGTCCTGCAGGCCCATCGCCCCCACGATGCGGCCGCCTGCCTCCACCACCCAGAAGCGCACGCCGGCGGCGAGCTCGGCGCGAAGCTCGTCCTCGGGCATGTAGGGCTCGTGCCAGCGGTCGGCGGCGATCACGCCGCGGTACGCCTGCGCGCCTTCGTTGATGACCTCGAGGATGGCGGGGATGTCAGCGTCGGTCGCGGGCCGGATCGGCGCCGCGTCATCCACGGCCGCATCCGTGCGGGCCGTATGACCTGGAGTAGCTGTTCCCTCGCAGCCGCATCGACCACCTCCTCCAGGCCGAGCGTAGCGCATCCGGCAACCTCGGCGGTACGTGCGTTCAGGCCGTCTCGAGCCGCACGCACCGAGGATCGCGCGTAGGAGGCGTCGGGGGTGCCAGGGATCCGGTCCCAGCGGACATCTTCAGCCGGTTACGCGTGGTCCGGCCGGAGCCGCGCGTTCGCGCACAGGCGATCGTGCTCTCGTCAGCCGCCGGTCCGCGCCAGCACCCGGCTGACGACGTTCTCCACCGCCACGTTCGACACCTGGTAGGCGCGGGGGATGCGCGCGCGGATGCGGCCCTTGGGCCCCACGATCACGATCTCGCCGTTGCCCACGACGGTGGGGGCGTCCTTGCTGGCGAGCGGGTTCCACGCCCGGGCGTAGAAGAAGGTGCCGTCCGCTTCCTGCCTGGTGGCATAGGCGGCGAACGCCTTGGCGTCGAGGCGCTGGAAGGGCACGCCGTACCCCTGGCGCACGACCTGCGCCACGGTGTCCCAGGGCGCGCTGAGGAACGGCCAGTCGCCGGCGGGGGCGGGCACCTTGCCGTACCCCACCACCTGCTTCATGAACGCTGCCGTCGGCTCCGGCCCGTCGGGACGCGGGTTGACGTCGATGGACACGAACGCCACGCGCTTGCCGAACTGCTTCGTGCCCTGGAGATCCGCCTTCAGCGCCATCAGCGTGTTCACCGCGATGACGGGGCTGACGCGCGTGCCGCGCGGGTCGAGGAAGCTGACGACCTGCACCTTGCCGGCCAGGCTCGACGGGTCGAACGGCTTGCCTTGCTGGTCGGTGAAGCCCGAGAGCTTCGGGGCCGGGCCGAGATCGCCGATGGGGAAGGTGGGGGTGCCCGAGCTCGCGGCCGTGGCGGCGACGGCGGGGGTGCCACGGTGGACCAGCAGGCTCAGGCCGAAGGCGAGCGCCAGCCCGACGAGCAGCCCCACGATCAGCCTCGCGACCGTCGCGGTCCGCACGGGAGCGCCGTCGCTGCGGCTCATGGCCGGGCCCCGGGCGCCAGGTTGCCGCGCTCGCCCGCGCTCACGCTCCCGACCTCACCAGCCTGGCTACGTCGCTCACCACCACGTCCGAGGGCACGGTGCTGGCGTCCCCGAAGGCGGCCCGCACCCAGCCGTGGCGGTCGACCACGAACAGCGGGCTCTGGTGCATGATCGCGAAGGGCGCCTTCGCCTTCTCCGCCAATCTGTTGCTCATGCGCGCCTGGAAGGTGCTGGGAGCCAGCTTCTCGGCCTCCGCGTTGGAGACGCTGTAGTAGCTGGTGTGGTAGCCGTCCCGCACGACGCTCCGCACCTTGTCGGCGGGGCCCGTGAGGTAGTCGAGCCAGCTCACGTTGGGGTCCAGGCCCTCCTGGTCGAGGAAGTCGCGCAGCTGCGCGGGGCCCGCCAGCTTGTCGATGGAGAAGGCTACGAACTGCACGGAGCCTGACAGGCCCTGGCGCTTCAGCAGCGCCTCGAGGTTGCGCACCTTCGATGCCGTCAGCGGGCACAGGGTGGTGCAGTACGGGTCCATGGTGACGACCACGCGCACCCTGCCCTTCAGGTCGCTGGAAGCCACCGGCCGGTCGAGCTGATCGACCAGCTCGTAGCTGGGGGCGCGGAACAGCTTGGGGAGAGGCGTCGCGGCGCCGGCGGCCGTCGCTAGCGGCCCGGGCCACAGGAACAACGCCAGGCCGCCGAGGACGCCTACCACCCCGCCCGTCACGAGCCAGCGCATGGGTGCTTTCACGGCTGCCAGGCTAGCGCACGTTCGGTGTGTCACATGAGTACCGGCACCCATCGCCGGCCCCTCCGCGCTGCCGTTCATCAGCCGGGACTTATGTCCTGGAGGGGTCAATTGTCCCTTCAACCGGGTGGACGTTCGCGCGAACATGACCAGCGTTGGCCGGAGAGGCCACCCGAGAGCTCGCGAGCGAGCTCGGATGAGGAGAGACCATCATGCGTAAGTTCCACAAGGCCGTCATGCTGCTTCTGGGCGCGACCGTGCTCCTGGCCCTGACGCCGGCACTGGCGGCCAGCACCCCCGCCCCGGTGAACCTCACCATGGTCGTCATGCACAGCAACAAGGTCGCCGGCGTCACCGGCAAGCCCGGCCCCGACGGCACCGATCACGACGCCTTCGTGCCCTCCGATATGGTCATCCAGCCCGGCCAGAAGGTCACGCTCACGGTCATCAACTACGACGACGGCGATCACAGCATCACCGCTCCCGAGATCAACCTCAACCTCGTAGCCAAGGGCGGCACCTTCACCAAGGACGCCAGCGGCAAGGAGACCGGCTTCACCCCGGGCAAGACCGTGTTCACCTTCACCGCTCCCAGCAAGCCCGGCTACTACCGCTGGTTCTGCGCCCTTCCGTGCGACGGCCCGACCCACTGGGGCATGAGCAAGGGCTTCGACGGCATGGGCCAGGACGGTTACATGGCGGGCTACATCGTCGTTCGCTGAGCCTCGACAACGCGCGCCCGCGGTGCGGGCGCTGGAACAGCGGGCGGACGCCTCCGGGCGGCCGCCCGCCTCGCGTGATGTGGTGTGCCGACGTCGGGCGCGCCCCACACGCCTTACAGCGGCTCGAGCACGGCCCGCACCGGCGAGGCGTCGGCGTGAGGCATGCGCAGCGGCAGGCAGACGAGACGGTACCGCCCGGGGGTCGCTTGGCTCAGCTCCAGCCCCTCCACGATGGTGATGCCCGCCCGGAAGCAGGCCTCGTGGGCGGGCAGGTCCTTGCTGTCGACGGGGTCGACGCTGGGCGCGTCCGTGCCCACCAGGCGAACGCCGCGCCGGCCCAGCGCCATGACGAGGTCGGGCGCCAGCGCGCGGAAGGTGGGGAACGCCAGCCAGCGCTCGGGTTGCCCGGTGTAGAGCAGCACGCGCGGCGGCAGCGGTTCGTCGGGCAGCACCGTCGCCGGGACCGGCCCGTCCCCCCGTGCGTCGATCACCAGCGCCTCGCCGACCAGCAGGTCGAGACCCACCGAGACCAGACGGCCGCCGCCGGCGGCGTAGTGCCAGGGAGCGTCGACGTGCGTGCCCAGGTGGGTGGAGGTGGTGAGGCGCAGCACGTTCACGGCGCTCCCCTGGTCGATGCTGCTGACCTGCTCGAGGGCGTACGCGCTGTCGCCCGGCCACACCGGGTGACCTTCGGAGAGCTCCCGCGTGATGTCGATCATGGCTCATGCTAAGGCCGGCTCGGCATCGCCGGCGGTGCCGATGCGCCGGGAGGCGCCGCGCCGGGGCTCCGGGGACCATGCCGCCAGGGCGACGCGGTGTACGGTTCTCTCACGCCGCGCGCCGGCCCGCGACGTAGGGTAGCGACGATGTCCGCCTCGCCGCGCGCTTCCCGTGCCCCGACCCGGCTCCTGTCGCTGCTCGTCCTGGTGCCGTTGCTCGCCGGAGCAGCGCTGGCCCAGACGGTGACGGTGGCCGCCGCCGGGGACATCGCCTGCGAGCCGGGGGCGGTTCCGAGCCTGCGCGCCTGCCAGCAGGCGGCGACCGCGAAGCTGGTGGAGACGATGCACCCGGACGCCGTGCTCGCCATCGGTGACTTGCAGTACCCGACGGGCCTGCTGACGAGCTTCAAGGGGTCCTACGACAAGACGTGGGGCGCCTTCAAGTCCATCACCTACCCCGTGCCGGGCAACCACGAGTACTACAACCTCGCCAACGGGTACTTCGACTACTGGGGCAAGCGTGTCGGTACGCGCGACCAGAGCTGGTACAGCTTCGACCTGGGCGCCTGGCACATCCTGGCGCTGAACTCCAACTGTCACTACAGCGGCGGGTGCCAGGACGGCTCGCCCGAGGTCGAGTGGATCAAAGCCGACCTGGCCGCGCATCCCACGACCTGCGCCCTCGCCTTCTTCCACCAGCCGCGTTTCAGCTCAGGTCCCCACGGCAACTACAAGAACCTGGAGCCCATCTGGCGGGCGTTGCAGGCGGGCGGCGTCGACGTCGTGCTGAACGGTCACGACCACGACTACGAGCGCTTCGCGTTACAGGACCCCAACGGGCGGCTGGACCCCACGCACGGCATCCGGGAGTTCGTGGTCGGCACGGGCGGCGCGCCGCAGTACTTCGTGTTGTGGCGTCGGGCGCACAGCCAGGCGCTCGAGGTCGGCACCTTCGGCGTCTTGAAGCTCACGCTCGAGCCCGCGGCCTACGCCTGGAGCTTCGTGCCCATCGACAACGGCCGCTACCACGACAGCGGCAGCCACGCCTGCCACGCCCCGCCGGCCCCGTGAGCGGCCGAGCGCGCCAGCGGCAGGCCGGCCCTCGCAGGCTGGCCGCAGGGACCCGCGTGGCGGACCGAGGCGCCCTTGGCCCTCAGCCGGTCGCGCCGGGCCGCAGCAGCGCCCAGGCCCCGCCTACCACGATGCCGACCGCCAGGCTCAGGAGGCCGGCGGTGAGCGCGTCGAAGGTGCTGGTCGCGTACTGCAGCCACACGCCGAGGGTCGCCACGGAGCAGATGCCGATGCCCACGGCGTAGCCGGCGACGGTCGTCCAGGAAGGCCGCGACGGGGTCGTCATGCCAAGACTATACTCGTCCGCTCCGGCGGGAGGCTCGAGCGCCGCGGCTCAGGCGACCGCGGCTTCGACCGCCGCCGCCACCTGCTTGGCGACGGCGCCCACCAGCGTGTCGTCCTCGGCCTCCACCATCACCCGGACGAGCGGCTCCGTGCCGCTGGGGCGCAGGTTGATGCGGCCCGTCTCTCCGAGACGCGCCCGGGCGGCGTCCAGCGCTTTCTTCACCGAAGCGTCCTCCAGCACGCTGCCGCGCGCGTCCAACGGCACCCGCACGTTGAGCAGGCACTGCGGGTAGACGGGGATATCGTCCATCCACGCTTCCAGCGGGCGACCCGACTTGCGCACCGCGGCCAGCGCCTGCAGCGCGGTCAGGATGCCGTCCCCGGTGGGCGCCTTGTCGAGGAACAGGACGTGGCCGGACTGCTCGCCGCCGAGGCGCAGGCCGCGCCGGGTCAGCTCCTCGTGCACGTAGCGGTCGCCGACCTTGACGCGATGCATGCGCACCCCGTGGGCCTGGAGGTACCGCTCCACGCCGAGGTTGCTCATCAGCGTGGCCACCACCTCCTCGTCGCCGGCGGTGAGCGCGCAGATCGCCATGATGTGGTCGCCGGTGACGAGCCGGCCCCGGCGGTCGACGAGCAGCGCGCGATCGGCATCGCCGTCGAAGGTCACCCCGACGTCGAGCTCGTGCTCGACCACGCGGGTCCGCACGGCGCCGGGGCTGGTACTGCCGCAGTCGACGTTGATGTTCTCGCCGTCGGGCCTGGCGTTGATGAGGTCGAGCCGCGCGCCGATCTTCTGGAACACCTTGGGGGCGATCTGCGAGGCGGCGCCGTTGGCGCAATCCAGCGCTACCCGCAGGCCGTCCAGGTAGGGCGCATGCGACAGCAGGTGCTGCAGGTAGTGGCCGTCGGCGGTGCGGTAGCGCGTCGCCGAGCCCACGGCGCTGCCGGTGACCGGCGGCAGCGCCTCGGGGGCGGCATCGAGCAGCTGCTCGATCTCCTGCTCGAGGGCGTCGGAGAGCTTCTCGCCGTCCTGGTTGAAGAGCTTCAGCCCGTTGTCGCCGAAGGGGTTGTGGCTGGCGCTGACGACCACGCCCGCGTCGCAGCCGAGCTCGCGTGTCAGGAACGACACGCCGGGCGTGGGGAGGACCCCCAGCCAGGTGACGTCCGCCCCGCGCGACGCCAGGCCCGCCGCCACGGCATGGGCCAGCATGGGTCCCGAGCGGCGCGTGTCCATGCCCACCACGACCCTGGGGCGCCCGCGCCCACGCCGCCTCAGGCCCTCCGCGGCCGCCACCCCGAGCTGGAAGGCGAACGCCCCCGTCATGGGATGCTCGCCCGCGACGCCGCGAACGCCGTCGGTGCCGAAATAGCGCCTCTGTGCCATGAAGTCCATTCTATCCCGGCGCCCGGGCGGCCGGGGCGGCAGCGCGCATAGCGACGGCGCCGCGATCAGGCTACCCTGCGCCCGCTACTTGGCCTCGAGCCAGCTCGCGCCCACCCCCACCTCGGCGAGCAGCGGCACGTCGAGCGGGTAGGCGCCCGCCATCGCGGCCTGCACCCGCGCGGCCGCCTCGGCCGCACGTTCCTCCGGGACCTCCGCCACGACCTCGTCGTGGACCTGCAGCAGCAGGCGCCCGCCGAGCGGAGCCAGCGCCGGAGGGAGCGCCAGCATGGCGAGCTTCATGATGTCCGCGGCGCTGCCTTGGATGGGCATGTTGTAGGCGGTGCGTTCGGCGTACTCGCGGGCCTGCCGGTTGGGGCTGTGGATGTCGGGGATGGAGCGGCGCCGGCCCAGCAGGGTCTCCACGTAGCCGTGCTGCCGGCAGAACGCCAGCGTGGCGTCGATGTAGCCGCGCACCCGCGGGTAGCGCTCGAAGTAGGTGCGGATCGTCGCCTCGGCCTCGGCGAGGTCGATATCGAGGTCGCTGCCGAGGCGCCTGGGACCCATGCCGTAGAGCACCCCGAAGTTGATGACCTTGGCGCGCCGCCGCTGCTCCGCGGTGACGGCGTCGGGATCCACGCCGAAGACCTCCGCCGCGGTTGCCCGGTGCACGTCCTCCCCGCGACGGAAGGCGGCGAGCAGCCCCTCCTCGCGGGTGATGTGCGCCAGCACCCGGAGCTCGATCTGGCTGTAGTCGGCCACCACCAGCCGGGCGCCCGGCTCGGCCACGAAGGCGCGCCGGATCTCGCGGCCGAGCTCGGTCCTCACCGGGATGTTCTGCAGGTTTGGGTTGGTCGAGGACAACCTCCCGGTCGCCACTACCGCCTGGTTGAAGGTGGTATGCAGGCGGCCCGTGTCGGGGTCGACCAGGTCGGGCAGGGGGTCGAGGTAGGTGCTCTTGAGCTTGCTCAGCTCCCGCTGCTCGAGGATGAGCGCCACCGCCTCGTGCTCCCCCCTGAGCGGCTCCAACGCCGACACCGCGGTGCTGCGCTTGCCGGTGGCCGTGCGCTGTCCCGGGCGCAGCCCCAGCGTTTCGAAGAGCAGCTGTGCCACCTGGTCGCGGGAGTTGAGGTTGAGGCTGTCGTCGCCGGCGATCTGGCGGACCCGCGCTTCGATGGCGGCGATGCGCTCGGCCAGCACGTCCGACTGCTGCCTGAGCCGCGCCACGTCGACCTTGACGCCGGCCAGCTCCATGTCGGCCAGGACCGCCTGGAGCGGCCGCTCGAGCGTCTCGTAGACGCGGCGCTGCGCACCGTCCAGCTGGCCGCCCAGGATGCGCAGCAGCTCGGCGGTGACCACGGCGCGGGCGCTCGCCTCCGGCCCCCACTCCCCGGCGCCGTGCAGGCGCGCCAGCCGCTCGGGCGTGGCGCCGCTGGGATCGATGAGGTAGGCCATGAGCAAGGGGTCGTCACCGGGCGCGGCGGCGATGCCGCTGCGCCGTGCGGCGACGGTGAGCGCCTTGGCGTCGCAGGCGTCGAGCGGCGCCGCTCGGCCCAGGGCGGCACGGACGGCGTCGTCGTCGGGCGCGGCCGCCACGCGGCCGTCCCGCGCCAGGGCCAGGGCGCGTACCCGCGCGCGCGTCGGGCGCTCGCCGTCCAGAACGAAGCCGATCGCCCCGTCGGGGGCGAGCTCGTCCCAGCCCGCGGGCTGGTACTCGGGGCGTCGCGCCAGCCCCAGCTCGGCGAGGATGGAGCCGAACTCGAGCTCCCGCAGCAGCTCGGTCAGCCCCTCGCTGTCGGGGCTGCGCCGGCTCCAGGCGTCGGGGTCCACCTCGATGTCGGCGTCCGTACGGATGACGGACAGCTGCCGCGACAGCTCCAGGGCGTCCAGGCTCTGCTCCAGCTTGCGCCGCTGCGACTCCGGCGTGAGCCGGTCGAGTTCGGCGAGGATGGCGTCCACCGAGCCGTAGCGTTGCAGCAGGTTGCGTGCCGCCACCTTGCCGATCCCCTTGACCCCGGGCAGGTTGTCGCTGCTGTCGCCGGTGAGCGCGCGGTAGTCCACCCACTGGTCGGGCCGCACCCCGTAACGGCGCTCGACCTCCGCCGGCGTGATCGGCTCGGCGGCGTCCGGGCTCCTCACGGCGACCGCGTCGGAGACGAGCTGCAGGGCGTCGCGGTCGCTGGTGATCACCTCGACGGAGTAGCCGCGCTCCGCGCTCCTCGCGGCGATGGTGCCGATGAGATCGTCCGCTTCCAAGCCGGGCCGCTCCAGCCGCGGCACGCCCATCAGGTCGAGCAGGCGCTTGATGATGCCGAGCTGCTGCGGCAGGTCGTCGGGCGCAGGCGCGCGCCCCGCCTTGTAATCCTCGAACCGTTCGTGCCGGAAGGTCGGTGCCGGGGCGTCGAAGGCGACCACCACGACCCTGGGGTCGCCCTCCTCCTCGAGCAGTCGCAACAGGGCCCGCACGAAGCCGTAGACCGCGTTGGTCGGCTGCCCGCGCGAGGTCGACAGCTCGCGCATGGCGAAGTAGCTGCGGTAGGCGAGGGCGTGGCCGTCGACCACCACCACGCGCGTCGCCCCAGCCGCGCTCGGGCCTGCCGCGCCACCGTCAGGTACGTCGAAGAGCCCGTCCTGCCGTGGCCCCGGACGGGGAGCCTGGTCGCGTCGGCCGCGTCCGCTCGCCATGCCTCGAGCATACCCGCGAGTGCCGGCGGGCCGGGCCGCCCTGTGGCCGTCTGGGGCGGCGCCGCGCCGTGGCGCCGTGGTAGTGTCTGCCCAATGGTCGGTTTGGGACGTCACGTCACGCCGGTACAAGGGCGCATCTACACGAACGAGTTCCGCCTGTACGGTCAACTTCACCTCCCCCAAGCGGTCGGTACGGCGCGGATGCTCAACCTCACCGACCGGCCCTACGTGCCGGTCACCGAGTGCATGGTCTACGACGCCGGCTTCCGCCACCCGCCGGAGCACGAGTCGCTGCAGTACGAGACCACCTTCGCGGCGGTGCCCAAGGAGCACATCATGTGGATCGTGGGCGGCCGCGGCGAGGACCCGTCCGAGCACGCCCGGCGGGAGGCCCGGCAGGTGTACATCATGTACGCGAGCTACGTGCTCACCGGTCGGCTGCACCTGATGCCGGGCCAGCGCGTCTCGGACTTCCTGCACACCGTCTTCACGGACCGGCCCTTCCAGGACCTCTACGGCGCCCGCGTGCTGCTGCCCAAGCGCGACGTGCACCTCGAGGAGTTCGAGGTGCTGCAGTTCCACGAGTTCGTCACCGTGAACCTCAAGCAGGCGGGCGGCGTCTTCGACGTCGGCAGCGAGCCCGACAAAGGCTTCCGCCCGGAAGCGGGCGAGATCTGAGGGCTCACAGGTTCCAGCCTCCGGCGACCTCCAGGGTGGTCCCGGTCACGTAGGCGGCCTCCGGCGAGAGCAGGTACCGTACCGCGGCCACCAGCTCGTCCAAGCGGCCGGGCCGCCCCATGGGGAGCTCCCGTGCGGGCTGGGTGACGCTGTTCTCCATCACGCCCGGGCTCACCACGTTCACCGTGATCCCGGTCGCCGCCTCGCTGCGGGCGAGCGCCTTGGAGTAGAGGATGACAGCCGTCTTGGCGGCCGCGTAGGCGGCGATGCCGGGCCGCGCCTCGAGCCGCTCGGCGCCGGCGTAGCCGATGTTCACGATGCGCCCGCCGCCCGCCGCCCGCATCAGCGGGACCGCCGTCTGGCAGGTGTAGAAGGTGGCATGCAGGTTGCTGTCGAACATGGCGTGCCAGGTGGTTGCGTCGAGCCGGTCCAGCGGACCGTAGTGGTAGTTGCCGACGTTGTTGACGAGCACGCTCAGGCTGCCCAGCTGCCGGTGCGCTGCGCTCACCAGCCCGCGGGCCTCGCCCTCCAGGGTGACGTCGGCCTGCAGCGCGAGCGCGCGGACGCCCGAGCGCCCCGCCTGCTCCGCCACCGCCGCGGCCGCGTCGCGGCTGCGGCGGTAGTGGACGGCGACGTCGTAGCCGTCCCCGGCCAGCGCCAGCACGATGGCGCGGCCGATGCCGCGGGCGGAGCCGGTCACCAGCGCGCCGCCCCGGCCTCCGGGCGCGGCGTCAGCCATCGGCCGCCGCGTGCCCTTCCTCGAGCGCCGGGGTGGCGAACCCGTGCTGCCGGTAGTGCTCCACCAGTACCCGGGTGGGGCGGTTGAGGTCCATCCCGAGCGCCTCCTCCACGGTCACCCAGGCGTGCGCCTGAGCCTCCTCGTTGAGCGTCACCGCCTCGGAGTCGCTGCGGGCGACGTAGTTGAGCAGCACGAAGTGCGCCGGCCGGTGGAACTCGGGGCTGCGCACGGCCTCCTGCACCGGCGCCCAGCGCAGATCGCGGATCGCCAGCCCCGTCTCCTCGCGCAGCTCCCGGCGTGCGGCGTCGGCCATGCGCTCGCCGTAGGCGATCTTGCCGCCGGGCACCCCCCAGCGGTCCTTCCACTTGCGCGTGCGGATCAGCAACACCCGCCCGGAGGGCCCCACCACCAGCACGCCCACGGTGGCGAGCGGGACGTCGGCGGGCGGCGCGCTCACGCCGGGCTCCCGCCGTCCGCGCGCAGCGCCCGGCGCAGCCGCAGCATGCGCGCGATCTGCACGAGCACGGCATAGGCCAGCTGCAGCAGCACCAACGGCACGTACAGGTAGGGGTGCCCCACGATCAGCAGCACGCCGAGCAGGGCCATCTGGGTGCTCAGGCCCAGGTTCACGACCGAAGCCGTGGAGAACAGGTCCGCCCAGGCCAGCCGCGTCTCCATGGGCGCCGCGGCTTGCGGCACGCCAGCGGCGGCCGCGAAGAGCGCGCCGTCGAGGCGGGCGAGAAACCGGTCCTGGGGGGCCAGCAGCAGCCGGTAGAGGGCGCGCGGCAGGCTCAGCCACCATGCCGGGGCGCCCGGCGGCAGCGGCGGTGCGCTCGGGGGCCGCTCGCCCCGGAGCTCGCGGTAACGCGCCTCGAGATTGAAGTCGAGGGAGAGCACCAGGGTCAGGGCCACCAGCGCCAGCAGAGCCGGCACCGCGGGACCGTAGCGGGTCAGGGCCGCGAACAGCGCCACGTTGCCCACCAGGTCCACGGCGGTGTCCAGGTAGCGGCCCGCCTCCGTGACGCGGCCGGTGGCCCTCGCCAGGCCCCCGTCCATGTTGTCCAGCAGCGTCTTGGCCTGCAGCAGCAGCGCCGCCGCGATCAGCGGGGCGCGCCCCTGGGTGGCCACCAGCGCGGCCGCCGCGAGCCCCAGCGCGCCGTGGGTGAACACCACGGCGGTCGGCGCCACGCCCGCACGCGCCAGCCAGGCCACGCCGCGGCTCGCCAGCGGCTGCAGGAGGACCATGATCCACTCGCGGCGCGGGCGGGGCTTGCGTGCCTGGGTGACGTCCACGACGTCACCATGCTAGCAGAGGGGGAGCGCCGGCCGGCGCGCGCTGCGCACCGGTCCGGGGGCGTCGACCAACGGCGCCGCGGGCGCCCGAGGCTATACTCGGGCGATGCTCTGGGGCCCCTTCGGCACGCCGGCCGACGTCCTCGCCTATCTGCTGCTGCTGGTCGTGGCGTTGGGGGCGTGGCGTCTGATGTGGCACGGACGGCGCCTGCCGGGGGTGAAACGGGTGGGCGGCCTGCTGGTCGGTCATCGCGGCACCCGCGGGGTGCTGCCCGAGAACACGCTGGCCGCCTTCCGGCGCGCCTTCGAGGCCGGGCTCGACGGCATCGAGTTCGACGTGCAACGCGCCCGTGACGGCGCTCTGGTCATCACCCACGACGGCGAGGTCGACGGCGTGCCGGTGGCCGACCTGACGTTGACCGAGCTGCGCGAGCGGCTGCCGGACCTGCCCACCCTGCAGGAGCTGTTCGCCCTGGCGCGGGACCACCCGGGGCGCCTGCTCAACCTCGAGATCAAGGCCGAGCGCTCCCGCACCCGCGGCCTGGAGCGGGCGGTGGCGCGCGCCGTGCTCGCCTCCGGCCTCGCCGACCGGGTGCTCGTCTCCAGCTTCAATCCGCTGTCGATCCTGCGGGTGCGCCTCTGGGCGCCCCGGCTGCGCGTCGCGCTGCTGTACGACACCTCCACCATGCGGCGGCGCGGCGGGCGGCCGCGGCCCGGCTGGCTCCACGTCGACGCCCTCCACCCGCACCACAGCCTCTGCGACGCCGCGCTGCTGCGCGCAGCGCACGCGCGGGGGGTGGCGGTGAACGTGTGGACCGTCAACGACCCCGCGGACATCCGGCGGTTGCGCGCGCTGGGCGCGGACGCCATCATGGGCGACGACCCGGAGACGTTGATGCGCTCCGCCCGAGGAGGCTAGGGAATGGAACCGAAGTTCAAGCTCATCAGCTCGAACAACTTCGAGCTCTTCGAGGAGCGCCTCAACGACTTCGTGGCGTCGCTCGATCGCGACGACGTCATCGTGGACGTCAAGTTCTCCACCGCCTCGCTCGACATGACCGTCGAGTACTCGGCGCTGGTTCACTTCCAGCACACGGAGGAGTGGGACGGTTGAGCGAGCGTGGTTGAACGCCGCTGGGGGTGACCCGCTCCCGCGTCGCGGGGCCGTGGTCGATTCCTTCATATTGGGCCAGGCGACGCTTCTGTAGACTTCGGATGTGTCGACGACGCTGGTCATGGTCGTGGACGACGAACCCGCGACGCTCAAGGTGATGGAGTTGAGCCTCGTCGGCGCCGGGTACGCCGTGCTGACCTTCGAGAACCCGATGGAAGCGCTCGAGGACCTTCATGAGGGCCTCCGACCCGACGTGATCGTGTCGGACATCTCCATGCCCAGCATGGACGGTTTCGAGTTCTACACGCAGGCCCGCACCATCCAGGAGCTGCGGGCGGTACCGTTCCTGTTCCTGACCGCCATGGAAGATCGCAGCTCGATGCGCCGCGGCATGACGCTGGGTGCCGACGATTACCTCACCAAGCCGTTCGACAAGGCGGAGCTGCTGGACGCCGTGGCGGTCCGGTTGAAGCGCATCGCCGAGCTGCGTCAGCCTATCGAGGGGGCGGTGAGCGCCAAGGGCTTCGGGCATCCGGTGATCAATCGTGACGGTCAGCGCCTCGACTGGGACTCGTTGAAGGCGCTGGAGCTGCTGTTCTATCTGCTCGAGCACCGCTCCGGCGTGACGACCTTCGAGGTGGCCGAGGCGCTGTGGCCCGGCAAGAGCGAGTCGAAGGCGTCGAGCAGCTTCCACACCACGCTCTACCGGCTGCGCAAGGTGATGGGCGGCGAGCTCGTGGAGTCGGCCAACCGGCGCTACTACCTGCACAGCAAGTTCAACATCGAGTACGACGTCGACGGCTACCGGCAGCTCGGCCAGAAGGCACGCGAGTCCGGCGACCTGCCCGACTACCAGGCCGCCCTGGACCTCTACCAGGGCCACTTCCTCATCGGCTTCGACTCCAGCTGGATCGAGACCATCCGTCTCAACCTCCAGGCGGAGCACCTCACCCTGCTGCAGGCGGCGGCCGAGCGCGCCGAGGACCAGTCCGACCTGAGCCGGGCCACCATGCTCTACCAGAAGATGACCGAGCACGAGCCCTTCAGCGAGGCGGCCTGGGAGGGTCTGGCATCGGTGTGGGAGGCGCGGGGCGAACGCGGCAAGGCGAGCGACGCCCGCGACCGCTTCGAGCGGCTGATGGCCGAAGGCTAGACCCGCTCCTACCCGTTGCCTGCGATAGACTGACGCAGCCGAGGACGACGCAGACGCGCGGCGGTGCTTGCCGCTGCGCGCTCGACTGAAGGGAGCACCATGTTCGGCATCGATCTGACCGGAAAGAACGGCCTGGTCATGGGCGTCACCAACCAGCGCTCCCTGGGCTGGGCCATCGCCCGGCCGCTGGCGGAGGCGGGCGCGCGCCTGGCCTTCAGCTACCAGGGAGAGCGCTTGCGGCCGACGCTCGAGAAGCTCACGGCGGACATGGAGGGTACCGTCCTCGCCGAGTGCGACGTCACCCGCGACGACCAGCTGGACGCCCTCTTCGCCGCCCTCGACCGCGACATGGGCCGCCTGGACTACGTCGTCCACGCGCTCGCGTTCGCGCCCCCCGTCACCTTCGAGCGCCCGTTCGTGGAGACCGCGCGCGAGGACTGGCGAACCGCCATGGAGGTGTCGGCGTACTCGCTGGTGACCGTAGCGCACCGCGCCTCCCGCCTGATGACCGAGGGCGGCAGCATGGTGACCCTCTCCTACCTCGCGGCCGAGCGCGTGGTACCGCACTACAACATGATGGGCGTCGCCAAGGCGGCGTTGGAGGCGAGCATGCGCCACCTGGCGTATGATCTCGGCCCCCGGGGCATCCGCGTCAACGCCATCTCGGCCGGCCCGGTACGCACCGTGGCGGCGCGCTCGATCCGCGGGTTCGGAGAGATGTACGCCGAGGCCGGCAGCCACAGCATGCTCAAGCGCAACATCGACGCCGGCGAGGTCGGCGCCGCCGCCCTCGCCTTGCTGGTCGACGAGCTCGGCGGCGGCGTCACGGGCGAGACGCTCTACGTGGACGGGGGCTATCACGCCATCGGCATGTTCCTCCCCGAAGGCGCGGACGAGAGCTGAGGGCGCGGGCCGGCCGACCGTTCCGGCAGGGCCCGCCATGGCGGGAGCGGGCCGGTATACTCGTGCCATGGCCGTTCTCCACTCCTGGACCGGGGCCCTCGGACGATGGCGCCAGGTCGCCGTCTGACGCGACCTCGATGCGCGCCTGACGCGCGCCCCTCGTCCCTGGATCGGAGAACCCGTTGACCTCATCAACCCGCGTGGAAGGCCGCGTGCGTCCCGTGTACCGGGAGCTGCTCGCGGACCTCGAGACCCCCCTCACCGCCTACCTCAAGGTGGCCGGGCACCCCTCGTTCCTGCTGGAGAGCGTAGAGCAGGGCGAGCACGTGGCCCGCTACTCGTTCATCGGCACGGGTCAGCGCCGGCGCATCGAGGTGCGAGGTCGCGAGGTGACCCTGCAGGGCGCCGGCGGGAGCGACCGTTTCGAGACCACGGACCCCTTGCGGGTGCTGTGGGACATGACCGTGCGCCCCAGCCAGGGCGCGCCGGACCTGCCGCCCTTCTGGGCGGGTGCGGTGGGCTACGCCAGCTACGACCTCATCCGCCTCTACGAGCAGCTCCCCGACGCCAATCCAGACGAGCTCGGGGTCCCGGACCTGCTCTTCGTGGAGCCCGAGGTGCTGGTGATCTTCGATCACCTCCGGCGGCGGCTGTACGTGGTGGCGCCCGCCGTGGAAGGGGACGAGGCGGACGAGGCGCGGGCGCGCTCGCTGGTCGACAGCACCTACCAGCGCCTCAGGGGTCCGCTGCCGGGCGTCCCCGGCGACCGCGCGGGTCGCGTCAGCGGGTTCAGGAGCAACTTCACGCGCGAGGCGTTCATGGCCGCCGTGGAGCGCTCTGTGGAGTACATCCGCGCCGGGGACGTCTTCCAGGTGGTCCCGAGCCAGCGCCTCAGCGCCGACCTCGGCGTGCACCCCTTCGCCGTCTACCGGGCGCTGCGGTCGATCAACCCCAGCCCCTATCTCGGATACCTCGACCTGGGGCCGGTGACGCTCGTGTCGAGCAGCCCCGAGAGCCTGGTCAAGAGCGACGGCAGGCGCGTGGCGACGCGTCCCATCGCGGGGACCCGGCCGCGCGGGCAGGGGCCGGAGCAGGACGCGGAGCTCGCGGAGGAGCTCCTCGGCGACGACAAGGAGCGCGCGGAGCACGTCATGCTGGTCGACCTGGGACGCAACGACCTGGGGCGGGTGTGCGAGTTCGGCAGCGTGCAGGTGAGCGAGCTGATGCGGGTCGAGCGTTACAGCCACGTGATGCACCTGGTGTCCTCGGTGGAAGGCGTGCTGGCCCCCGGCCGCACGCCGCTCGACGCGCTGGCGTCGGCGCTGCCCATGGGCACGGCGTCGGGGGCGCCGAAGATCCGCGCCATGGAGATCATCGACGAGCTCGAGCCCGTGAGGCGCGGCCCGTACGCCGGAGCCTTCGGCTACCTGGGCGTCTCCGGCGCCATGGACATGGCGCTCACGCTTCGCACCGTGGTCGTGGCGGGGGGCCGCCTGCACCTGCAGGCGGGCTGCGGCGTGGTGGCCGACAGCGACCCCGCCTCGGAGTGGCAGGAGTCGCTCAACAAGCTGGCGGCCCTGCAGCGCGCCGTCGAGATGGCCACGGAAGGCCTGGGGTGAGCGCCATGCCACGCGTGCTGGTGGTGGACAACTACGACTCCTTCACCTACAACCTGGTGCAGTACCTGGGCGAGCTGGGGGCAGAGCCCGTGGTGTGGCGCAACGACGCCTTCGAGCTGGAGGAGGTCGCGACGCTCGCCCCGGACGGCATCGTGGTGTCGCCCGGGCCCTGTACGCCGGCCGAGGCGGGCTTGTCGGTGGCGCTGGTCCGGCGCTACGGCGCCAGCATCCCCACGCTGGGGGTGTGCCTGGGGCACCAGGCCATCGGTGCCGCCTACGGCGCCGACGTGGTGCGCGCCAGGCGCCTCATGCACGGCAAGACCAGCGACATCGAGCACGACGGCAGCGGAGTCTTCGCCGACCTGCCGAGCCCGCTCCAGGCGACGCGCTACCACTCGCTCGTCATCACCCGCCTGCCGCCCGAGCTGCGGGTCAACGCCTGGGTCGACGAGGACGGCGAGCGCGTGGTGATGGGCGTGATGCACACCGAGCACCCTGTCTGGGGGGTACAGTTCCACCCCGAGAGCATCCTGACCGCGACGGGGCACGCCATGCTGCGGGCGTTCCTGCGGCGGCTGTAGGGGAGGGGAGAGACGTGGGCTGCCCCTACATCAGCGTGCTGACGGTGTCGAGCGGACGCCGGGCGCTGCTGCGGCGCCAGGCGGACGCGCTGCGCGCCCAGACGCTGGCGCCGGACCGCTTCGAGTGGGTGGTGTGCCTGAACGGCGGCGACGACGGGACCCGCGCGGAGCTGGAGGGGCTGGAGCTGCCCTTCGGCCTGCGGGTGGTCGAGACCGACGAGCGCCTGCCGGCCGGCAGGGCGCGCAACGCGTGCGCGCAGCGGACCTGCGGGGGCATCCTGCTCTTCTCCGACGACGACTGCGCGCCCGCCCCGGAGAGCCTCGCCGCGCACGTGGCGCTGCAGGAGTCGGGGCTGTGCGTGGCGCTCGGCGCCATCGACTTCGCGTCGGAGGCGGGGACCAGGCGCTGGCGCCCGAGGCGGGCGCGCTACTGGCTGCTCAACGGGGCCAACAGCGCCGTCCCGGCGGTGCATTTCCGAGCGGTCGGCGGGTTCTCGGAGGCCCTCGCCGGCTACGGCGGCGAGGACCTCGAGCTGGGCTACCGGCTGGCCCGCGCCGGCGTCCCGTTCCGCGTGCTTCCCGCCGCCCTCACGGTGCACCAGGGCGAGGACGCGCGCGCCGGCGCGGACGCGGGGAAGGCGCGCGGGGCCGGCGCCAACGCCGCGCGGCTCGCGCGCATGTACCCCGAGCTGCGCTGGCGGCTGGGGCTCCACCCCTTCCAGCTGGGGCTCAAGCGCTTCCTGCTGGGGACCGGCCTGGGCGGGCTGCTGACCGCGCTGGGCGGCGGGAGCGTGGCGTACGAGCGGGCCTACCTCGAGGGTGCGGTCGGCGAGCGTGCGGTCGGCGAGGGTGCGGTCGGCGAAGGCGCGGGCGGTCGCCCGCAGGAGGGACCGGCGAGCATGGAGGATGCGAGATGAGCGAAGCGGCAGGGCGGACGCCCGGTGCCACGGGTCACGGGACGGACCAGGAGCACCACATCGAGAAGTACGACATCGCGCCCGTGCTGGCGGCGGTGTTCGACGGCGAGACGCTGAGCCGGGACACCGCGCGCGACGTGATGGGGCGGCTGATGGACGGGCGCCTGTCGCAGATGCAGGCCGCCGCTCTGCTGGCGGCTCTGCGCACGCGCGGGGAGACCGTCGAGGAGATCATCGGCTTCGCCGAGGCCATGCGCGCCCGGGCCGTGCACGTGCCCGCGCGGCACGACGCTCCGCTGATCGACACCTGCGGCACCGGCGGCACCGGCATCGACACGATCAACATCAGCACCACGGCCATGTTCGTGATCGCCGCGGCGGGCGTGAGGGTGGCGAAGCACGGCAACGTGGGCGTCACCCGCAAGTCGGGCTCGGCGGACGTGCTCAGGGCGCTGGGAGCCGACCTGGACCAGAGCCCCGAGCGCCTGGTCGAGAGCATCGACAGGATCGGCGTGGCCTTCATGTTCGCTCGCAACCACCACCCGGCCATGAAGTTCGTGGCGCCGATCCGCGCCGATCTCAAGGCGCGCACCATCTTCAACAACCTGGGACCGCTCACCAACCCGGCGGCGGCGAACCGCCAGCTCATGGGCGTCTACGACGCCGAGCTGACCGAGCGCCTGGCCGACGTGCTGGCGGGCCTGGGGGTGGAGCGTGCGCTGGTGGTGCACGGCGACCGGATCGACGACTTCACGGTCACGGGGCCCTCCAAGGTGACCGAGCTGCTCCCAGACGGCTCGCGGCGCACCTTCGTGGTCACGCCGGAGGAGGTGGGGCTGGCGCGCTACCCGCTCGAGGCGCTCGCCGGAGGGGACGCCGAGGCGAACGCGGCGGCGCTGCGCGGGGTGCTGGACGGCACCGTGGACGGCGCCAAGCGCGACGTGGTGGCGTTCAACGCCGGCGCCGCCCTCTACCTGGCGGACGTGGTGGGGGACCTTCGCGAGGGGGTGCAGCGGGCGGTCGGGCTGCTGGAGGACGGCTCGGCGGTCGCCAAGCTCGAGGAGTACATCGCCTTCACGCGGAGCTGAGGCGGCCCGCGCCGGCCGCGGTCGGAAGGCGGACGGGGGCGGGCGTCGCGTATACTCCAAGCGTCCGCGGCCAGGCTGCGGCACAATGAGGATGACGAGGCGGAGGTGCGCCCGCAGCGGTCTCGACCGGTCAGGTCCGGCCGCCGCGGGAGCCCTGCGATGACGGTCGAGAAGGAGTGGCCATGGCAGACAAGACGATCGGCAGCACGACGGTGAAGACCGGGTTCGCCGAGATGTTCAAGGGCGGCGTCATCATGGACGTCGTCACCCCCGATCAGGCGCGCATCGCGGAGGACGCCGGCGCCACCGCCGTCATGGCGTTGGAGCGGGTCCCCGCCGACATCCGCGTGCAGGGCGGCGTCGCTCGCATGAGCGACCCGGGCATGGTCGAGCAGATCATCGACGCCGTGTCCGTCCCGGTGATGGCCAAGGTGCGCATCGGCCACTTCGTGGAGGCGCAGATCCTGCAGGCGATCGGGGTGGACTTCGTCGACGAGTCGGAGGTGCTGACGCCGGCCGACGAGGCCTACCACATCGACAAGTTCGCCTTCACGGTGCCGTTCGTGTGCGGTGCCACCGACATCGGCGAGGCGCTCCGGCGCATCGGCGAGGGCGCCGCGATGATCCGCACCAAGGGCGAGGCGGGCACCGGCAACGTGGTGGAGGCGGTGCGCCACGCGCGCGCCGTGATGGGGGAGATCCGCGCCATCCAGGCGATGCGGCCCGAGCAGCTCATGGGCTACGCCAAGGACCATGGCGCGCCGGTGGATCTGGTGCGCTACGTGCACGAGCACGGCAAGCTGCCGGTGGTCAACTTCGCCGCCGGCGGCGTGGCGACGCCGGCCGACGCCGCGCTGATGATGCAGCTCGGGCTGGACGGGGTGTTCGTGGGGTCCGGGATCTTCAAGTCCGCCATGAGCGAGCAGGACGTCGCCAAGCGTCACCAGGCGTGGCTGCGCCGCGCCGAGGCGATCGTCAAGGCGGTGACGCACTTCGAGGATCCCCAGATCCTGGCGGACGTCTCCCGCAACCTGGGCGAGGCGATGGTCGGCATCAACCTGGACACGTTGCCCGAGGAGGAGCTGCTGGCGACCCGCGGCTGGTGAGGCGCCGCTCCGCCCGCCGAGGCGACCTCGGGCGTGACCGCGGCCTCGGCTGCGGCGGGGCGCATGAGGGGGAGGGGCTGCGTCTTAACCCCCGCTCATGGGTCGCCTTGGTAGCATGATCCCGTGAAGATCGTCCAGGGGCTGTACCTGCTGGCGCTCACGGCGGTGCTGTCCTTCGCGGCGCTGCTCGGGTCGTCGGCGCTCAAGTGGGCGCAGGAGTTGCCGTCGCTCGACCAGGTCGACGCGCTCGAGTACACCTCGAACACCGAGGTGTACGCCCAGGACGGCACCCGCATCGGGACCATCGTGCCGGCCGTCGGCAAGTCCAAGGAGCCGACCAACCGCATCCCGGTGACGCTCGACCAGGTGTCGCCGGCGGCGCTGGAAGCCATCGTGGCGTCCGAGGACGATCAGTTCTTCCGCCACTACGGTTTCGACATGCCCGCCATCGCCAAGGCCACCTACCAGGAGTTCATCGGCCACTCCAACCGGGGCGGCTCCACCATCACCACCCAGGTGATCAAGAACACCGTGCTGCAGAACATCGCCAGCGAGCGCTCGCTCGAGCGCAAGGCCAAGGAGATCATGCTGGCCATCGAGCTCGAGCGGCGCCTGACGAAGCCCGAGATCCTGCAGCGCTACATCAACGTCGTGTTCTGGGGCGGCAACGTCTACGGCATCCGGGCGGCATCGCAGGCGTACTTCGGCAAGGACCCCATCGAGCTCAATCTGGCCGAGGGGCTCTACCTGGCCCGGCTCATCCCCGCGCCCAACGCCATCCACAACGATTTCCAGGTGGCGCGGCAAGGGATGAAGGACGTGTTGGACAAGATGGTGCGGCGCGGCACCATCTCCCAGGAGACCGCCGACCGCGCCTGGCACTTCAAGCTCGAGCCGCGCGGTTGGAACGTCACCTACGACGCCAACGGCGATGTCGTGAAGGCCGTGCGGACCGGCGAGAACGCGGTCGTGCAGGCGAGCATCAGCTCCGACCTGTCGCGGGGCCTGGTGCTGGCCGTGCGCAACTGGCTCACCCAGCGCTACGGCGAGAACATGGTGTTCGGCCGGGGCGGGCTCAAGGTCTACACCACCATCGACGTGCAGGCGCAGAAGGCAGCCAACGAGGCCAGCCGCAGCACGGAGATCCCGAAGGGCGCGCAGATGGCCATCGTCGGCATCGACCCGAAGACGGGCGGGGTGCTGGCGATGGTCGGGCAGAAGCTGGGCGCCGGCGAGCCGCCGCAGGAGTTCAACCGCGCCATCCAGGCGTACCGGCAGCCGGGCTCGTCGTTCAAGCCCATCGTCTACGCCACGGGGATCGAACAGGGCGCCCTCAACCAGTCCAGCATCCTGGTGGACGACAAGACCGTGTTCAAGGTCAAGGGGCAGCCAGACTACCAGCCCAAGGAGTGGGACAACGCCTACGACGGGTACCAGACGGCGCGCGAGAACCTCGACCGCAGCCGCAACATCCCCGCGGTCAAGGCGCTGGAGGCCGCCACGCCCGAGGCCGTGGCCGAGAAGGCACGCGAGCTGGGTTACAGCGTCAAACCGTACCTGGGCATGGCGCTCGGCAGCTTCGAGGTGACGCCGCTGCAGCACGCCGCGGCCATCGCCGCGTTCGCCAACGGCGGCATCTACACCGTGCCGTACTTCGTGGAGAAGGTCGAGGACGCGCAGGGCAACGTCATCTACACGGCGCATCCGAGGCGCTCCCGGGTGTGGAGCCCGCAGACCGCCTACATCATGCTGGACATGATGCACGGCAACGTCGTGGACCGGAAGCCCTACTGGGCGTTGTCGTGGCGGGCCAGCGTGCCCGGCCACTGGATCGCCGGGAAGACGGGCACGACCGACTCCGAGCGCGATATCTGGTTCGTGGGCCTCACGCCCGGGCTGGTCGGCGCGGTGTGGATCGGCAACGACGACAACAAGCCGATGGGCCAGTACATGACCTACGCCGACGGGCACAGCGGGTTGATCACCAGCTCGCAGCAACCCATCTTCGCCTTCAACACCTTCGCGCAGGGGGCCCTGCGCGGGCACTCGGCCGATCCGAACGGTTTCCCGGTGCCCAACGGCATCACCTTCCGCCGCATCGACCTCAAGACCGGGGCGCTCGATCCCAACGGGACCAAGGCGGCGTTCAAGACGTCCACGGACCTCAGCGCGCAGGGCTTCCTACCTACCGTCAAGCTGCAGCTGCCCATCGACAAGCGCACCGGCAAGCGCGCTACGGTGGACACGCCGCTCAACGACATCGAGATCAAGCAAGTCGACCCCAAGGACGTGCAACAGTATCTCCCCCCGGGCACCACCTTGCCGGAGGTCAGCGCCCCGCTGCCCGGCGGCGCGGGCGCGTCGTCCGGAAGCGGCTCCGGGGCGGGCGGGGCTGCCGGCAGCGGCCCCAACGCTCCGGGCACGAGCGGCGGCGCCGGCGCCACCAGCAGCCCGGTTCCCTAGGGCCCGGGCCGGCCGCGGTCGCCGGGTGTCCGGCCAGGGCACGGGCGGGAGCGGAGGGCGATTTGAGCAACCTTCCGGACGGTGACGTTGCGCCCGCGGAGGCCAACGGCACCTTGACGGCGGTCGCCGGCCTGCTGGTCGGCCACGCCACGGACCTCGAGGCCGCCACCGGCTGCACCGTGGTGCTCTGCCCCGACGGCGGCTGCGTGGCGTCGGGCGTGGTCCTGGGTCCGGCTCCCGGCTCGCGCGAGACCGCCTTGCTGGCCCCCGAGAAGAGCGTGGAGCGCGTGGACGCCGTGCTGCTGACCGGCGGCAGCGCCTTCGGCCTGGCGGCGGCCGACGGGGTGGTGCGCTGGCTCGAGGAGCATGGCCGCGGCTACCCCACGCCGTTCGCCCGTGTCCCCATCGTCCCGGCGGCCGCGCTCTACGATCTCGGGGTGGGCTCGGCGCGGGTCCGGCCGAACGCGAGCATGGGGCACGCCGCGGCCGCGGCCGCCACGGCGGCGCCCGTGACGGAGGGCCGCGTGGGGGCGGGGGCGGGCGCCACGGTGGGCAAGCTCGCCGGCCCCGAGGGCGCGGTGCGCGGCGGCCTCGGCAGCGC
>DATFNF010000025.1:0-35055 GCA_035266525.1 Trueperaceae bacterium | reverse complement strand
GGGGCGGTACAGCGCGTTCACGGCGATCAGGTCGTGGATGCGGTGCGGCTTCAGCTTCTTGAGCGTGTCGACCATGCCCGGCGACTCGAACTGGAACACCCCGGCGGACTCGCCGCGCGCCAGCATCTCGAAGGTGGCGGCGTCGTCCTGCGCGAAGGCGTCGGGATCGAGCTCGACGCCGTGCGCCTCGCGCACGATCTTGACCGCGGCCTCGATGAACGACAGCGTCCGGAGGCCCAGGAAGTCCATCTTGATGAAGCCGAGGTCCTCGACCGAGCCCATGTCGTACTGGCACACGACCGGCCCGTCGCCGGCGCGAAACACCGGCGCGAGCTCCTGGACCGGGTTCCGGGAGATGATGACGCCGGCGGCGTGCACCGAAGCGTGGCGCGTCAGCCCCTCCAGCGTCTGGGCCACGTCGACGTACTCCTTGGCCCCGGCGTCGTAGAGCTCGCGGAACTCCGGCACCTCCTCCCGGGCGCGCTCGATCGACACGCTGCGGCCGTACACCACCGGCACCAGCTTGGAGATCTTGTCGGCGTCGGAGAAGGGGGCCTCCATCACGCGCGCGGCGTCCTTGATGGCAGCGCGCGACGCCATGGTGCCGAAGGTGGCGATGTGCGCCACCTTGTCGTCGCCATACTTCGAGCGTACGTAGTCGATGACCTCGCCGCGCCGCACGTCGGAGAAGTCGATGTCGAAGTCGGGCATGGAGATGCGCTCGGGGTTGAGGAAGCGCTCGAACAGCAGCCCGAACGCCATCGGGTCGATGTTGGTGATGCGCAGCGCGTACGCCACGATCGAGCCTGCCCCGGAGCCGCGGCCCGGCCCCACCGCGATGGCGTGGTCCTTGGCCCAGTTGATGAAGTCGGCGACGATCAGGAAGTAGTCCGGGAAGCCCATCGCCACGATGACGCCGAGCTCGTACTCGGCGCGCTCCAGGGCCGCGAAGGCGCTGCCGGTGCCGCCCTCGGCGCCGGCCAGGGCGTCACGGAAGGCGTCCAGGTGGGGGTAGGCGTAGCGGTCGTAGGTCTCGCCCTCGCCCTTCTTCCGCCGGCCGCGCTCCCCCTCCTCGGCGAGCGCGACCAGCACCCCCTCGAGATCGAGCCGGCGTACCTCGGCGGCGTCGAGCGCCTGCGCCAGGTAGGCGCGGAGAAGGGCCTCGTCCACCTCGGGATAGCGCTGCATCAGGCCGCGGTAGCTGTCGATGCGGAGCTGTTGCGCGAGGGTGCGGCCCTCGGGCAGCGGCAGCTCCGGCATCTGGTAGACGCGCTTGTCCCCGATGGGGAGCTGCACGTCGCACATGTCGGCGACCGTGAGGCTGTTGCTCAGCGCGCCCGGGTACTCGCTCTCGGGCAACGCGGACGCCATCTCCTCGGGGGTCTTGACGTAGAACTCGTCGCACGGGAAGCGGAAGCGGTTGGGGTCGGAGAGGACGGTCTTGGTCTGGATGGAGAGCAGCGCCTCGTGCGCGCGGGCGTCGTCCTTCCGCACGTAGTGGCCGTCGTTGGTGGCGACCATCCCCAGCCCGTGGCGCTGGGCGAGGTCCTTGAGGACGGGGTTCAGCCGCCGTTGCTCCTCGAGCCCGTGGTTCTGCAGCTCGACGAAGAAGTCGTCCCCGTAGATGGCGAGGTAAGCCTCCAGCATGCGCTCGCCCGCGCCCTCGCCGATGTCGAGGATGGTGCGGGGGATCTGCGCTCCCAGGCACCCGGAGAGGGCGATGACGCCCTCGCTGTGCTCGGCGAGCAGCTCGTGATCGACCCGGGGCTTCATGTAGAAACCCTCGAGATAGGCGCGGCTGGAGAGGCGGCAAAGGTTCTGGTAGCCGGTGAAGTTCTTGGCCAGGAGGGTCAGGTGGAAGTAGCCGCCGTCGAGGTTGCCGCCCATGCGCCGCTTCTCGAAGCGCGAGCCGCTGGTCACGTAGGCCTCGAGCCCGAGGATGGGCTTCACGCCCTGCGCCTCGGCGGCCTTGTAGAACTCGACCGCGCCGTGCATGTTGCCGTGATCGGTCATCGCCACGGCCGCGTCGCCCGGCGTCACCTGGCGGACCCACTCGACCAGGTCCTTGATGCGAGCGGCCCCGTCCAGGAGGCTATAGGCGGTGTGCTGGTGGAGGTGGGCGAAGGCGGGTGCGCGACCGTCCGGCATGGCCCATGCTAACCTCGCCGGTCCGCGGGGGCCCGCTTCCCGTGGACGCCGCCGGGCAGCCCGCGCCGCTGCGGGCGCCGGTGCCGGCCCCCGCGGCCGCCCGCGCCGCCGGCGCGGCGGGAAGGGGCGCCCGCCAGGAGGGCAAAGTCGCGTTGACAGCGCAAAAACGGCCGTGCTACGCTTCACTAGCTCGGGGCCCGTGACGGGCGCCGAGGGACGTGTGGCACACGGCGCCGTAGCCAAGGGGTAAGGCAGAGGTCTGCAAAACCTCGATTCACCGGTTCGAATCCGGTCGGCGCCTCCAGCATACGTTCGACCGGCACAGGCGCGTAGCTCAGTGGGAGAGCGCTACATTGACACTGTAGAGGTCGGCGGTTCAATCCCGCCCGCGCCTACCAAGACACGACGCGCCCCTTCGCATCAGCGAAGGGGCGCGTCGTGTCTGTGATGGCGGCGCCGCCGCCCTAGTCCGCGACGACCTCGCTGACGAAGGCGGGCAGGCGGACGGCGGGCAGTCCCATCGACTCGAAGACGCCCTGCGGCAGGCCGATGTCGCCCACGAACAGCTTGCCTACCATGCCGCCCGGCTTCACGCCCTTCTTGGGGAGCGCCACCGCCAGCGTCATGCTGGCGTGCACGATGTCGCCGGGCACCTCGCCGTCGTCCACCATCATGCCCGTCGGAGCGTCCAGCGAGATCACGCAGCAGCCGTCGGACATGTTGTTCAGCACGGTGATGACGTCCTGCGTGCGGCCGCGCGGCGGGCCTTCCAGGTTGGTTCCGATGGCGGCGTCGATGACGCAGGCGAACTTCATCTTAGGCAGGCTGGTGCGCACCCGCACGCGGTCGAAGTGACGGAGGTGCTCGAGCTGCTCCTTGGGCGTCCCCGAGTAGTTCTCGGCCTCGTGGGTGGGGACCACCCACACCCGCCGTCCCTGCGCGCCCAGCAGCCGGGCCGCGGCCAGGCCGCCGCTGCCGTTGTTGCCACGCCCCGCGACCACCAGCACGGGCCCGTCGCCGGCGAAGGCATCGACCAGCGTCACCAGGTTGCGTGCCGTATGCTCGACCAGCACGCGGTTGTCGAGGCCGTACTTGCCCGTCGCGAGCATGATGAGTTGCTGCATCTGCGCGGCCGTGATCGCCGGTAGGTCATCCCAGGGCAAGCTCGGAAAGCTCATACCCCTCCCTCGTGAGGTCAGCCGACCAGTTCCACGTCGTCCAGGTTGGCCGTCGAGTAAACGTTCTGCACGTCGTCCAGATCCTCCAGCGCCTCGATGAAGCGCACGACCTTCTCGGCATCGGCCCGGGCCAGCTCCGTCTCCGTCTGCGCGAACTTGCTCAGCTGCGAGACCTCGGGCGCGCGGCCGGCCCTCTGCAGCCCATCCACGACCTGGTAGAGGTCGGTCGGGGAGGTGTACACGGTGAGGCCGCCCTCATCGATCTCGAGGTCCTCGGCACCGAGATCGATGGCCAGCTCCTGGAGGGCCTCGTCGGCCGCCTCCAGCACCACCACCCCCTTGGTCTCGAACTGCCAGGCCGTGGAGCCGGACATGTTGCCGCCGTGCTTGGTGAACACGTGGCGGACCTCGGAAGCGGTGCGGTTGCGGTTGTCGGTCAGGGCCTCGACCAGCACCGCCACCCCGGCGGGGCCGTAGCCCTCGTACTGCACGGGCTCGTAGTCGCCGCCTTCGGCGCCGCCCAACGCCCGGTCGATGGCGCGATCGATGTTGTCCTGCGGGACGTCGTCGGTCTTGGCCGCAGACAGCGCGTTCTTGAGCGGCAGGTTGGACGTGGGGTCGCCACCGCCGCCCTCACGCACCGCCGACTGGATCGCGCGGATGTGCTTGCTGATGATCTTGCCGCGCTGACGGTCGTTCACCGCCTTCTTGCGCTTGATCTGTGTCCACTTGCTGTGACCTGCCAAGGATCGGTCCTCCTGGTCCCGGCGCGTTGTCGAGGGAACCTTCCGACAGCGTACGGCCACCATTGTATCGCACGGCCACGGTGCGGGCCGACCCGCTGCCGACGCCGGGCGAGCCAGGACGCGGCCGGCAGCTGGTGCCGGCCGCGTCCTGGCGCCTGCGGGTCCGGGCCCGGGTGGGGATCAGCGGATGGTCAGGGTGGTATCGGCCACGTCCCTCACGGGGTAGCTCCCGATGTCGTGGTCGATGGCGATCGACCACGACTGCAACCCGTTCCGGCCCTGATACTGCGCCTGACCGGGGTTGGTACGCGAGGGCGTGAACGAGGCGCGCACGCGGTGGAGCCCCGTGGGCGGCGCGGCGCTGAAGCTCACGCGCATCTCGCGCGTGGGGAGGATGGTGGTCTGGTAGGCGGGAACGAAGATGTTGCGGGCGAGCACGTAGACGCGCCCGTCCGGGTCCATCGCGGAGAGCGTGATGTAGCCGCTGCGATTGGTGCGGATCCGGAACTGGATGGTCTCCCCGACGTAGTAGACGGCGCCCGCCCCGCGCGTGGGCGCGAAGCTGGTGATGATGTTGTCGAGCGGCACGGTGACATGCGTGGGACCCGGCGACCCCGGCCGCACGTAGACGGTGCAGGCGGAGAGGGCCAAGGTCAGCACGACGGCGAAGGGCAAGAGGCGGAAGAATCTGCGATCGGTCATAAGGCCCCTCCTACTCGCTACCATGGTAGCAACGGAGCATGGGAGCCCCGTGGGGGACGCATTCATGGCGGCTTCACCAAAAGGTGCGCTACCTCACGTTCGCCGGACCGTCGCCGACGCCGCCGCTCGCTCCGGCGCGCTCGGTCACGGCGTCTTGCCGGCGGGTGGCTGCGTCTTCGAGGACGCCGAGCGGTCGTAGGTGGTGAGCAGGTAGGGGAGATCGGTCTGGTGGTAGCGTCCGCGATCGTCGTACCAGTAGATGTAGGCGCCCTGCGAGTCCCCGCTGGCCGCCCCCTCGGACTTGGTGCTCGAGCGCGTCACCTTGCCGTCGACGGCACCGTTGAAGACCTGCTTGCCGTCGTACGAGTAGAGCGTGATGTACATGCGCTGATTGGTGAAGTCCTGGATGCTGCGACGGATCCGGTTCTGGGTCTCGTTGCGGCACGCGCTCAGCGACACCGCGAGCAGCGCCACCAGCAGCGCCAGGGCGAGCCTCTTCTTCACGTACCACCTCCCGCCCGCTCGCGGCGGGCGCGTCCAACGTCTAAGAAGATACCACCGGGGCGGCGCGCGCCGCAGGCGGCGCCTGCCCGGCAGGGGCCGCCTCCAGCGTTCCCGCAGGGGCCGACTTTACAGTCCCAGACTCAAATTATGTATATCATGCGCCGTAGTGAGCCCGGTGCTGACCAACCCCTACGAGGTCCTCGGCGTCCCTCGCGACGCCAGCGCCGAGGACATCAAGTCGGCCTACCGCAAGCTGGCCCTGCGCTACCACCCCGACCGCAACCCGGGGAACAAGCAGGCGGAGGAGCGCTTCAAGGAGATCTCGGAAGCCTACGCCGTGCTGCGCGATCCCGACGCTCGCGCCCGCTTCGATCGCTACGGCACCACCTCGGCCGCGCCGGGGGGGCAGCCCGACTTCAGCGGCGTGGACTGGCAGACCATCTTCCGGGAAGCCGACATCCCCATCAACTGGGATCAGCGCCAGGGCGCGCCGCATACCGGCAACGCCGTGTTCGACGCCCTCTTCGGCATGATGACCGGGATGTTCCGCAACGCCGGTCTGCTGCCCGGGGAGACGCGCGAGATCCGCGCGACCATCCCCTTCGAGCTGGCCCGCGAGGGCGGGCAGCGGCGGGTGCGCGTGCCCGGCCCCAGCGTGTGCCCGACCTGCCGCGGCGAGCGTGTGCTCCACGGTGCCGCCTGCCCCGACTGCGGCGGCGCCGGCGTGCGCCGCGGGCGGGCCGAGGTGGACGTGTCCATCCCGCGCGCCGTTCACGACGGCACGCGGCTGCGGCTGCGCGGGCTCGGAGGGCCCGGGAACCCGCCGGGAGACCTCTTCGTACGCGTCGCCGTGGCGCTGCCGAAGGGCGCCCGCATGCAGGGTAGCGATGTCCTGGCGGACGTCCACCTGACGCCGGCGGAAGCGGGCCGCGGCATCACCACCCGCTTCGGCGGGGTGGACGTGCGCGTCCCGCCCGGCACCCGCGACGGGGGCAGGGTGCGGGTGACGGGCGGCGGCCTGGGCGGAGGCGACATCGTCATCACCGTCCACCACGACCTCTGGCGCGGGCTGGCCAGGGGCGCCTCGGATTGGCTGAGCAAGCTGACGGAGGGAAGGACTTGAGGCATGAACGCTGAGGACGACGTGAGGGATCGGGAGGCGGCGGCCGCCGATGAGAAGGCCCGCGACGCCCGCGACAGCGAGGCGGAGGCCGGCATCGACAAGGACAAGCCGCTCTACGTCATCAGCGTGGCCGCGGAGCTCGTCGACATGCACCCGCAGACCCTTCGGCTGTACGAGCGCAAGGGGCTGATCGAGCCCAGCCGCAGCGCGGGCAAGACGCGCCTCTACTCGCAACGCAACATCGAGCAACTGCGCGAGATCCGCCGGCTGACCCAGGAGCTCGGTGTCAACCTGGCCGGGGTGGAGGAGATCATCAAGCTCCGGCGCCGGCTCGACGAGCTGCAGTCGGGCATGGAGAACCGCATCTCCAACCTCCAGCTCCGGCTGAAGGACCACCTCGAGATCATGCGCCGCCAGGCTCTGCCGCCGGGCAGCGACGAGGGCGAGGACGAGGAGCCGCAGGAGGGCTGAGCCGGGCCCCGCGTCCTCGGTGGGGTCTATTCGGCCCGGTATACTCGGCCACATGCCGCTGGACGCCTACCTCGAAGCCAACCGGGAGCGCCACCTGAGCGAGCTGTTCGAGCTGCTGCGCATCCCCTCCGTCTCCACGGACCCGCAGCGCAAGGAGGACGTAGCCGCGGCCGCGGAGCTCATCGCCCGGGCCCTGCGCGAGGCGGGGCTGGAAGCGGAGCTGGAGCCCACGGCGGGCCATCCGCTGGTGGTGGGACGCTCGCCCGAGGTGCCCGGCGCCCCCACGGTGCTCATCTACGGGCACTACGACGTGCAGCCGGCCGAGCCGCTGGACCTGTGGGAGACGCCCCCCTTCGAGCCCACCGTGATCGCCGGGGACATCCGCGCGCGGGGCGCCAGCGACGACAAGGGGCAGGTCTACGCCCACATCAAGGGCGTGGAGGCCCTGGTTGCGGTGGACGGGGCCCTGCCCCTCAACGTGCGGTTCATCGTCGAGGGCGAGGAGGAGATCGGCAGCCCCAACCTGCGGCCGTTCCTCGAACGGCGGGCCGAGGCGCTGGCCGCCGACGTGGTGGTCATCTCGGACGGCGCCATGCTGGCCCCGGACACGCCCACGCTCACCTACGGGCTCAAGGGGCTCGCCTACCTCGAGGTCTCCGTCCGAACCGCCGGCCGCGACCTGCACTCCGGCGCCTACGGCGGCGGCGTGCCCAACCCCATCAACGCCCTGGCGGGCATGCTGGCACGCCTCAAGGACGAGAGCGGCCGCGTGAGCGTGCCCGGGTTCTACGACGCGGTCGAGCCGCTCGGCGACGAGGAGCGCCGCCGCATGGCGGCCGCCCCCTTCGACGAGGCCGCCTTCCGCGCCGATGCCGGCGTGTCGGCGACGCCCGGCGAGGCCGGGTACAGCCTGATCGAACGCCTCTGGGGACGGCCCACGCTCGACTGCAACGGCATCTGGGGCGGCTTCCAGGGCGAGGGCGCCAAGACCGTCATCCCCGCCACGGCGGGCGCCAAGCTGTCCTGCCGGCTGGTGCCCGGGCAGGACCCGGACGACATAAGCGACAAGCTCGCACGCTACCTGGAGAGCCTGGCGCCCGACGGCGTGGAGGTCTCCGTGAGGCGCCTGCACGGCGGCCGCCCGGCGTCCACGCCGCTCGACGCGCGCAGCGTGCGGGCCGCGGCGCAGGCGCTCCGTGCCACCTTCGGCCGCGAGCCGGTGTTCGCCCGTACCGGCGGCACCATCCCGGTGGTGGCCGACTTCCAGGAGCTGCTGGGTTGCGAGGTGGTGCTGGTGGGCTTCGGCCTGGAGGACGACCGCGCCCACGCTCCCAACGAGAAGCTGGCGGTGCGCGACTACCTGCGCGGCATCGCCACCAGCGCGCGCCTGCTGCGGGCGCTGGCCGGCTCCGGGGCGTGAGGAAGAGCGCCCTCGCAGCCCGCGCGGCCCGCGGCCCGGCGGCGCCGGGGCCGGAGTAGACTGGCGCGTGCGTCTCACCTCCCTGTCGCTCCAGGGCTTCAAGAGCTTCGGGAACCGCACCGCCGTGGAGTTCGCGCCCGGCGTCACGGGCATCATCGGGCCCAACGGCTCCGGCAAGTCCAACCTCATCGACGCGCTCAAGTGGACCACCGGGGGCGGCCGCGCGCGCGAGTTCCGGGCCGCCGACAAGCGCGACCTGATCTTCCACGGCGCGTCCGGCAAGCGCAGCGTCGGCCTGGCCGAGGTGGAGGTGGAGCTGAGCGGCGACGGCCGCGCCATCAAGCTCTACCGCAGCCTCGACCGCGACGGCGCCACGCGCCTGAAGCTGAACGGCCGCAACGCGCGCTTCCTCGACCTCGAGGAGGCGCTCGCCGGCAGCGGGCTGGGCCGCACCGGGGTGGCGATCATCGGGCAGGGCGAGGTCAGCCAGGTCCTCATCGCCGATCCGCCGAAGCTGCTGGAGTACGTGGCGGAGGCTGCCGGCGTCGGCCGCATGAGCGCGCGCCGGGAGCAGACGGTGGCGCGGCTCGAGACCGCGCGCGGCCACCTGGACCGCCTGCAGGACGTGCTGGTGGAGCTCGAGGAGCGCTGCGAGGCGCTCACGGCCGAGGCCGCGGAGGCCGAACGTCACGCCCGCTCGAGCGCCGAGGCGTTGCGCCTGCGGGTCACGGCCGCGCGGCGCCGCGTGGAAGGCCTGGAGGGCGAGCTGCGCGGGCTGGGGGAGCGGCGCGGCGAGCTGGAGGCCGCCATCGTCGAGGGGCGCACGCGCCTGGCGGAGCTGCGGCGCGAGCAGCAAGCCGCCCGGCGCGAGCGCGACGGGGCCGAGGAGCGCTACCGCAAGGCGCTGGCCGACGCCGAGGTGAAGCGCGGCGACCTGCGGGTGGCGCAGGAGCAGGCGGCGCGCGCCGCCGAGCGCCGGGACGCCGTGGCCTCCGCCCTGGCGGCCGCCCGCGAGGAGGCCGCCCGCCTGGAGGCGGCAGACCCCCCCAGCGCGCCCGAGGGCGACGCGGCGCCGCTCGTCGAGCGCGAGGCGGCGCTGGCGGGGGAGCTCGAGCGCTCGTCCGAGGAGCTGGCGCGCGCCCGGGAGGCGTCGGGCGAGGCGGCCGAAGCGCTCGAGCGCGAACGCCGGGCGCAGGCCGACGCCCAGCGTCAGCGTGCCGCCTTCGAGACGCGTGCCGCCGAGCTGGAACGACAGTCGCGCGAGGCGACGGAACGCCTCGCCGCCCTGGAGCAGGGCGCCGGCCCCGAGCTGGCGGCCCTGGCGGCGGCCTCGGCCGCCGCGGAGGGCGACGCCGCGACGCACGCCACGGCCCTCGAGGAGGCGCGCCGCGCTCTGGCCGCGGCGCACGAGCGGCATGCCGGCCTGGAGGCCGAGAGCCAGGCGCTGGCCCGCGCCGCGCAGCGCCAGCAGGCGGCCTTCGAGGCGCGGCGCTCCTATGCCCAGGGCCCGCGTAACGCCCTGGTCTCGGGCATCCCCGGCATCCGCGGCTCGGTGGGCGACCTGCTGAGGGTGCCGGAGCGCTTCCGCGTCGCCATCGGAGCCGCCCTGGGGCGGCGTGCCGAGTACGTGGTGGTCGACGACGCCGACACAGGCCGCCGGGTGCTCGAGCACGTGCGCGAGCGGGGCGGCTTCGTCACCGTCCTGCCGCTCGATCTGCTGGAGCCGGGGGGCCGGCGCGTGCCGGCCGGGCTGCTGGGGCGCGACGGCGTGGTCGGCGCCGCCGTCGACGTCGTGGAGGTCGACCCCGCCTACCGGATCGTCGCCGAGCAGCTGCTGGGCGGCACCCTCCTGGTCGAGGACATGGCGCGCGCCACCGCGCTGGTCCGTGGCGGCGGCCCGCGCGCCCGTCTGGTGGCGCTGGGTGGCGACATCCTGGAGACGTCCGGAGCCATGAGCGGCGGGCGCCGCATGAGTCAGGGGAGCGTGCTGGGCGCCGCCGCCGAGGTGGAGGAGGCGCAGACGGCGGCCGCGCGGGCGGCCGACGCCGCCGCCGAGGCGCGGGCCGAGCTCGAGCGCCGCCAGGCGGCGGTGCGCGGCCTTCAGGCGCGGGAGCCGGAGCTCCGCCAGGCCGCCGAGCGCGCCCGGCACGCCCTCGCCGAGGCGCGTGAGGCCGCCTCGCGGCGCGACGCGCTGCTCGAAGACCTGCGGGCCCGACGTGCCGCCATCGAGGAGGCCATCGCCGCGCTCGAGGCGCCCGCGGAGGCGCCGGACGCCGCCCGCCTGGAGGCGCTCGAGGCCGGCGCGCGGGCGGCGTCCGAACGCCTGGAGAGGCTCCGCGAGGCGGTTTCGGCCCGCCGGGAGGAGCTCGGCGAGGTGCGGCAGGGAAGGCTGGTCCTGGAGGAGCGCTGGCGCTCCTACCGGCAGGCGCGGGAGCGCTTCGAGGAGGGCCGGGCCCGCGCGGCCGAGCTCCGCACGCAGGCGGGCCGCCAGGAGCAGGCGCTGGAGGAGCTGGAGCGGCAGTTGCAGGCCGCGCGCGCCGCCGTCGAAGCGGCGGAGGCGGCGCTCCCGACGGGGCTGGAGGAGGCCGAGGCCGCGCTGGCCGCCGCCCGCGAGCGCGACGCCGGCCTCGACGTGAGCCTCTCGCAAGAGACGGAGCTGCAGGCCGCGCGCGGCCAGGAGCTGGAGGCCGCCAACGTCCAGCGCGCGCGCCGCGAGGCGGCGCTCGAGCTGGCGCAGGAGGAGCTGCAGGGCTTCCCCGAGGGCGCCTCGCTGCTGGAGCTGAGCGAGCGCGCGGCACGCGCCAGGCTACGCGAGGTGGAGGCCGACCTCGAGGCGCTGGGGCCGGTCAACCACCGGGCGGCGCGCGACCTGCAGGAGACGCGGGAGCGCAAGGAGAGCCTGGAGGTCGAAGCGGTCCAGGGCGCGCTGGCGGTCACGGAGCTCGAGGGGACGCTGTTGCGTATCGACCGCGAGACCAACGCTCGCCTGGAGACCGCCCTCGGCAGGCTTCGCAGCGCTTTCCAGGCCCACGTGGAGCAGCTCTTCGGCAGCGAGGGCGCCGGTGACATCGAGGTCGAGCACGAGGACGGGCGGCCCGTGGGGGTGCGGATCAAGCTGCAGCCGCCCGGCAAGCAGACCCAGTCGCTGCACCTGCTCTCGGTGGGGGAGCGCACCATGGGGGCCCTCGCCTTCCTGTTCGCGCTGATGACCGACGACGACGGCGCGGCAGGTCTGCCGATCGCCGTCCTGGACGAAGTCGATGCGCCTCTCGACGAGGCCAACATCCGGCGCTACTGCGCCTTCGTCTCGCGCCTGGCGCGGGCCGGCACCCAGTTCGTGCTGATCACCCACCAGAAGGCCACCTTCGAGGTGGCCGACGTGCTCTGGGGGGTCACCACCGAGGAGGGCGTCAGCCGCGTGTTCAGCATCCGCCGCGAGGACGCCGTCCCGCAGGCGTAGCGCCGTGCCACTCGCGATCGCCTTCCGCATCGAGAGCGTCGACGCCTTGCCGTCGACGCAGGCCGAAGCGCGCGCCCGGCTGGACCGCGGCGAGGACGTCGACGGCCTGGTGGTGCGCGCCCTGGAGCAGACGCAGGGGAGAGGCCGCCGCGGGCGCCCGTGGCTCAGCGGACCCGGCGGCAGCTATCAGACGCTGGCCGTGCGGGATCCGGAACCGCCCCGCCTCGCCGCCGGCGGCAGCGCCATCGCCGTGGCGATCGGCCTGGCCGGCACCCTGGCCGCCTACGGCGTGAAGGTCGAGATCAAGTGGCCCAACGACCTGCTCTACCGTGGCCGCAAGCTGGCCGGCATCCTCACCGAGTACCGCCGCGGGCACCTCCTGGTGGGCGTAGGGGTCAACGTCGCCAACGAGGTCCCCGAGGGCGCCACGGCGCTGCGCGGCTGGGACCTCGAGGGCGTGCATGCCGTCGTGCTGGAGGGCATCCAGCGCGGCCTGGAGCTGTGGTGGAACGAGGCCGCGACGCTGGCGGAACGGTTCGCGGCGCACGACGCGCTGGCGTCCCGGCGGGTCCGCATCCTGGCGCCGGAGGGCCCGGTGGAGGGCACCGCCGCGGGCATCGACGCCCAGGGCCGGCTCCTGGTGAACACCGGTGAGCACGTCACCCACGTGAGCAGAGGCACGGTGGCGGCCTACGCGGCCGACCCCTGAGCGCTCGGGCGCGGTTGCCCACGCACCGGCACGCACAACCGGCACCCACGCACCGGCGATCACCAGTCGTCGATGTCCTCGCCGATCGCGTCCTGGTCGATCTTGGCGTAGATGCGCGTGGTCTGGATGTCGGCGTGCCGCAGGTGCGCCGCCACGCGGCCGAGGTCGTGGGTCTGGCGGTAGTAGCGCGTGCCCGCGCCGTGCCGCAGGCCGTGCACGCCGGCCGAGGCGTACTCGACACCCGCGCGCTGGCACAGGCGCCTGAAGTGCGTACGGGCGTGGTCGGTGCCCCAGGGCAGCACCAGCTCGGAGCCGCGCTGGCGGTTCGGCGCCGCGGGCGCGTCGCGAAGTGCCTCCAGGGCGTCCCGCAGGCGCCGCGTCATGCGCACCCGGGCACGCTTGCCGCCCTTGCCGGCCTCGACCCGCAGCTCGCCGTGCGCCAGGTCGAGCTCCTCCCAGCGCAGCGCGGTCATCTCGCTGATCCGCAGTCCCGCGTGGGCGCCCAGCAGCACCATCACGCGCTCGGCCGGCTCGGCCAGCTCCAGCAGGCGCTCCACCTCGCGGTCGCCGTAGGGCCGGCGCTTCTCCCACGGCGGCGTGGGATCGCGCGCGACCCGGACGTCCTCGAAAGGCCGCGCCTCGGTGGCGCCCGACCAGCGCAGCGCCCGGTACAGCGTGCGCGCCGCGGCCAGCTTGACCTGCAAGGTGGACGCCTGCGGCCTGGCGCCGGTCTCCGGGTTGGGCGTAGCCTCCAGGCGGCGGATGTACAGCACCCCGGCATCGCGGGCGGGGCGCAGCAGGTTCTCGTGCTGCCAGCCCTCCAGCAGGTCCTCGATGCCACGCCGGTAGGTCCGCAGGGTGTGCCGGCTGGCCCGGGCGCCCTTGGAGCCGTGCAGGAACAGGTACGCCTCGCTGAGCGCCCACAGCTCCTCGAGGTCGCGGGCGTTGGCGGCGCGCGCCGCGCGGCGTTTGAGCTCCTCGGGCGGCAACGCCGCCCAGCTCTCGGCACGACTCAGGGCGTCGCCCTGGTAGCGTTGGATCTCGGTCATGACGCCCTCCGTGGACGGTCGCGCCCCGGGTCGGCGGTCCACCGGGCGGCCCGCTGCAGGGCGCGTGAAGCGATCATGCGGCCAGCGTAGCAAACCGTGATAAGACGAGTTATCAGGTTTTTCATAGTTCTCGGCCGTTCGCCGGCCGCCTGCCGGGTGCGCCCCGGCCGCGCCTCCCGCGGCGCCGCGTCCCGCCTGGGGCGCCGCGCCTCCAGCGCCTGCGGGCCAGCTCCTACAGGCCAGCACCTCGGCCTGCCGCAAGCTGCCCTCGTACGCCCGGCTGCGGCCGCCGACGCTGTCGCGAATGCCCCCGAGCACGTCGCGGAACGAACACGTCGCGGAACACGTTGGCCCCCAGGATCGTCTCGCCGGGCACGGAGCCGAGGTTCGCGCGGACGGGCCCGCCTTCGCCCATCGGGGCGCTGGCGATGACCATGGCTCGAGGCTAGCCAGCGGCGATCCGCTCCCACCAACCGGCACCGGGCCGCGCCGAGCTTCTGGGGCGGTATATGGAACGGTCTAGCCATACGCTTAGTCGCGGAGCGACCGGTCTACATATCGCTAGAACAGCGTCGCTGACACGATCCGATGGGCTAGGAGGGAACGGCGCTCGGGGATTCGAGGGTCGTTCGGGGGGTCGGGGAGGGACGCCAGGCCGCGGGCCGGGGCGTTGGGAGGGCGTCCCAACGATTTGATAAGTCGTGTTGACTACCGGCGGCCAACGGCTCCGAGGCAGCGCCTCGCCTCACGAGCTCGTCCAACCACTCGCCGCGCTCCCTCGCCGATCTGTCGGCAGATCTGTCGGCTCATCCGGCGGGCGGCTTCGCGACAGCTCTCCGCACGGCCCCGCGCGCCGTGCGGGTCGCGACGCCGTACGCCACGCGCCGCGACCCCGGCTACCGCAACAGCGTTCCGGAGAGCATCATCGCGGCCACCGTGAAGAAGATGATGATGCCGGTGACGTCGACGATCGTCGCCACGAAGGGCGCCGACGACGACGCCGGGTCGGCGCCGATGCGCTTGAGGACGATCGGCAGCAGCGAGCCTGCCAGCGAGCCCCACAGCACCACGCCGATCAGCGAGAAGAAGATGGTGGCGGCGATGAGCGGCCAGTGCGGGCCGTAGCTGTCGAACGCCAGGGCCCAGACGGTGATGCGCACGAAGCCCACGGCCCCCAGGATGACGCCGAGCGAGAGGCCGGCCAGGAGCTCGCGCCGCATCACCCGCCACCAGTCGCGCAACGTGACCTCTCCCAGCGCCATGGCGCGCGTCACCAGGGTGGCCGCCTGCGAGCCGGAGTTGCCGCCGCTGGAGATGATCAGGGGGATGAACAGCGCCAGCACCACGGCCTTGGCGAGCTCGTTCTGGAAGAACCCCATGGCGGTGGCGGTGAGCATCTCGCCGATGAACAGCATGACGAGCCACACCGCGCGCTTGCGGACCAGCGTGGGGATGCCGATGCGCAGGTAGGGCTCGTCGAAGGCCTCTACCCCGCCCAGCTTGTGGAAGTCCTCGGTGGCTTCCTCCTCGGCGACGTCGAGCACGTCGTCGACGGTCACGATGCCGACCAGGATGCCGCCGCTGTCGGTGACCGGCAGCGCCGTGCGGTCCAGCCGGCGGAAGGCGGTGACCGCCTCCTCCTGGTCCTGCGTGGCCTCGAGCGCCACGAACTGCCGGTCCATCAGCTCCTCGATGCGCGTGTCCGGGTCGACCAGCAACAGCTCGCGCATGCGCAGGTCGTCGATGAGCGTGCCGCCCTTGGCGGTGACGTAGAGCATGTTCAGCGTCTCGGAGTCGCTGCCGAACTGACGGATGTGCGCCAGGGCGTCGGCGACCGTCCAGTGCGGCTTCACCGCCACGTAGTCGGGCGTCATGAGGCGGCCCACCGAGTCCTCCGGGTAACCGAGTAGACGGGTGGCGACGCTGCGCTCCTCGGGCGACAGCAGGTTGAGCATGCGTTTGGTGACCTTGCCCGGCAGCTCCTCCAGCAAGGCGGTGCGATCGTCGGGCGACATGTCGTTGAGGATGCGGGCCACCTCGCGGTCGCCCATGGCCCGCAACAGGCGTTCCTGAGCGTCGACGCGCAGGTACTCGAAGGTGTCGGCGGCCAGCGCGCGCGGCAGGATCCGGAAGATCACCGCTTCGGCCTCGTGCGGGAGGTCGTCCATCAGCTCGGCCAGATCGGGAGGCTCGCGGTCGCGGAGCCGGGCGCGCAGCTCCTCGAAGTTCCGCGCCTCGACCAGCTCGAGCAGCTCATCCTGTTGCGCTTCCAAGTCGGGAGCCTCGAGCATGGCCCTCACCTCCGCCCTTGCCACGTCACGCCCGCGAGGCGCCAGAGAAGTCTATCAGCCGGCATGCGGCGCCCGTGCGGGCCGCGCAGCCGGGCCGGAGGTCGGGAGCGCCGCTCTCCTCCACCGCGGCCGCCGCAGGGTATTCACGATGTCACATGCATCTCGCTCGTGAAACCTGAGCACATACAGGCCCGTGGCCCTGCCGGGACGACGCCGCCGACCGCCCCGGCGCCGCCGCACCGCTCGTCCGGCGTCAGTCCAGCTCGTCCAGCGTGAGCTGGAAGCTGGGCACGAAGGTGTCCATGAAGTAGCGCAGCGCCGGCTCCTCGACGTTCGCCAGCTCGGCCAGCAGGGCCTGCTCGGCGCGGGCGAACTCGCGGTTGCCCGCCGTCGCCTCCTCCACGCACTTGAGGTAGGCGGCCACCTTGTCCGCCAGCTTCACCAGCCGCCACTCCGCGGCGTCGTCCGCCCGCGGCACCAGCAAGGAGCGGTAGTCGTCGCGCACCGCCTCCGGGAACATCGCCAGGAGCCGCTCGCGCGCCACCGTGCCGATGCCGACCATGGCGTCGGAGATCGCCGGGTTGAAGTACTTGATGGGCGTGGGCACGTCGCCCGTGATGACCTCCTCGGCGTCGTGGTAGACCGCGAGCAGCGCGGTGCGCTGGGGGTCGACGTCGCCACCGTAGAGGCGGTTGGCGATCACGGCCAGGCCGTGGGCGATCATCGCCACCTGCAGGCTGTGCTCCTGCGTGTTCTCGGGGCGCGTGTTGCGCATCAGGCCCCAGCGCAGGATGTACTTCAGACGCGCCAGGTAGGCGAAGGCGTGACTGGCCACGCCACGATGGTACCGTGACGCCGCCGGCAGCCGCGGCGGAGACGCGCCCAGGGCTATGAAACATCCCATTGACGCGGGGTCGGGCGCTACGTAGGCTCTGGAGGACGAGGAGGAGACCGTGAAGCGTCTTGCCTGGATCGCGCTCGGGTTGCTCGCCATCACGCTCGCCGCGTGCGCGCCCACCGCACACGTGGACACCAACGTGGTGCCGACCCTGATAGCCGTGACACCCCCACAGACCGCCGGCGGCACCATGGTGCTCCAGGGCCGTTACTTCGGCGACGGCAAAGGCGGTCAAGCAGCCGGCAGCTACGTGCTGGTCGGCGCGGACATGAACCACAACGGCGGCGTGAAGATCATGCCCACGTCGTGGACCAACGATCGCATCGAGTTCCCCGAGCCCACCAACGCCGGCTTCGGATACGTCTTCGTGTACGTGCACGGCGTGCCGTCGAACGGGTTGCCGGCCAACCTTCCCTGACCTTCGCCGGCGCCGCGAGGCGCCTTCCCGTGACAGGGCCGAGCGGGGCCGCTTCTCGAGCGGCCCCGCTCGTTCGCGCCGGACCCGCGCCGTCGCGCGCAGGACCGGCGGGGGGCTCGGTGTAGACTCTCAGACTATGAAGTCGCAAGCCGTCAAGGGCACCCACGACGTCCTGCCCGAGGAGCAGCCGGCCTGGCGCCGGCTCCTGTCGGCGGCCGAGCAGGTGCTGGAGCGCGCCGGGGCCCGGCCGCTCACCACGCCGGTGTTCGAGTACAGCGAGGTCTTCGAGAAGTCGGTCGGCGAGTCGGCCGACCTGATCGTGCAGAAGGAGATGTACACCTTCGAGGACCGCGGCGGCCGTAGCCTCACGCTGCGGCCGGAGTTCACCGCCGGCGTGCTCCGCGCCTTCATCGAGCACGGCATGCACACGCTGCCCACGCCGGTGAAGCTGTGGAGCGCCGGCCCGCTGTTCCGCGCCGAGAACGTGCAACGCGGCCGCTACCGGCAGTTCCACCAGATCAACCTGGAGATCCTCGGCCTGTCGCAGGCGCTCGCCGACGCCGAGGCGGTGCAGCTCATGTACGCCACCTTGCGCGCCTGCGGGCTCGACCGCGTGCACATGCGGGTGGGCTCGGTGGGCGACCCGGAGGACCGCGCGGCCTACAACGCCTACCTCCGCGCCGAGCTCGAGCCCGTGCAGCAGCGCCTGTCCGAGACCAGCCGGGAACGGCTGCGCCTCAACCCCATGCGCGTGCTCGACAGCAAGTCCGAGGAGGACCAGGCGCTGGTGGCGCCCCTCGAGCGCCCCATCGACTTCCTGGGGGAGGCCGCCCGGGCGCACCTCGACCAGGTCCTGGCGTTCCTGCGCGACTGGGGTGTCCCCTTCGAGATCGACCCCGGCATCGTGCGCGGCCTCGACTACTACCGCCGCACCGCCTTCGAGGCCCATTATCAGGGCATCGGGGCGCAGTCCGCCCTGGGCGGCGGGGGCCGCTACGACGGTCTGGTCGAGAACCTCGGCGGCCCACCGATGCCCGGCGTGGGCTGGGCCATGGGGGTCGAGCGCGTCCTCGACGCCATGGCCCAGGAGGCGCTGGCGGCCGCCGCGGACGAAGCGCCCGAGCTGTTCCTGGTGCCTCTCGACGACGCCGCGATCGCCGAAGTGGCCGCCCTGGCCGTGCGACTGCGGCGCAGCAGGCGCGTCGAACACGCCTACGTGAGGCGCAACCCGGGCAAGGGCCTGCGCGACGCCGACCGCAGCGGTGCGACCTTCGCCGGCCTCCGGGGCGAGGCCGAGCGGCGCAAGGACGTGCTGCAACTCAAGCACATGGCAAGCGGCGAGCAGACCGAGGTGCCGGTGAGCGACCTCGAGGGCTTCCTCGACGCGCGCGCCTGAGCCGGCGCCGGGTCGGCGCTCTGTTAAGCTCACGGGCATGAGACGGAGCCATTCCTGCGGAGGCCTTCGCGCCTCCGACGACGGCCAGCACGTCCTCTTGCAGGGCTGGGTCAACCGCAGGCGCGACCTGGGAGGCGTGATCTTCATCGACCTCCGTGACCGCGAGGGGTCGACCCAGGTCATCGTGGAGCCGGCAGGCACGACGGACGGCGCGCCGTTCCAGGCAGCGCAAGCGCTCCGCGGCGAGTTCGTGGTCGAGATCGAGGGCGACGTCCGGCTGAGGCCGGAGTCGCAACGCTCGGCGCGCACCCCCACCGGCGAGGTCGAGGTGGTCGCCAGCCGCCTGGAAGTGCTCTCCCCCGCCCGCACGCCGCCCTTCCTGGTCGACGGCAGCATCGACGTCGCCGACGTCAACGAGGAGCTGCGCCTCAAGCACCGCTACCTCGACCTTCGCCGTCCCGAGGCGCTGGCGCCGCTGCTGCTCCGACACCGCGTGACCAAGGCGATCTGGGACCACCTGGACGCGCTCGGCTTCGTGCAGGTGGAGACGCCGCTCCTCACCCTCTCCACCCCCGAGGGCGCGCGCGACTTCGTGGTGCCGGCGCGCCTCAAGCCCGGGAGCTTCTACGCCCTGCCGCAGTCCCCTCAGCTCTTCAAGCAGATGCTGATGATGGCGGGCGTGGACCGCTACTTCCAGATCGCACGGTGCTTCCGTGACGAGGACCTGCGCGCCGACCGCCAGCCGGACTTCACCCAGCTCGATCTGGAAATGGCGTTCGTGGAGCAGGACGACGTGCTGAGGCTCAACGAGGGGTTGATGGAGCGCGTGGTCGAAGCCGCCACCGGCGCGAGGATCGCGACCCCCTTCCCGCGTATCGGGTACCGGGAGGCGATGGACCGCTACGGCAGCGACAAGCCCGACATCCGCTTCGAGCTCACGCTCGAAGACGTCTCGGCCGCCTTCGAGGGCTCCGCCTTCCGGGCCTTCGCGTCCGTCCTGGAGGCCGGCGGCGCGGTCAAAGCCCTGCCCGTGCCGGCGGCCCTCGCCGGACCGCTCACCAGGCGCGCCCTCGACGATCTCGAGGCGCACGCCAGGCGCTACGGCGCCCACGGCATGGCCTGGCTCAGGCGCGCGGGCCAGGAGGGGTTCAGCGGCCCCATCGCCAAGTTCCTGAGCGACGCGGAGAGCCATGCCCTGGCCCGGCTGGCGCCCGACCCGGGCGACGTCCTGCTGCTGGTCGGCGACCGCTGGAAGGTGGCCTGCACGGCGCTGGGCGCGGTCCGCAGCCGCCTGCCCGAGCTGCTCGGGCTGGAGCTCGACGCCGCCGCCACCGCGTTCCTGTGGGTGATCGACTTCCCGCTGCTCGAGGAGGACCAGGACAGCGGCGGTTGGACCTACATGCACCATCCCTTCACCCGTCCCCACGACGAGGACCTCGAGCTGCTGGAGCGCGACCCGGGCGCCGTGCGTGCCGTCGCCTACGACCTGGTGCTCAACGGCAACGAGGTCGGCGGCGGCAGCCTGCGTATCCACCGCATCGACGTGCAGCGGCGCATGTTCCGGGCCCTGGGCTTCAGCGATGCCGAGGCCGAGCGCCGCTTCGGATTCTTCCTGGAGGCGCTGGCCTACGGCGCGCCGCCCCACGGCGGCATCGCCTGGGGCCTCGACCGGCTGGTGATGCTGCTCGCCCAGGTGCCCAGCATCCGCGACGTCATCGCCTTCCCCAAGAACCAGCGTGGCGTCGACCCGCTCACCGGCGCGCCGTCACCGCTGGACGCGGGCCAGCTCGGCGAGCTCGGCCTGATGCTGGCCGGCGAGCGCGCCTCATGATCCCCCTGGTGGTGCTCGACCTCGACGGCACCCTGATCGGCTCCCAGGGTACGGTGCAGGAGTGCGTGTGGGACGCCGTCGAGAGGTTACGCCAGGCCGGCGTCAAGCTGGTGGTGTGCACCGGCCGCCCCGCCTTCGGGATCGCGCAGCGCGTGGCGGAGCGCCTGGGCCCGGCCGCTCCCCACGTCTTCCAGAGCGGCGCCCACATCGCCTACCCGGACGGCGAGACCCTCAAGGCCTCGGCACTGAAGGAAGCGACCGCCCGCCGTCTGCTGTCGCAGGCGCGCCGGCTCGGCAGCGTCCTGGAGCTGTACACCCCCAGCAACCTGTTCGTGGAGCGCAAGACCGACATGAGCGAGGCGCACGCCAAGATGATCGGCGTGACGGCCATCGTGCGCGACCTCGAGGACGTCGTCGCCAACGAGCCGGTGATTCGCGCCCAGTGGGTGGTGCCCCTCACCGAGGTGCCCGTGGTGATGGCCGCCTCGGGCGAGGACGTGCAGGTGTCCACCGCCACCAGTCCCGCGCTGAACTCCACCGCCTTCGTGAGCGTGACGCAGCTGGGCGTCTCCAAGGCCAGCGCCGTGCGCCACGTGGCCGAGGTGCTGCGCATCCGCCTGGAGGATGCCATGGCCGTCGGCGACAGCCTGGGCGACGTCCCCATGTTGGAAGAGGTGGGGCACCCCGTGGTGATGGCCAACAGCGCACCGGAGCTGCTCGAACGCTTCTCGAACGTCGCGGGGGACGTCGAGTCGTGCGGTGTGGTGGCGGCCCTGGAGGACGCTCTGGTCCTCGAGCGGTCCTGAGCGCGAGGGCGCCGGCCGGGCGGACCGCAGATCGGGCGGCCGCCGCCCCGCGCGGCCGCGGGACGCGCCCCTGATAGACTCCCAGGCATGGCACCGACCTCCATCGAGCGCCTCCCGGAGCACCTCGGCGACACCGTCGAGGTCCGTGGGTGGCTCACCAACCTGCGTTCCAGCGGGAAGATCGCCTTCCTGCAGCTTCGCGACGGCAGCGGCTTCGTCCAGGGCGTGATCTCCCGCGCCGACGCGGGCGACGAGGCGTTCGAGCGCGCCCGTGCCCTCACCCAGGAGACCAGCGTCGTCGTGCGCGGGGTGGTGCGCGAGGACGCCCGCGCTCCCAGCGGCGTCGAGCTGGGGGTCGCCGAGCTGCAAGCCGTGGGCGCTGCCGCCGACTACCCCATCACCCCCAAGGAGCACGGCGTCGACTTCCTGTTCGAGAACCGGCACCTCTACCTGCGGCACCGCGGGCCGTGGGCGACGCTGCGCATCCGCGACGAGCTGGAGCGCGCCGTGCACGACTTCTTCGGCCAGCGCGACTTCGTCCGGTTCGACGCACCCTTCTTCATGCCCACCGCGGTGGAGGGCACGACCAACCTGTTCGAGATCGAGCTCTTCGAGCAGGACAACGCCTACCTGTCGCAGTCCGGCCAGCTCTACGCCGAGGCCGGCGCGCTGGCGTTCGGCAAGGTGTACACCTTCGGGCCCGCCTTCCGGGCCGAGAAGAGCAAGACCAGACGGCACCTGCTGGAGTTCTGGATGATCGAGCCGGAGGTGGCCTACCTCGAGCACGAGGGCAACATGCAGCTCCAGGAGGACCTGGTCTCCTACCTGGTGGGCCGCGTGCTGGAGCGCCGCGGTACCGAGCTGGAGATGCTCGGCCGCGATCCCCGGCGGCTGGAGCCGAGCGCGGAGGGCGGCTTCCCGCGCATCAGCTACGACGAGGCGTTGTCGCTCCTGGCGGAGACCGGGGAGACGCTCGCCTGGGGCGAGGACTTCGGCGCGCCGCACGAGACCCTGCTGGGCGAGCGCTTCGACAGACCCGTGCTGGTGGAGCGCTGGCCGACCCAGGCCAAGGCCTTCTACATGCAACCGGTGGCGGACGACCCCACGCGCGTGCTCTGCGACGACATGATCGCTCCCGAGGGGTACGGCGAGATCATCGGCGGCTCCCAGCGCATCCACGAGCTGGCGCTGCTCGAGGAGCGCATCGCGGCGCACGGGCTGCCGCGCGAGGCGTTCGGCTGGTACGTGGACCTGCGCCGTTACGGCAGCGTGCCCCACTCCGGCTTCGGGCTGGGCCTGGAACGCACGCTGGCATGGATCGTCGGCGCCAAGCACCTGCGCGAGGTGGTCCCCTTCCCGCGCATGCTCACCCGCATGTACCCCTGAGCGCGCGGCACGCGGCCGGAGCCGGCTTCGGCCGCGGCCCGGAGACGGCGCTCAGATGCCGCTGTCGACCGCGACGTGACCCAGGAAGGTGGCGGTGGGCTGGCCGTCCCTGAGGAAGCGCACCTCGTCGGCGCCGTTGGCCAACGCCGTCTGCTGGATGGAGTGCAGCAGCTCGAGCTCCTGCGTCACGCCCACCGCCACCGGCCCCGTCTCGCGCATGTTCACCACGGCGATCTCCTTGCGGTTGGACTGCTGCACGTAGACCTGCGGGGTCCCCAGGTTCTGCGGCCAGGTGCCGTCCTGCTGCATCGCCTTCTGGAGGGCGCCGAGGATGTCCTCGAGCTGAGCGGCGGGGTCACCGGGCAGCCCGAGCGTCACGAAGTGCGGGCGCGCCAGACCGCCGCTGTCCACCAGCACCAGCCGCACCTCCTGGCTGTGCGTCGCCGCGTTGGCCGCGGGCGGCTTGATGTCCACCGCCGTCGGCTTGCCGACCCGCGGCCCGCGGCCCGAGACGAAGAACACGCCGCTGGCCAGGAACACCAGCGCAGCCGCCAGCAGGTACGGCGTGGCGACGCGCCGCCACCACGCCGGGGAACGGTGCCGAGGCTCGATCACTGGGTCGCGCCCCCGGAGGCGAGCAGGTTGGCGAGCGCGCCCGCCAGCGCCGCGGCAAGGGTGTCGGAGGCCAGGTCCTGGGGGCTGAACTCGAGCATCACGCCGCGCCCGGCCGCACCGCCCAGCACGTAGAGCGGCGCTCCGCCGGTGTCACTGGCGCGGTAGCCCCCGTTCTGGAACAGCTGCGTCCCCAAGCCGTCGGCGAAGCTCCGGCCGACATCGAGCTGCGGCACCAGCCCCAGCAGGATCTTACGCCTGAGCGCGCTGACGTCCTGGCCCTGGACCGCGCTCTGCGCGTTCTGCCGGATGGCCATCGACAGCGAGCCCACGCTGGAGGCGTCCGACAGGTAGTAGGCGTTGAACTGCCCGGGCGGCAGCACCGACCCGTGGATCGACACGAACAGGTCCGCGCCGATGCCGTCGCGCGAGCGGGTGGCGGCGTCCACGCTGTAGTCGCCGGTACGCGTGAGGGTGACCTGGAAGCCGCGTCCCTCGAGGATCTTCTGGAGCTGCTGGCTGAAGGCCAGGGTCAACGAGGCCTCGCTGCCGTATCCGGGGAAGTTGATGCCGGGGTCCTGTCCGCCGTGGCCCGGGTCGATGACGATGTGCGGCGCCGTCTGCTGCGCGGCGCTGGCGGGCGTGAAGCTCACGACCACGCGGAAGCCGTTGCCGTCGGGCAGGCTGTAGAGGCGGTAGTCGGTGTGGGGCGCGAGCTGCACGCGCACGTCCACCCCGTCGCCCGAGCTGCTGGCGTCGGCGCGCACGAAGCTGTCGCCCTGGACGCCGCTCAGGCCGCCCTGCAGGTCGGTGCGGTCGAAGTGCAGCTGCAGCGTGGTCACCGGCTGGTTGTAGAAGCGCGAGAAGCCCACCGGCGCGGAGAGCTGTAGGACCAGTTGCTGGCTGGAGCCGCTGCCCTGCGCGGTGAGCCCGGTGAGCTGTGCGCGCGGCTGCACCACCACCACCGTCTTCTGTTGCTGCAGGTAGGCGACGTGTCCGCCGAGGGCCTCGGCCACCTGCTTCACGGGCAGATACACGTCGCCGTCCTGCATCACCCCGGCGGGCCCGCCGATGGCGGTGCCGTCGAGGCGCAAGGCGCCCGCCGCCGAGGCCTTGCTCGGGTCCGTCGCGATGACGGCTTCGAGGACGTGGCCGCCGAGCTGCAAGGTGGCCACGGTGGTGTCGGCGTCGGTGAAGTAGCGCGCGCCCAGCGCGCTGGCGAGCGCGGCCGCGGGAGCGTAGGAGGTGCCCTTCACCAGGCTCGTGGTGCTGCCGTCCACGGTGACGCCGTTGACGACCAGGGCCGTCTGGCCGGCAGCGGTACCGACGGCGAGCGCCAGCAGCAGGGCCGCCAGCAGCGACCAGCGCCGTGCCGCCGCCCTGGGCCGCGGCGACGGGCGCCTCACGCGTCGCGCTCGCGTCGGCTCATGGCCCGCTCCATCTCGCGCTGTGCGTCCTTCTTCGCCTCCGAGCGACGTTTGTCGTGGAGCTTCTTGCCGCGGGCCAACGCGACCTCCGTCTTCGCCCAGCCGTCCTTGAAGTAGACGCGCAAGGGTACCAGCGTGAGCCCCCGCCGCTCCAGCCCGCGCGTGATCTCCCCGATCTCGCGGCGCTTCAGGAGCAGCTTGCGCGCCCGGGTGGGCTCATGGTTGTTGTAGCTCGCCTCGCTGTAGGTGGGGATGGTCATGCCCTCCAGGAACACCTCGCCCCCACGCACGCGCGCGAAGGCCCCGGCGATGGACCCGCCGCCCTGACGCAGAGCCTTCACCTCGCTGCCGGTCAGCTCCATGCCGGCCTCGAAGCGTTCGAGGATCTCGTAGTCGTGGGTGGCGCGTCGATTCTGCAGCATGGCCCAGCAGTCCGCTGCACATGATAGCCAGGTCGCGGTGAGAAGCGCAAAAGCCACGGCCGCAGCCGGCCCGGGAGGGCGCGGGCGAGGGCGCGGCAGGGCTGCCGTTCGTTCACATCGTCACGAGCAAGATGCTCGTGACGGCATTCCCATGCGTCGCCATGCCCGCCTCCCGTCCTCACTCCAGCAGCTCGCCCACGTCGCGAGGGTCGACGTCGACGCGGACACTGGCCCTGCCCAGACGGGGAGGCAGGCCGCTCAGGACCTGTTCCAGGCGGTCGGCCTGCGGCACACGCAGCAGCAGCTGGTAGGCGTAACGCCCCTTGACCCGCGCCACCGGGGCGGGCGCGGGCCCCAACACCTCGTCCTCGCCCGCCCCGCGACGGCGCAACTCGGCGGCGAGGGCGACGGCGGCATCGGAGGCGGCGGCCGCGTCGCGCGCGGCCAGCTGGAGCTTGGCCATGGCTCCGAACGGAGGGTACGCGAAGCGCCGGCGGCGTTCGAGCTGCTGGCCGAGCAGCGCCTCCACGGCCGCGTCCGGAGCCTCGGAGGCCAGCGCGAGCAGCGCCGGATGCTCGGGCTGGAAGGTCTGAGCCAGCACCAGGGGCCGGCGGCCGCCCGCCAGCTCCGCCAGCTCCAGCAGCATCCGCAGGGCCTGCTCCTCGGCCCGGAAGTCGGCGACCGCCAGATGGGTGTCGAACAGCGTCAACGCCAGCAGCGACACCTCCGGCAGCGGCGGCAGGCGCAGCACCGCGGTCGTCCCCACCACCACGCCCGGCGCGCCCGCCCGCAGCGCGCCCAGGTCGTCGCGCCGGTCGCGGTCGAAGCGCAGCACCGGGAAGCCGGGCAGGAGCGCCTGCACCCGCGACGCCACCCACTGCGTGCCGGCACCCCGCAGCGGCTCCAGCGCGGTCCCGCCGCAGGACGGACAGGCCTCGGGAGGGTCCTGCTCGTGCCCGCACTGGTGGCAGCGCAGGCGGCCGTCCTGGCGGTGGTAGCGCAGGCTGAGGTCGCAGTTGGGGCACTCCACCACGTAGCCGCACTCCGGGCACCCGAGCGCCGCGGAGAAGCCGCGTCGTGGCGCTACCAGCACGGCCTGCCGGTCCCGCTCCCGGACCTGCTTCAAGACGCCGACCAGGTCCGGGTGGAGGGGCCAGTTGCCGCTGCCGGACATGTCCACGGCGTGCAGCCGTAGACGCGGGAGCGGCAGGCTGCGCCGGGACTCCGGCGGTAGCCGCACGACCGTCTCGGGGCCGGCCACCACGTCCGCCAGCGTGAGCGCCGCACCGGCGGCGGCGGCGAGCAGCGACGCGGCGTGAGGCACGAACAGGCGGGCGCCGCTCTGCAGCTTGTAGCTGCCGCTGCCGGCGTCGAGGACCACCACACGTCCCAGTCGCGGCAACGGCGCCAGCAGCGCCAGGTAGGTCCCCAGCAGCACGAGCGGCGGCGAGCTCGGCAACTCCTCGAACACCCGCGCGCGCTGGGCATCGTCCAGATCCCCCGACATCACCTGCAGCGGCAGCCCCCCGAGCGCCTCGGCGGCCTCGGCCAGGCGCACGTGCTCGGGGGCCAGCACGAGCACGCTGCGGCCGGCCTCGAGGTCGGCCCGCAGGCGCGGCGCCAGCGCGGCCAGGCGCTCGCGCCGCAGGCCGCCCACCACCGCGCCGTCGCCCTCCGGCGGCACCGCCCACGGCGGCGGGGCCGGAGGCGGCAGGGCGTCCGCAGGAGGCCCCGGCAGCGTCGGCGCCGGCGCCGCGACGTCGCGGTACTCGGCGTAGCCCTTGGCGACGAGCGCCCGGACCGCGCTCTCCGGCACGTCCGCGTCGCGCGCCAGCGCCGCCGCGCTGTCCGCCCACTCCTGGTCCCACAGGCGCTGGAGGGCCGCCCGCTGGCTCGCGCGGCGCGCGCCCGCCAGCCCGTCGTCGACCGCGGCCAGCGGCGCCAGCACCGTCCGGGTGGGCTCCACGCGGGACACGCGCTCCTCCACCAGGCCCTGCTCGCGCAGCCATGCCAGCCGCTCCGCCGGCAGGCGCTCCGCGCCGGACCACTCCGGCGTCAGGTCGAGACCGGCAACGGGCGCGCCGGCCACCGCTCGGACCTCGTGGCGCAGCTCGTCCCGGAACGCCCACGGCGCCAGCGTGGCCAGGGCCACCCCGGCCGGAACCGCCGCATGCCGTGCCATCCGCAGCAGCGCCGCCACCGCGTCCGGCGCGATGAACGGCTGCGCATCGAGCCAGTCGACCGCCTCCTTCAGCTCCAGGCCGCGCCCCGTGCCGATCTCGCGCTCCCCCACCACCAGGCCCACGCGCACGCCCCCCTGCCAGGGCACCGCCACGCGGGCGCCCACGGGCCCCCGTCCGCGGAGCGACGGTGGCAGGTAGCTGAGCGGCTCCAACGGCAGCGGAACCAGCACCTCGATGGCGGTGGGCACGCGTCAGTCTACCCAGCCGCAGGCGCCCCCCACGAGCCGGGCGGCCAGGCGCCGGCGGGCCGACGCACCCCGCGGTCCCGCGCACGCCGCGCCACGGCGGAACGAGCCGGACCGTATAGTGGCGGCCATGGCTGGAGGCGCAGGAGGCTACAAGCAGGCGGGCGTCGACCTGGCGTCGGCGGACGAGGCGCTGGCACGCGTCAAGGAGCTGGTGGAGAGCACCTACACGCCGGGGGTCCTCAAGGGCCTGGGGGCGTTCGGGGGCCTCTTCGAGGTGCCGGCGGGGTACCGGCACCCGGTGCTCGTGGCCTCGACCGACGGCGTCGGCACCAAGTCCATGCTCGCCGTCCGCCGGGGCGCGTTGTCGGGCATCGGCCGCGACATCGTCAATCACTGCGTCAACGACATCCTCGTCCAAGGCGCGCGGCCGCTCTTCTTCCTGGATTACGTGGCGAGCGCGCGCCTCCGGCCGGAGGCCACCGCCGCCGTGGTGGCCGGCGTGGCCGAAGCCTGCCGCGCCAACGGCACCGCGCTCCTCGGCGGCGAGATGGCCGAGATGCCGGGCGTGTACGCCGAGGGCGGGCTGGACGTGGTGGGAACGGTCGTCGGCGTGGTGGAGCGCCGCGCCATCCTGGACGGCTCGGCCGTGCGGGAAGGCGACGTGCTGCTGGGTCTCGCCTCGCGCGGCCTGCAGACCAACGGCTTCAGCCTGGCCCGCACCGTGCTGGCGGACGCCCTGGACGAGCCGTTCGAGGACGGTACCGTGGCGGACGCGCTGCTGGCGCCGCACCGCAGCTTCCTGGACGCGGTGACGCCGCTGCTGGAGGGCGGGCTGGTGCACGGCATGGCGCACGTCACGGGGGGCGGCCTCCCGGGCAACCTGCCCCGCAGCCTGCCCGCCGGGCTGGGCGCGCGCGTCGCCCGCGGCAGCTGGCCCGAGCCGGCCATCTTCGACCTCATCCGCACCCGCGGCGAGGTCACCGACGACGAGATGGCGCGGGTGTTCAACCTCGGCGTCGGCCTGGTGCTGATGGTGGGCCCCGACGACGTCGACGAGGCGATGAAGGTCTGCCCGGAACCGCTCTACCGGATCGGCGAGGTGGAAGCCGGCGGCGACGTGCGCTGGGCCTGAACGCTGGGCGCCAGGCATCACCTCGCCGTCAGTCGCTGCCGCGCTTGCTGAACATGGTACGGCCGCTCTCCAGCGCCGGCCGGACGGGCGCGTCGGCGAGCTTCGCGCCTTGCGCCGGAAGCATCACCACGAAGACCGTGCCCTCCCCCACCCGCGACTCCACCGACACCGTGCCGCCGTGCTGCTGCACGATCCAGCGCACGATCGCCAGGCCCAGCCCCGAGCCGTTGCCGCGGGTGCTGCGGGCGCCGTCGACGCGGTAGAAGCGGTCGAAGAGGTGAGGGATGGCGTCCGGTGGGATGCCGGGGCCGTCGTCGAGGATCTCGAGTCGCACCTCCTGCCGCTCGCGGGACACGTTGATGAAGACGTGCTTGGCGCCGGCGTTGACGGCGTTGTGAAGCAGGTTCAGCACCACCTGCTTGAGCCTCGCGGCGTCGCCCAGCACCTCCAGCACGGGCATGGGCGCGTTCACCTCGATGTCGGTGTCGCCGGCCACCGGCGCCATCTCCATGTGCACGGCCTCGAGGACCTCGATGAGGTTCATCGGCTCGAGCTGGATGGAGAAGCCGGCGTCGGCCCGAGCCAGCTCCAGCAGGTCGTTGACCAGCTTGGCCATGCGCTCGGCCTCGCGCCGGATCACCGTCAGCGAGTCGCTCTGCGACGTCGTGGGATGGGTGCGACGGAGCAGGTAGTTGGCGTGCCCCACGATGGCCGTGACGGGTGTCCGGAGCTCGTGGCTGGCGTCGGCGGTGAAGCGGCGTTGCGTCTCGAAGGACTCCTGCAAGCGGTCCAGCATGTGGTTGATGGTGACCGCCATCTCCCGGATCTCGTCGCGGCTGCGAGGCGTCGGCACGCGCTGGGAGAGGTCCCGGCCCGACACCCGCGCCGCCGCGGCCGTCACGCGCTTGAGCGGTTGGAGGGCGCGGCTTGAGAGCAGCCACACCCCCGCTCCGGACGCCAGGAACGCCAGCAGCACCGTCAGCACCAGGTTCCGCGCGAGCTGATCGAGCGTCCGCGCCACCGTGCTGGAAGGGATGCCCACGAAGGTCACGGCCTCGAAGGTCCGCGACTGCGTCGGGAAGTACAGCGTGCCCAGCTCCGCCAGCACGGTGAGCTGCTCCCCGCTGGGGAGGGACACCACCGACGACACGTGCCCCTTGGCGAGCAGGTCGGACAGCGCCGGGTTCGACATCAGGGACACCAGCGAGTCCTCGGTGGGGTTGGGACGCGGGTAGCCCGAGGGGCGGTAGGGGAAGCCGTCGCGGATCCCGGCCGGGCTGTCGGGGATGTGGTTGGCCTGGCCCAACAGGATGATTTGATAATAGGCGTCGCTGGGGAGCTTCTGGAGCCCCTCCTGGACCGGCACGGTGCCGCTCGTGAGGTCGGTGAGCGCCTGCCGGGCGCGGTCCTCCAGCGCGCTCGTCAACGAGCGCTGGGTGAGCACGTACACGGACAGCGCCGCAGCCGAAAGGATCAGCGCGATGAACACGCTGAAGAACAGCGTCAGGCGCAGGCGCAGCGACATAACGTGGCTATTCCTCGCGCAGCACGTAACCCACACCCCGGACCGTGTGGATCAGGCGCCGTTCTCCTTCCTTCTCGAGCTTCCTCCGCAGGTAGCCGACGTACACGTCGACGACGTTGCTCCCCCCGGTGTACTCCGGCCACACCTTCTCCTCGATCTCGAAGCGGTTGAACACCTTCCCCGGGTTGCGCGCGAACAGCTCCAGCAGCTCGAACTCCTTGGCGGACAGCTCGATGCGCCGGCCATCGCGGAAGACCTCGCGGCCGTCGAGGTTCATCACCAGGTCGGCGACGCGCACCTCGCCGGTCACCGCCGGGTTGACGCGCCGCAGGTGCGCCCGCACGCGCGCCAGCAGCTCCTCGATGCTGAACGGCTTCACCAGGTAGTCGTCGGCGCCGGAGTCGAGGCCGGTCACCTTGTCGTCCACCGAGTCCTTGGCGGTCAGGATGATGATGGGGGTGTTCGACGTCTTGCGGATCCGGCGCGCCACCTCCAGACCGTCCAGCACCGGAAGCATCAGATCGAGCACGACCAGGTCGGGGTTGAGCTCACGGAACTTGGAGAGGCCGGTGACGCCATCGAAGGTGACCATGGTGTCGTAGCTCTCGGCCTGGAGCTCCAGGTCGATGAACTTGGCGATCTCCTTTTCGTCCTCAACGATCAGGATGAGAGGTCTACGCTCCATGCCGGGCATTATGACGCCGCTTCTCATGAGAGTCTTGATGAAGGCCACACGGCGCCGCCCGGAGCGGCCCCCGGATCACCTCGCCGGTTCGATCGGGATGGTGTCCTGGACGATGATATCCGACGCCAGCACGGCCTCGGCCCAGGCCCGCGCGCCGGGCAGCGAGTGATCGCGCCAGTTGCCGCAGGACAGCTCGCTGCAGCCCGGGATGGGCCCGTCGTGACGGCTCACGTCGCCCAGCGCCCCCTGCAGGGCCAGGCGCACCGCCTCCTCATCGGGCTCACCCAGCACCGTCAGGTAGAAGCCGGTGCGGCAGCCCATGGGGCTGGCGTCGACGATCGTCGCCTGCAGACGGTCGCGGAGGTAGCCGGCGAGCAGGTGCTCCATGGTGTGCAGGGCCGCGGTGGGGATCTCCGCGCGGTTGGGTTGAACCAGGCGCAGATCGAACTTGGTCACCACGTCCCCGTTGGAGCCGCGGTAGACGCCGGCCCGCCGCACGTACGGAGCGCGCACGCGGGTGTGGTCCAGATCGAAGCTGGCGACATGCGTGGTCGGCTGCATGGGACGAGTATACGAGCGGTCCGCCGGAGGCCCGGTGGCGCCGGTGGCCGCCGCCCCCGGGCGGCTATCCCTAGCCAGGCGCGGCGTCGCCGGTTAGACTGGGCCCCGGCCACATTCGTGGGACAGCGAAGCAGGAGCGAACGGCCACCTCATCATGAGCACTCGCTACGCCAGAGGACGCGATCCCAGACAGCGGCGCAGCCCGGCTCCGGCCGGGACGGCGGACCCGTCCGTCGACCGCCCGACCGACGAGCGGCTGGCCATCTTCATCGACGGCAGCAATCTCTACAACGGGATGCGCGAGAACCTCCAGAACACGCGCGTCAACATGGCCGAGTTCATCGAGCAGCTGCGCGTGAACCGGCCGCTGTTCCGCACCTACTACTACAACGCCACGCTCACCGACGACTACGACGAGGAGCTCCGCGACGGCCAGCAGCGCTTCTTCGAATCGCTGCGGCGCATCCCCTACGTGACCGTGCGGCTCGGGCGCCTGCACCGCCGTCAGGACGGCTCGCTGGTGGAGAAGGGCATCGACGTGGCGCTGGCCGTGGAGGCGTTGTCGCTCGCCTACCAGGACGCCTACGATGCCGCCCTGCTGGTCTCCGGCGATGGCGACTACGTCGAGCTGGTGGAGAGCATCAAGCGCACCGGCAAGCACGTGGAGTGCGCCATGTTCAAGAACCAGTCCGCGGGCATCCTGCTGGAGTACGTGGACATCTTCCAGCCGCTCGACGAACTCGACTGGTCACGCATCCTGTTCTGAGAGCCGGCCCCGGACGCCCCTCACGGAGCGGTCGCCGGGCGGCCCGCCCCCGCCTTCGCGGGTGATACCATAGGTGCTCGCAGTGTGGGCCGGCTGGCCGCGGGCTGCCCGCTTCAGGGGCAGCTTGAGGAAAGTCCGGGCACCGAAGGGCAGGGTGCCAGCCAACGGCTGGGCGCGTAAGGCGACGGCAAGTGCAACAGAGAGCAGACCGCTGCGGAGCCGGCGCCGACCCCGGCTGGGGTCTCGCCGCCGCAGTAAGGGTGAAACGGTGCGGTAAGAGCGCACCAGTGCCCCTGGCAACAGGAGCAGCTAGGTAAACCCCACCCGGTGCAAGGTCCGATAGGGAGAGAGAGCCTGCCCGGCTCGCCACCATCTCCGGGTTGACCGCTCGAGGCGCGCGGCGACGCGCGTCCCAGATAGATGGCCAGCGCCCGCCGCTCCGCGGCGGGAGACAGAACCCGGCTTACAGACCCACCTGCACGGGGCGGCCCTTCGGGGTCGCCCCGATCCCTTTCTGCGGCCCCACCCTCCCCCACCCGCTCCCACCAGGCAACGCGCGCCCGGCACCAGGCATGGGCAGCGGCGCGGCCCGTGTCCGTGCCTGCCCCCGCGATCGCGGCACCGCTGCTTCCTGCGCGGCGGCAGCGGGCGATGGCCGCCGCCGCCGGGGCGGCCGCCCGGGAGCGTGGCGCCGGGGTCCGATGGTGGGGTCTCGGTGGGGAAAATCTCTCACATCTGGAATCGCGGGGCAGTGGGGTGGGAGATCGTGGGGATGTGTGGTAGAATCGCCCGACGCCAGAGACGGTGACGAGCACCGCCACGTGTGCAGGAGGAGCAGGAAGCGGCATGCCGTTCGGGGAGTTCCAGTACTCGGTCGACGACAAGGGCAGGGTCATCGTGCCCCCGGCCTTCCGCGACTTCGTCGAGGACGGCATGGTCGTCACGCGCGGCATGGAAGGCTGTCTCTACGTGTTCCCGCTGGCCTCCTGGCAGCACATCGAGAGCCGTCTCACGGAGCTGCCGCTCACGGACCCGGAGGCCCGCAACTTCGTGCGTTTCTTCTACTCCGGCGCCGCCAAGGCCCGCCTCGATTCCGCCGGTCGCATCACCGTTCCCGCCACCCTGCGCGCCTTCGCCCAGGTCGAGGGGAACGTGGTGGTGGCCGGCGCGCCCAACCGCCTCGAGATCTGGAACGAGGAGCGCTGGCTGTCCAACCTCACCGCCGTGCAGGCCCAGCCGCCCGCGCCCGATCTGCTGCGGGAGCTGGTGGGATGAACGCGGCCACCAGCCCCGCCCACCTCCCCGTCATGGTGGACGCCTGCCTGGAGTTCCTGGCACCCCACCCTGGCTCCTGGATCATCGACGGCACCTTCGGCGCCGGCGGCCACAGCCGCGCGCTGCTGGAGGCGGGCGCCAGCGTGCTCGCCATCGACTCGGACCCCCAGGCGCGAGCGCACGCAAGCGCGCTCGGCGCCGACATCGCCATCCCGGCCGCCCCTCCGCACGGGGGCCAGGCCCGGGAGACACGCCGCGAGGCCGGCCGGTTCCGGTTCCAGGCGGGCAACTTCCGCGACATGGAGCAACTGGCTCGTGCCGCCGAGCTCTCCTCCGTTGCCGGCGTGCTGCTCGACCTGGGGGTCTCTTCCATGCAGCTCGACGAGGGCGAGCGGGGCTTCGCCTTCCGGCACGACGGCCCCCTCGACATGCGCATGGCGCACGCCGGGCGGAACGCCGCCGACATCGTCAACGAGGCACCCTTCGAGGAGCTCGCCGCGCTGCTGTGGCGCTACGGCGAGGAGCGGCACAGCCGCCGCATCGCCCGGGCCATCGTCGAGGCGCGAGATCGAGCGCCGATCCGCACCACCGGCCAGCTGGCCGAGGTCGTGGCCTCGGCGTACCCCTCCGGCCCGCGGCGCACACACCCCGCCCGGCGCACCTTCCAGGCGCTGCGCATCGAAGTGAACGACGAGCTGGGCGCCCTGCAGGAGGGCCTGGAGGCGGCCGCACGGGTGCTCGCGCCCGAAGGGCGGCTGGTCGTCATCAGCTACCACTCGCTCGAGGACCGCATCGTCAAGCGCTTCTTCAAGGACTCCCCACGCCTCACGGCCCTCACGAGGAAGCCGCTGGAGGCCAGCGAGGCCGAGATCCGGGCCAACCCGCGCGCCCGCGCCGCCAAGCTGCGCGCCGCCGAGCGCTCCCAGGAGCCGAGCCCCGCATGAGCCGGATCGCCCGCCGGGCCGTGCCCATCTACCTGGGGCTGCTGCTGCTCGTCAGCGCCGCGGGCCTGGTCAACCAGGCTCTCTACCGCCACCAGACGAAGCTCATCGACGCCCGCGCCAAGCTCATGGGCCAGGTGGCGAACCTGCGCCTCGGGGCCGCGGCGATCGACGGCCCGCTGGCCGTCACGCAGTGGGCGGACGCCCACGGCATGGTGCCGGCACCGGAGGCCAGCCAGCTCAGCGCCGTCGCCGCCGGCCCGACCCGGGCCCCCGCCCCGCCCGACACCGGTCTGGAGATCCGCACGGTATGGCACTGAACCGTTCGTCCGAGCCCCGCCCCAAGGAGCTGCGTTTCCGCCGCAGAGGCCTCATGTCGGTCCTGCTCACGCTGCCGCTGCTGGCCGCCCTGTTCGGGTTCGCCAGCCAGCAGAGGGGCGCGCCCAGCTTCCCCGCCCCGCCCGCGGACCAGCCCGTTCGGGGTCGCATCATCGCTTCCGACGGCACCGTGCTGGCCTACGGCTCGGCTTCCGACCGCCGCTACCCGGAGGGCACGCTGGCGGCGAACCTGCTGGGCTTCACCGGCAAGCAGCAGCCCGACGGCCGCTACGGGCTGGAGGGCCTGGAGTACAGCCTCGACAAACGGCTCCAGAACGGTCAGGACGTGCGGCTCACCATCGACCCGAGCCTGCAGGCCGCGGCCGAGACCAACCTCAAGCGCGTCGCCGAGAAGAACCAGGCG
>DATFNF010000024.1:0-43852 GCA_035266525.1 Trueperaceae bacterium | reverse complement strand
TCCCCCGGGAGGTGGCACCATGAAACGCATACGCACGCTGGCCGTGCTCGGCCTAGGCTTGGCGCTGGCATCTACTGCGTCGGCGCAGGATCAAGGCGCATCCGCGCAGCTCACCATCGCCGTCGACACGCTCTGGGTCCTCGTGGCCGGCATGCTGGTGTTCTTCATGCAGGCCGGCTTCGCGCTGGTCGAAGCCGGGTTCCAGAGCGCCAAGAACGTGGTCAACATCCTGATGAAGAACGCCTCGGACTTCATCGTGGCTTCGATCGCCTTCTGGGCGTTCGGCTTCGCCTTCATGTTCGGCAACGGCACCGGCCTGCTGGGACTGCACGGCTGGTTCCTGCAGGGCCCCGACACCAGCCCCTTGACCGGCGCCGCCTACCACGGCATCTTCGCGTCGCTGTCGTGGACGGGAGTGCCGCTGTTCGCCAAGTTCTTCTTCCAGCTGGTGTTCGCCGGGACCGCGGCGACCATCGTGTCCGGGGCGATCGGCGGGCGCGTCAAGTTCCCCGCCTATCTGATCTTCTCGGTGGTCATGACCACCTTCGTCTACGCCATCATCGGCCACTGGGCGTGGGGCGGCGGCTGGCTCTCGCAGATGGGGTTCATCGACTTCGCCGGCTCCACGGTGGTCCACGCGGTCGGCGGCTTCGCGGCGCTCGCCGCCGCGATCGTGCTGGGCCCCCGCATCGGCCGCTACCGCAACGGCAAGGTCAACGCCATGCCGGGGCACAACATGACGTTCGCCGCGCTCGGGGTGTTCATCCTGTGGCTCGGCTGGTTCGGCTTCAACCCCGGCTCGACCATGGGCATCGTCGGCGACCCGGGGCTGGTGGCACGCATCTTCCTCACCACCAACATCGCCGCGGCCGCCGCGGGCGTGGCGTCCATGGCGGTGTCCTGGCTGCGTTTCGGCAAGCCGGACTTCTCCATGACCATGAACGGCCTGCTCGCCGGCCTGGTCGCCATCACCGCGCCGTGTGCCTTCGTCAGCCCCATCGGCGCCGTGCTCATCGGGCTGGTGGCGGGCGTCCTGGTCGTGGCGGCCATCCCCATGTTCGACGCCCTCGGCGTGGACGATCCCGTGGGGGCGGTCTCCGTGCACGGCGTCTGCGGCGTGTGGGGCACCATGTCCGTCGGCCTGTTCGGTCTGCCGGCGCTGGGCGCGGCCGGGCTGTTCGCGGGCGGCGGCATCCACTCGTTGCTGGTGCAGACGCTCGGCACGCTGTCGATGAGCGCCGCGGCGTTCGCGAGCGTGTTCGTGCTGTGGTCGATCCTCAAGGCCACCGTCGGCATCCGGGTGGGTGCCCACGAGGAGATCGGCGGGCTCGACGTGGCCGAGCACGGCGCCGAAGCCTACGTTCCCGCCGACGCGCTGGCCGAGCCCGTGCTGGTGGGGGTCGGCGACTAGCGCGCGCATCGCGCGGCGCGCCAGCGCGCGCGTGACAGGAGCCATCCATGAAGCTGATCACCGCCATCGTCCGTCCGGAGCGGCTCACCGCCGTCAAAGAAGCCCTGTTCAAGGCCGGCGTCCAGGGCATGACCCTGCAGCGCGTCAGCGGCCACGGCGGCCAGCCCGCCGTGCACGAGCAGTACCGCGGCAGCAGCTACCTCGTCGAGTTCCATGACAAGGTGCAGCTCACCATCGCGGTATCCAACCCCTTCGTCGGCCCCACCGTCGACGCCATCGTCCGGGCGGCCCGTACCGGCAACGTCGGAGACGGCAAGATCTTCGTCCAGGAGCTCGAGCAGGTGGTGCGCATCCGCACCGGCGAGCGCGACGGCGAAGCGCTCACGCCCGTCGGCACCCCCGGCAACGCGGCCACCCCCGCATCGGACGGCGCACCGGGAGGCGCGGCCGGCCTGGCGCCCGTCTGAACGGCAACCCCTTCACTCGCCACCTCTTCTACCCCCTTGCAGCCGCGCGGCCGGGTTCGCCCCGACCGCGCGGCGACGTGTCGCGCCCGTAATGGCCGATCCGGCGTACGGGGTGTTCGCAACGACATGCGCATCGCGATGCTACACGCCACGCCACAAGGCTTGAATCGGTGCGCCACGTACAGTCCCACATGGTCATGTGTCCCCATTTCTTTTGACGGGCTTGTCCTGCCGTGCTAGCCTCGGGCATCGCGCGGCCCCCCTGCCGCCAGGAGGTCCGTATGCCGCCCCGCCCCGACCCACACCCAGCCGGCCGACACCCAGCCGGCCGACACCCGCCCAGCCGACACCCGCCCAGCCTGCATCGGCCCGGCCTGCACCCGCCCGACCCGCACCCGCGAGCCCGGGCGGGCCGCGCCCGGCCGCTCGCGACCTTGGCGTCCGCAGGCATCGCACTGTCCCTCGCCACGCCGGCGGCCGCGCAGACGGCGGGCCCGCAGGCGCCCGCCGCACCGGCCGGCGACATCGCCTGGATGATGGTGTCGACGGCGCTGGTGCTGGTGATGGTGGTGGGGCTGGCCTTCTTCTACGGCGGGCTGGTGCGCCGCAAGAACGCGCTCAACACCATGATGATGAGCTTCGTGTCCCTGGGCGTGGTGGGGCTCACCTTCGCGGGCGTGGGCTACTCGCTGGCGTTCTCGGGCACGTCGGCGCTCATCGGCGACCTCGCCCACGCCGGTCTGCGCGGGCTCGCGCCGGGAGGCGCAGGCGGCTCGGGCGGCCTCCCGAGCCTGCTGTTCTTCTGCTTCCAGGCCACCTTCGCCATGATCACCGCGGCGCTCATCTCCGGCGCGGTGGTCGAGCGCATGCGCTTCGGCGCCTACATGCTGTTCATCGCCCTGTGGAGCGTGATCGTCTATGCCCCCATCGCCAAGTGGGTGTGGGGCGGCGGCTTCCTGCAGCACCTCGGCGCGCTGGACTTCGCGGGCGGCACCGTGGTCCACATCAACGCCGGCGTGGCGGCTGCCGTCCTCGCCCTGGTGCTCGGGCGCCGCCACGACTACGGGCGCCAGGCGATGCTGCCACACCAGGTCCCCATGACGCTGCTGGGGGCCGGACTGCTGTGGTTCGGCTGGTTCGGCTTCAACGCCGGCAGCGCCCTCTCGGCCAACGCCATCAGCGTGGTGGCCTTCGCCAACACCCTTCTGGCCCCCGCCGCCACGCTGGTGGTGTGGGCGCTCCTCGACCTCATGCGGGACGGCCGCGTCACCGCCGTGGGGCTGGCCACCGGCATCGTCGTCGGCCTGGTGGCGATCACACCGGCCGCGGGCTTCGTCTCCCCCGCCAGCGCCCTCGCCATCGGCACCGTCGCCGCGCTGCCCAGCTACGCGCTCATCCTGTGGCGCGCACGCAGCGGCCTGGACGACGCCCTGGACGTGTTCGCCGCCCACGGGATCGGCGGCATGAGCGGCGCCCTGCTCACCGGCCTCTTCGCCAGCACCGCCTGGGGCGCGCCGGTCAACGGCTCGCTCGCGCAGCTCGGCGTGCAGGCGCTGGCGGTCGCCTGCGCCGCCGGGACCAGCGCGGTCGGCACCTTCGCGATCGCCCGCCTGGTCGGCGCCGTCACCCCGCTGCGGGCCGACGCCGTGACCGAGGCGCAGGGCCTCGACGTCGCGCTGCACGGCGAGGAAGCCTACACCGACGGAGAGGGCGCGCTGCTGGTGCCGGTCTCGCGGTTGGGGCCCAGGGCGCCGGCCGTGACCGGCCCGGCCGGGAGCGAAGCATGAAGCTGATCACCGCGGTCGTGCGCAAGGAGAAGCTCAACGACGTGCTCTCGGCGCTCTTCCAGGCCGACATCTACGGCGTCACCGTCACGCCCGTGCGCGGCCACGGCGGCGAGCGCGAGCCGGTGCAGACCTACCGGGGGATGACCGTGAAGATGGAGCTGGCCGAGAAGGTGCGGCTCGACATCGGCGTCACCGAGCCCTTCGTGGAGCCCGCGGTAGAGGCCATCCAGCGCGGCGCGCGCACGGGCAGCGTCGGTGACGGCAAGATCTTCGTCATCCCGGTGGACCGCGTGATCCGCATCCGCACCGGCGAGACCGACGCCGCCGCGGTCACGCCCGCGACGGCCACCCCGGCGGCCGCCGCGACCGGACCAGGGCCAGTTCACCGCTAACCGAGCGCGCCTCCGATCACGGCCGGCGTGCAGGCGGAAGCCGAACCCGGCAGCCCGCATCGGGTTGCACGTTCCATCAGGCGACACGGCAGCCCTGGTTGGACGGCACCGTGCGCTACCCTGCATCCATCGTCCGGGTGTCCGGAGGATGGTGGAGGTAACGATGCCCAGCTCCTCGGTAGAGCACGAGGTCCGTCTCGCAGTGGTGATGTACGGCGGCGTCAGCCTGGCTATCTACATGAACGGGGTGGCGCGCGAACTGCTCGAGTTCGTTCGCGCGACGAGCGATGCCGACCCGGCGGCCGCCGAATCCCTCTCCGGCACGGCGCGCGTCTACCGCAAGCTCGCTCGCGCGCTCGAAGCCCGCGATCGAGAGGCCGGAGGCCGGGACGAGCCCGGCGACGCCGCACCGCTGACCGTGCGCTTCCTCGTCGACATCATCTCCGGCACCAGCGCCGGCGGCATCAACGCCGCCATGCTCGCCAAGGCGCTCGTGCGCAACGCTGACCTGGACCCGCTCAAGAGGCTCTGGGTCGACAACGGCGGGCTCGAGAAGCTCGTCAACGACCGTTCCAACGAGGCCACCCGCGCCCTCTACCGGGAGCCGGTCAGGGCGCTGTTCAACAGCGACTACATGTACCTCGAGTTGCTGGCGGCCATGACCGCCCTCAACGCCTCGGCAGGGGCGCCGCTCGTGGACGAGCTCAGCCTCGCGATAACCGGCACCGACCTCGCCGGTCGCCCCATCGCGCTGCGGCTGGAGGACCGCGTGGCCCGCGAGTACGCGCACCGGCACACCTTCGACTTCCGCTACTCGCGGCACGAGCGCGACGACTTCACCCCCGTACAGGACCCGCTGCTGGCGTTCGCCGCGCGCACCACCAGCAGCATGCCCGCCGCCTTCGAGCCGACCATCGCCTCACGAGCCAGGGCGCTGGCCGGCCGGGCGGGCAAGGCTGCCGATTGGGGTCTGTTGTTCCGGGACGTGCCCGCCCACGCGCGCGACGGCTACGTGACGGAGCACGCCTTCGCCGACGGCGGCTACCTGGACAACAAGCCCTTCGGGCACGCCATCGACCGCCTGGCAGAAGCCGAGGGCGGCGTCCAGGTGACGCGCAAGCTCTTCTACCTAGAACCCTTGCCGCAGCGGATCGACCCGCGTGCGCACCCCGGGCACGCGCCCAACGCCCTCGAGAACACCCTCGACGTCTTCACGCTGGCCCGCTACGAGACCATCCGGGCCGACCTGCGCCGCATCGAGGAGCGGAACCGCCTGGCCCGGCGGCTACGCACCCTGCATGCCGGCGTGGTCGAGGACGGTCTGTGCGACAGGGAGCCGTGCGATGCTGCCCCGCGCGAGGGGGCGCCGTTCCGGGACCTCGACGACCTCACCGAGCGGTGCGGCCCCGGATACGGGGGCTACCACCGTCTGCGCGTCGCCGCCACCACCGACGCCATGGCGGGCGCCGTCGCCGACGCGCTGCAGGTCCCCGCCGACAGCGACCTTCGTGCCGCCATGCGCCAGGTCGCTGCGGCCTGGCGAGGCGAGCGCTTCTACCGCAACCATGGCGATCCCGAGCGGCGCGAGACCGCCTTCCTGGCACGCTACGACCTCGCCTTCCACCGCCGCCGGGCCGTGTTCATGGCGGCCAAGATCAACCAGCTGCTGGAGCTCGAGCCACAGGTGGTGGCCGAGTTGAGGAACCTGGTAGCGAGGGCCGGGTACCCCACCATCGCCGGGGTGATCGAGCTCTACGACGCCGGTCGGCCTGGCGATGCCGACGCCGCCTGGGACGCCGCTCGCTCCGAGCTGCGGGTGGCGAAGGTTCTCGCCCGACGGGCTGCCTATGCGCTCAGGCATGGCGAGGGCGACGACCGCTTGCTGGCGGCGCTGCCGACGGTGACCGAAGGCAACGATGACCGGCTGGCCAGCGCCCTGTTACCCCTGCTCGCTGCCCGGACCGACGCGGCGCGCGCCACCGCCACGCGGCAGTTCCTCCAGAAGCATGGCGAGCGGGTGCAGGCGCTGGCGGACGCGCTCGCGGCTCGTTGCCGAGAGCGCGTCGCGACCGCCGCCGACGCTTTCGCGGACATCGACACCTTGGTGGTGGAGGGCGCCCTCCAACAGGAGGTTCGGGGGCTGTTGCGGTGCTACTGGCGCCAGTTCGCGTCCTTCGACGTGGTGCAATTCCCGGTCCTCAACGCCACCGGCTTCGGCGAGGAGCTCTCCCCCGTGGGCGTGCACCGCATCAGCGCCACCGACCCGGGCTTCTACGGCACCGCGTTCGCCCGCGCCGACAAGCTCGAGGGCGCGCGCTTCGCGCACTTCGGCGCCTTCCTCGACGCCCGCTGGCGCCGGCACGACATCCGCTGGGGTCGCCTCGATGCCGCCGAACGGCTGATCTCCAGCCTCCTCGGCGATGATTCTGCGGTCGAACGGGACACGCTGATCGCCGAAGCGCACCTGGCCATCCTGCACCAGGAGCTGCCGGCGGAGCAGGCGGCCATCGACGAGCTGGTTTCCGATCTGGCAGGCCCCGGCGGCCCGTCGGACCTCACGGTGGGCAGGGCCCGTGCCGCGCTCGAACGGCTGCTCGCGAAGCACGAACGCGACCTCGACCTGAACGCGCGCACGCTGGCGAGTGACCTGTCGCGGCTCCTACGCGTGACCGGCAAGTTGCTGCGGACGCTCGTCGGCGAGTCGGACCTCCATGGCCTCGTGGCGGTAGCGGCCCGGTCGGCTGCCTGGCTCGTGACGCAGCTGCTGGCCCTGACGGCGGCACTCGCCAGGCTCGGCCTCCTGCCCGTCTCGACCCGCAAGGAAGGAAAACGCTGACCGACGTCGTGCCGCCCCAGGCAGCGCCTCGCGATGGCCCCTCACAGACGCCTCCTGTGAGGTTCGGCCCCGCCTTGTACGGGAACAGGCGGGACGCATCGAGGTGGGTCCCGAACGCGCGTGTCTCGAAGTGCTCCAGCAGGCCCACACGCACGTTCGCCGTGCACGAGCCGAGCTTGCCCTGATCCTCGATGGGCGGCCGATCCAGACCCCGATCTCACGCCTCAGAGCGCACTCGTTCCAGGCGTCTCGCCCGGCACCACGCCATCGCGGGGGAGAGAGGGCGCCGGTTCTGATCGTGGGGCACGGCGGCGCCTGTGATCCCCCCGCCAGGAAGCTCTTCGACGTGGACGCCGGGACAGCTCGGCTCTGCGGGCGGGCGGTGTGGTGAGCCGCCCGCCCGCAGATCGTGGTTACTCGCCCTCGCGGGCGAGCGCGAAGGCGCGCACGCTGGAGGCGTCGTAGTGCCATTGGCGCGACCAGCCGTTGGTGATGTGCGCGTAGACCTCGAGCGTCTCGGCGAACCCGGCGATCATGCAGGTTCCGAGCAACTCGCCGGCGGACGTCGCGATGCTGTGGGTCCACGGCGCGCCGCCAACCGGAAGCGTCCCCGGACCGCCGGGGCGCGACACGGCGGCCAGGTGCGTCGTTCCGCGGTGTACGTCGAACTGATACGTCGCGAAGCCGTTGGGCTGCACGGCGAGGTAGCCCAGCGCCATGGCGTCGCCGACCGCCGTGTACCGGAGCACGCCGCAGTCGTCGGAGGCAGGGGAGCCGCCCAGCGTCGGCGCCTCGATGCCTGCCACACAGGCGTTGTTGTCGACGTGCAGCAGGTAGACGAGCCGTCCCCCGCCAACGAGACCGAGGGTGGCGGCGTCCGCCGTCTCGATCGTCGTCGTCAGATCCACGGTCTTCGGGATACGGTAGTTGATCCCGAGAGTCGCCAAGCCAGCCGCGTCGACCTCGCTGCCGTCCGCCTTGAACAGCGTCAGCTCGAACTCGTAGAGTCCCTCACCGCCGCCAGCGGGTGCCAGCGCCGCCGACGGGAAGATCGCGCTGGTCGTGTCGACGACGGCATCCGCGACGATCCACTGGCCGGCGGGCGAAACGGACGGCGGGATCTCGAACAGGTTCGGCGTGCCGCCAACCGGTTGCGGGCCGAGCTTGTACGGCTCGATCATCAACGTCGGTCCGACCCAGTGCGCGTAGTGCCGCCAGACGGCGCCGTCGAGGTCGAGCCAGGGGTTGCCGCTGCCCGCCTTGCGCCAGCGCACGCGGTAGAAGCGCACGTCGACGTCGCTGCGGAGGCTGTTGTCGAACTCGAAGCGCAGCCGCAACTCGCCTCCGAAGGCCGCGCCTTCCCGCCACACCGAGTTCGCGGCCGTCTGGCCCACCGGTGCGCTGCTGATGTCCGGGCCGGTGCCGTGGATCGCGGCCAGCGAGGTGTTGCCGACCGCCATCGCCAGCACCCAGTGGTCGGGAGCGATCACCGGTTGGCAGGTCGAGCACGTGACCGCGAACGGGCTCGTGGTCAGCAGCGTCACCTCGCTGCCACAGGCGTAGTCCCAGCGCGTGTGGCACGCGACCGGGGTGGGCTCGTAGAGAGGCAGACGGAGATCCCCGAAGCGCCGGTAGGCGCGGAAGTAGAGGTCGGGCTCGTCGCTGGAGCAGCCCACGTAGACGCTGGCGCGGAACTTGCCGCAATCGTCCGTGGTGGCGGTCGCCACCAGCTGGTAGCTGACCGCGGCAGGCCACAACCAGCAGAGCACGGGGTGCAGCAACTCCGGTCGTTGGAGCAACGCGGAGCGGAACGCTGCCAGGCTGGTTTCGGCGGCCGTCCGCACCGTCGCGGTCTGCGCCAGCGCCAGCAGCGAGCCGGACACCGACTCCGGCGTCACCGTTCGGCGTTCGCCCGAAGCGAACTCGAACCTCCTCGCCTCCCCTTCGTTGCGCGGCGCGGCGGCCTCGGAACGGACGGCCGATCCGCCGGCGATGTCGGCAACGAGCCGCGTCAGCTCCCGCCGCATGGCTGCGGACGCGGCACCGGCCGCCTCGGCAGGCGCGACGACCCATCGCGCCTCCGTGAAGGCACCGAGGTACGGCGCCGGATCGGGACCAGGCCCAGGGGGCTGCGGCGGGAACGGGATCCCCGGCGGACGACGCACGACCGGCGGCGGCCACGGCAGCGGCCTGACGACGATCTGCCGGATCCGATCCAGGATCCAGTCCGGGATGCGCGGCAGGACCACGTGCACGGGGTCGACCTCGTAGATCTCGACCTCCGCACCGCACACCGGCAGGTCGACCGGCACGCCGTCCCTCTCGGTCCTCTTCAGCAGCGTTCCGCGCACGCTGCAGGTGCGTAGCCAGCAGCCCCAAAGCACGCGATCGACATCGAGCTGAAGACCTCCCTCGATCTGGTCGGAACGTAGCGACCGGACGGGAGCGTCGAGGCGCGTCAACTCCGACAGCAGCCTGCCGCCGTCTCCGTCCTGCATGGCGGGACCCACGAACACCCTCAGGCGTTCCGGCTCCTTCGACTTCGGCACCGCCAGCTCGGCTCTTCCCTCCTCCAAGTCCTGCCGTCCCAGCAACCGGCCGCCCGGGCCGAACAGGTACGCGACGAGCTCCGGCGGACGCTCGTTCGGTCCAACGTCCAGCAGCCGCACCTCGACGCTGATCCTGTCGGCTCTGACCTGCTTGCGCCTGTCCGCCATCTTCCTCACTCCCTTCCCTGGGCCCGCGTGCAGTGCGTTCCCACCGCGGAGGACCCCGCATGCGCCGCAAGAGAACCGCGACCGGAAGCGTGAGGGCTGCGAAACGGCGACGTGGGCGTGAGGCGTGATGCCGAACTTCAGGATGTGAGACGTGTATGGGGCCTTGCGAGCGCTGCCACCTCGAGTCTAGGGGCCCTCGCCGGCATCGTCAGCCAAGTTTCTTGCTCGACGCGCCGCGAACGCGTTGGCGTACACGGTCGGGCGCGACCTGGGTCCGCTCCGCACGGGGAACGGCAACGCCGTACCCCACGTCGAATATGCGAACCATAAGCGACCCCCATCTATACTCGCGTCAATCGGGGCCATCGGACGCCCAGCCTGCACTCCCAACGCGAAGCATCACCAACACCGCCTTGCAACTCGTCCCCAAGGGCGCCCCCGCGTCCAGCCGTGGCGGAAGTCGCCTTCGCCACCCTCCTCGGGCCGGCGTACAGCCGCCGTCCCGGCGTCGTCTCTCATCATCTACCCGACCGGGGGACCACACCCCCCTTGATCGCGGTCGCCACTGGGACCAACCCCGTCGCAGAGCCGGTAGGAGGGGTGTTCAGGGGCACGCCCGGCTGCCCACGCAACCACAGGATCTGGTGGCTGAGAAGGGAGCGCAACGCGAATGGCAGACGAGCTGGAAACGCAACTCGCCGTCATCCACGAGGTGAAGGAGCGGCACGAAGCGGAGCTCATGTCGCTGCCGAACGTCGTCGGCGTGGGCGTCGGCTACAAAGACACGGGCGGAGAGACGACCGATCGACTGGCCGTGATCGTGTACGTACGCCGCAAGTACGCCGCCAGCGGCCTGCGGAAAGCGGAGATGGTACGCGAGACGCTTCCCGTGACCGCGACGAGCCCCGTTCCCCCACTCCCCGACGGGAGCGGGCCAATGACGCTCGAGCTCGAGGGGGGCGAGGTGCCGACGGACGTCAAGGAGGTCGGCGACATCCTGGCCCTGGCCTACACCGCGCGGGTGCGGCCTGCCGTGCCCGGTTACAGCATCGGCCACTACGCCATCACCGCAGGAACGTTCGGCTGCCTGGTGCGCGATACCTGCCGACCGTGCGCCGTGTACATCCTCAGCAACAACCACGTCCTGGCGAACTCCAACGCCGCGGCCATCGGCGACCCCATCCTGCAGCCCGGAGCGTACGACGGCGGGGTCTACCCGAAGGACCTCATCGCCAGGCTCAGCCGGTTCGTTCCCGTTCACTTCGGGAGCCCGGCACGCTACAACCTGGTCGATTGCGCGCTGGCGCGACCGCTGGACCAGCGAGACGTGATCGCCTCGATCGTCGGCCTCGGCATCCCGAAGGGGACGGTCGAGGCCACGTTGGGCATGGAGGTCGCCAAGAGCGGCCGCACCACACAGACCAGTGCCGGCAAGGTGATCGACGTGAACGCCACCGTAGCGGTGAACTACGGGGTGGGGGTCGGCTACTTCCGCAACCAGATCCTCACGACCAACATGTCCGCGGGTGGCGACTCCGGTTCGCTGTTGATGAGCCGAGCCGAGCGCAAGGCCACGGGCCTGCTCTTCGCAGGCTCCAGCGCCGTCACCGTGCACAACCACATCAAGAACGTGGAGATGGCGCTGGGCGTGCAGATCGTGACCGCATGAGAGCGTCGGGAGGCTACCCGCCGACTGTCCAGGCGGCAAGCGTGGGAGCGGTCGTACGCACCGCGTCCCACCGGAAGGATGAGAGGGGCAATGAACGCAGACCTGCAGGAACTCCATGAGCAGATCACCCGTGAGATCCTCGAAGAGCGTCAGCGTGACATGGCGCAGGCGATCGCGGCCAAACGGAGCGCCGCCAAGCGGGCCGAGGCTCGGGCGGCCAAGGAGTCCAAGGCACTCGCGGCGCTGGGGCTGGACGTGGCCAACCTGGAGGCGCTCGACCGCGAGCTGACTGCCGAGTCGGAGGCGGAGCTGCTCGACATCGAAGCCCGCATGGACAGCCTCTCCGAGGCGACGGCGCACGACGAGGTCGGCGTCGACGTCGAGATGGGCTTCCTCCCGGAAGGGGCGCAACTCATCACGCCCTCGTGGGTGGCTGCCTTCTCCGACCTCGACCTGCAAGACGCCAACACCGCCGCCTCAGCCATCGAAGCGCAGACGCTGCTGAGCGGTGGGACCTGCAAGAACTACTACAACTGGGCGAAGGGCGCCGGCACGGGCATCGCCGGGACGGGCGTGGGCAAGATCCAGTCGTGGATCGACTTCGGCTTCTGGTTCAAACCGCCCGCGAGCCGCTTCTACAGCATCCGGCCCCTGTTCCGGTTCCGAGGCTACGTGATCGTGCGCGCCGACGACAGCTGGTACGACAGCAAGTTCGCGCGCGTCACCGGCTCGGCCTGGACGAACGTCCATCAGTACAACTGGAAGGGCTGGAACCACGTCGACGTCTACAACGTCGGGGACGACAACATCGATGTGAACAGGCGCGAGGACCTGGACCGCTTCACCTACAACAGCTACCTGCTGGGAGGAGGGGATTGGACCTACATCCGCTGCACCATCGGCCTGTGGGCCTACGCCCGAGGCGGCGGCTCCTACGCCAAGAACGATTTCTCCACCGGTAGCGCCAACTACCTGTGCGTACCTTACGTGTACATCGTCTGACGCCGGCAAGCGGGCGGTCCGGCTCCGGTTGCTGCCGGACCGCCCGGCTAGCCTGCAGACGGAGGCCTGCATGGAGCACATCGAGGCGCTACGGGCACGGTACGAAGAGGAACTCATGGCCATCGAGGGCGTCGTGGGCGTGGGCACCACCATCGACGAGGAGGGAGCTCCGTGGCTGCGCATTCTGACCTCCCAGCCTGTCGACGCCGTGCGGGAGCGGCTCCCCGACGAGGTCCGCGAGCATGCGGTAGTGGTGTACGTCGGCGAGATCGAGGCGCAGTAGCGGCCGCGGGGCCGGCCCCACTGCGGGCGAGTGGGATCGTTCCGGCGTCCATCTCGCAGGGGAGCGGTGCCATGGGCCAGCTCGCAGGTCGAGGAGACAGCGGGCCATGCTCACGGCATCGCGTGACAGGAGGGGATCGACATGGGGCGTCGCATCGTAACGGCACGCATCGCGACCGAGGAACGCACGGTCGCGCCCGCGGACGTGGCCGACAGCTACTTCGACCGGCTGCTGAAGTACATCCCAGCCGACGTCGTCGCCGCTTACGTGGTGGTTGAAGGGCTGTTGCCTGGCGCCAGAAACGGGGGTGTCTCGGGCACCGCGCCGCCGCTGTGGCTCACGTGGGGGCTCGTCGGCGTCTTCATGGTCCTCACGGCGATCTGGACCTACCGCCAGACGCGCACGCGGGCGACACCTTCACCGGCGACGATGCAGGTCGTCATCGCCACCGCGAGCTTCCTCGTCTGGGCCTTCGCGCTGGGCAACGAACCGTTCGCATCGCTCGGGTGGTACATGGCCATGCCGTACCTCGGTTCCATCGTCCTGGTGGTGTTCACGCTGGCGGTTGCCGGGCTGGTGCCCAAGGACTAGTCGGGGCGACGTCGTGGGGTGAGCACGCCCGTCGGGTCGGTCCCTCGAACGCATCGCTGGGCTGCCGAGTCGGCCGACGGCGGCTCGGGCGGGTGCGGGAAGGCAGGCCGGACGCCGGCGCGCCCCCGCAGAACGAGCCGCGGCGCGATCGCCGGCCGCTCCGCCCGGCGCTCACCCCGGCAGCGCCTCGAGCACCCAGCCTGCGCGCGCCGGCAGCACCGTGTCCGCGGTCAGCGTCAGCTCTCGGCCGCCGAGGAGCTCCCGGAAGCGCCCCTCCAACCCCGCCGCGGCGGGAATCGAGCCATCCTCGTTCCCGGCGTTGATCGCCACCACCAGACGCTCACCTGCGAGCTCGCGGGCGTACGCCAGCACCGCGCCCTCGCCCGCCAGCACGGCGGTGTCGCCGCGCCGCAGCGGCGGGCGCGCCGCCCGCAGCGCGGCCAGCGCGCTCACGTGCGCCAGCAGGCCGCGGTCCCAGGCGCCCTCGTCGTCCCACGGCAGGGCGTTGCGACAGGCCGGGTCGTGGCCGCCGCTGAGCCCGATCTCGTCGCCGTAGTAGATGCACGGCGCGCCGGGCAGCGTGAACAGCAGCACATAAGCCAGCCGCAGCGCCGCATCGTCCCCCTGCAGCACGGTGCGCGCCCTGGGCGTGTCGTGCGATCCCAGCAGGTTGAGCTGGGCATGGACGACGCCGCGCGGGTAGCGGCCGAGCAGGTCGCGGAGCGCCTCGGCGAAGCCCGCGCCGTCCAGCGAGCGGATGCGCCGCAGGCCGCTGCGCGCCAGCTCCGACTCGGCCAGCTCCCCGCCGACGAAGCCGTAGATGGCCCTTGTCAGCGGGTAGTTCATCACCGCGTCGAACTGGTCGCCGCGGAGCCAGCGCGCGGCGTCCTCCCAGATCTCGCCCACCAGGTAGCACGCCGGATCCACCGCCCGGCAGCGCCGGCGGAACTCGCGCCAGAAGGCGTCGTCGTCGATCTCGTTGGGGACGTCCAGGCGCCAGCCGTCCGCACCGAACGCGAGCCACCGTTCGCCGACGCCCCACAGGAACTCGCGTACGGCGGGGTTGGCGGTGTTGAGCTTGGGCAGCGGCGGCAGGTTCCACCAGGCGTCGTAGCCGATGTCCCCGCCGCCGTAGGCGTTGAGCGGGAAGCGGCGTACCCGGAACCAGTCCAGGTAGGCGCTGCGCTCGCCGTTCTCGAGGATGTCGTTGAACTGCAGGAAGCCGCGCGAGGCGTGGTTGAACACGCCGTCCAGGACCACCTTCATTCCCCGCTCGTGGGCGGCGTCCAGCAACGCCCGCAGCGCCTCGTCGCCGCCGAGCATGGGGTCGACGTGGTGGTAGTCGTGCGTGTGGTAGCGGTGGTTCGAGGCCGAGCGGAAGATCGGGTTGAGGTACAGGGCGGTGACGCCCAGCGCCTGCAGGTGGTCGAGCCGCTCGACCACGCCCAGCAGGTCGCCCCCCTTGTAGCCGTGGACGCTAGGCGGCGCGTCCCACGGCTCGAGCCCCGACGGCTTGGGCACCCGCGTGCTCTTCGCGAAGCGGTCGGGGAAGATCTGGTAGAAGACGGCGTCCTGCACCCACTCCGGCACGTCGACGGGCTGCTCGGGCATGTCGCTCATTGTACGGGGCGGCCCCCCGATCGGCCCGCCGGAAGCTGCGTCGACCGCGGATCGACCGCTCGGGCGCATTGACAACCCGCCGGGGTGACCGTACGATGACAGCAACGAAGATTTGTAACACGCTCTGTGATTTGTAACAGAGCGCGTGGAGCCGAGGCCATGCCGGACGAACGCGCCGAAGCCGAGGCGATCGAGTTGGCTCGTATCGCCGAGCTCTATTACCACAAGGGTCTCAAGCAAGCCGAGATCGCCGAGCGCCTGGGCATCTCCAAGATGCAGGTGTCGCGGCTGCTGCGCCGCGCTCTGCAACTCGGGATCGTCGAGATCCGTGTGCACTACCCGCTGGCGATCGACCACGAGCGCTCCGCGGCGCTCGCCCGCGCCTGGGGCCTCGACGAGGCCATCGTGGTCGATGGCAGGGCTCAGGGCCCCGTGGAGACGGTCGCCCGCGCCGCGGCGCAGTATCTCGTGGCGCACTTGACGCCCCACACCACCCTGGCGGTGGCATGGAGCTCCACCGTGGCCGCCGTGGCCGACACGCTGCCTACGGGCACCGTCAACCACATCCGCGTGGTCCAGATGATCGGCGCGCTGACCATGAGCGCCAACCGCGCCAATCCCTTCGACGCCTGCCGCAAGCTCGGCCGGGCCCTGTCGGCCGAGACCTTCCCCCTGCACGCGCCCGCCTTCCTGGAGTCGGCGAGCGCCCGCGCCACGTTGCTCGCCGAGAACGCCATCGGCGAGACGCTCGCGCTCGCCCGGAAAGCCGACTGCGCCATCATCGGCGTCGGCAACACCACCTCGGAGTCGACATTCTGCAAGGCGGGGTTCGTCACGCCCCGGGAAATGGAGGCCCTGGCCGACCGTGGAGCGGTCGGCGACGTTCTAGGCCAGTTCTACGACGCAAGCGGCGAGCCCGTGGCCTGGAGGCTGAGCGACAACGTCGTCGGCCTCACCCTCGAGGATCTCAGGCGCATCCCCAACGTCATCGGTGTTGCCGGGGGCGCGGACAAGCACGCCGCCATCCTCGGCGCCCTGAGGGCGCGCCTGATGACCGTGCTCATCACGGACGAGGCCACCGCCAACCACCTGATCTCGGAAGCCGGCCCCACGCCCCCGGTCGACCCCGTCGGGCGCCCGGCTCACCACCAGCGAGGTGAACCATGAAAGCGTTGAAGCTCCTCCTCTCCCTTCTCGCCCTGACGGCGCTGACCAGCGTCGCCGCCCAGACCGTTCCGCCGGCCTTCGCCGGCGGCAAGCAGCCCACCGTGGCGCTGGTGCGCCAGCTGTGCACCGGCGACTTCTTCTCGCAATGGCTGAACGGCGCGCAGACCGAGGCGAAGGCCATCGGCATGAAGCTCGTGACCTACTGCGCCAACGGCGACGACGCCAAGATGGCCTCCGACATGCAGATCGCCATCACGCAGAAGGTCGACGCCATCATCATCGACCACGGCCGCGACGCGACCATGGCCCCGGTCGTGGACAAGGCCACCAAGGCCGGCATCAAGGTGGTGACCTTCGACCTCACCACCACCGATCCCGCTGTCGTGCAGATCGCGCAGAACGACTTCCTGATCGGCCTCGACGTCACCATGAAGATGCTCAGCGACCTGAATGGCACCGGCGAGATCGGCCTGGTGTACGTCGGCGGCTTCGATCCGCTCGACAAGCGCAAGGCCGTCTTCGACGCCGTGCGCAAGTTCTATCCGAACGTCAAGCTCGACGGCACCTGGGGCACCGTCTCTTCCAACACCGTCGGTGAGGTCGAGTCGCAGACCTCGGCCGCGCTGCTCGCGCACCCCGACATCAAGGCCATCCTGGCTCCGTACGACGCCTTCGCCCTGGGGGCGATGAACGCCGTGAGCCGCCAGGGCAAGGACGTCCAGGTCTACGGCTGCGACATCAGCACCGCCGACATCCAGGCCATGATCGCGGCCGGCAGCCACTGGGTCGCCACCGCCGCCACCAACCCGGCCAACATCGGTCGCGTGGCGGTGCGCGCCTCGGCCAGCCTCATCGCCGGCGAGACCCTGCCCCGCTACGTGCTGATCGAGCCCACCCTGGTCACCCGCGACTTCCTGGTTGCCAACAAGGTGACCAACATGGCCGACCTCACCAGACAGATGCCCGCCTTCGCCAACACCATGCAGCTCCTGACGCCCTGGATGAGCGCCCTCGAGAAGAGCAACATGTAGCTCCCGCCATGCCGGCGGCCCGCGCCCATCTGGGGCGCACGGGCCGCCGGCGGCGCCGGCCCGCGGGCAGGCGCCAGGAGACCACGCAGTGCTCGAACTGAACGGACTCGGCAAGAGCTTCGCGGGCGTCAGCGCCCTCCAGGGCGTCTCCTGTGAGCTCCCCGGCGGCGCCATCACCGGCCTTCTGGGCGCCAACGGTGCCGGCAAGAGCACCCTCATCAAGGTCCTCACCGGCTATTACACGAGCTACCAGGGCGAGGTGCGTCTGGACGGCAGGACCCTGCCGCTCACGCGCCCGTCGGTCGCCAAGGCGCACGGCATCCACGTGGTGCACCAGGAAGTCGACACCTCCATCGTGCCCGATCTCTCGGTCGCCGAGAACCTCCTGCTCGACGACATCATCGCAGGCCGCATCACCACCCGCGACGTACTCCGCTCGCGGCGCGTCCGCCAGGAGGCCCGCAACGTGATGGCGCCCGTCGGGCTCGACCTCGAGCCGGGCGCACGTGCCGGCGACCTCGGGCTGCACACCAAGCAGCTCCTGGTGATCGCCCGCGCGCTGAACCAGAACCTCCGCTATCTGATCCTGGACGAGCCAACCGCGTCGCTGAGCCTCAAAGAGGTGGACCAGCTGTTCGCCGTGGTGCAGGACCTGCGGCGCCAGGGGACCGGCATCGTCTTCGTCTCTCACAAGCTACCCGAGGTCATGAGGCTGTGCGACCAGGCGCTGGTGCTGCGCGACGGCCAGCTCGCCGGCGCCTTCGACCGTCCCTTCGAGGCCGAGGCGCTCGTCGCCGCCATCCTGGGCATGCCGCTCGATCAGGAGTTCCCCGCCCGCGTCGAGCGCCCGCGCTCGCGCGAGCCGGTGCTGGAGGTGGACGGTGTCGAGGTGGGCAGCGCGGTCAAGGGTGTGGGCTTCCGGGCCTACGCCGGCGAGGTCCTGGCGATCACCGGCCTCGTCGGAGCCGGCAAGACCGAGCTGCTCCGCGCCATCTACGGACTCGAGCGCCCCGATCGCGGCACGGTGGGCTTCCTCGGCAGGCCGTTGAGGATCCGCCATCCGCATCAGGCCATCGAGCGCGGCATCTTCTTCGTCCCCGAGGAACGCCGCTCGCAGGGGCTGTTCATCGACTACTCCGGCGACTGGAACCTCGCCTTCCCGTCCCTGTCCTCACTGGCTCCATCGGGTTTCGTCAGCACGCGCCGCGAGCGCGCGCTCAGCCGCCGGCTCGCCGACAACCTGGATGTCAAGGGCCCCATGGACGAGCCCGTCGCGGTGCTCAGCGGCGGCAATCAGCAGAAGGTGGCCATCGGCAAGTGGCTCGCCCGCAAGCCGAAAGCGCTGCTCATGGACGAGCCCACGCGCGGTGTCGACATCGGCGCCCGGCTGGATATCTACAACCATATTCGCGATCTCTCCGCGGACGCGGCCGTCGTGGTGGCCACGTCGGACATCGACGAGGCCCTCGGCATCGCCGACCGCATCATCGTCATGTTCGGCGGCCGGGTGATGGCCGAGCTGGGCCGCGAGGAGGCGACGCGGGAGGCCGTGATGCGCCTCGCGGTCGGCGCGACATGAGGAGGTCACGCGTGCAAGACGCCGGAGAAGTCCCGCGCCTCGGGGCCGCCCCCAGGAAGCGGAGGCTGGCCCTGGGAGCGCTGCTCGTCAAGTACGGGGTGCTCGGCATCCTGCTGCTGCTGATCGTGTTCCTGTCGATCGCCGCGCCGGCGTTCCTGACTTTCGCCAACTGGCGCTACCTGCTCCAGGACATGGCAGTGGCCACGCTGGTCGCGTTGGGCGTGACCATCTCCGTCGTGGTGAACGGGTTCGACGTTTCGGTGGGCGCCAACGCCGGGCTGGTGGTCGTGGTGACCATCATGTCGATGGTCTTCTGGCAGCTCCCGACCTCCCTCGTGGTGCTTCTGGCGATCGGCACCGGGTTGGTGGTGGGCCTGGTCAACTCGGCCCTGGTGGTGCGGCTGCGGCTGCCGGACCTTCTGGCGACACTCGCCATGCTGTTCGTGCTCGACGGCGGCCAGCAGATCCTCGCCGGAGGCCAGACCATCAGCCAGAACATGACCTTCGCCAACGGCGAGCTCGCGCCCGGCAAGATCCACGCCGCCTTCCTGGCGATCAGCCGCGGCTCCTTCCTCGACCTGCCCAACCCGGTCTGGATCATGGCGGCCATCGCCCTGGCGCTGTGGCTCTTCCTGGAGAAGACCCGCTGGGGACGCATCCTCTACGCGGTGGGCAGCAACCCGGAGGCGGCACGCCTCGCCGGCGCCAGCGTGGGCCGCTACCGCACCGTCGCCTACCTGGCGTCAGGGGTGCTGGCGGCGCTGGGCGGCCTGCTCCTCGCCTCCCGTCTGGGCATCGGGACCCAGCTCGCCGGCGACAGCTACATGCTGAGCGGCGTCGCCGCCACCATGATCGGCTTCGCCGTTCTCGGCGTCGGCCGCGCGAACGCTCTGGGTACGGTCATCGGCGCGCTGATGATGGCGGTCATCTCCAACGGCTTCACCATGTTGAACGTTCCCTATTACACGCAGCAGACGATCTTCGGCGTCCTCACCCTGGTCGCGCTCGGCCTCAGCTTCGTCGTGCGCAGGCGCTGAGGCCGCTCTGAGGAGGCATCCATGCAATCCGCAGCAACATCCACCAACAACTGGACCGACGACGTCCACCGCGTGGCGCGCGGCATCCGGCGGCGCGTGCTGGACCACACCATCCGCAACAACGGCGGCTACCTCAGCCAGGCCTGCTCCTCGGCCGAGACGCTGGCGACGCTCTACGTGCGACTGATGAACCTCGGCCCCAGCGTGGCGCCGCCCGTGCCCCCAGCCTTCCCCGGCGTGCCCAAGGCGGGCCGCAGGGCCTACACGGGCGCCGGCTACAACGGCGAGCACGCGCCCGAGCGCGACCGGCTGTACTTCTCGGCGGTGCACTACGCCCTGCCGCTCTACGCCACCCTCATCGAGACCGGCCGCATGAGCGAGGACGGCCTGAGGCAGTTCAACCAGGACGGCTCGACCGTGGAGATGATCGGCGCCGAGCACTCGCCGGGCCTCGAGCTCACCGGCGGATCGCTGGGCCAGACGCTGAGCCAGGCGGGCGGCATCGCCCTCGCCCGCAGGCTGCGCGGCGAGAGCGGCCGGCAATGGGTGTACATGTCCGACGGCGAGTTCCAGTCCGGCCAGACCTGGGAGGCGGTGCAGGCGCTGGTGTACCACCGCCTCGACAGCATCGTCGCCTACGTCGACGTCAACGGTCAGCAGTGCGACGGCAAGATGACCGACGTGATGACCATCGAGCCGCTCCAGTCGCGCCTGGAAGCCTTCGGCGCGAGAGTGGTCTCGGTCGACGGACACGACCCCGAGCAGCTCGCCGCCCCCGCGGAGCAGGCGCCGGACGGCCGGCCCACGGTGGTGCTCGCCTACACCAACCCCTGCCAGGGGATGCCGCTGATGGAGGCGCGCCGGCCGAAGCTCCACTACGTCCGCTTCAAGGACGAGGCCGAGCGCACCGCGTTCGCGGACATGCTCCGGGGGATGCCCCGCTAGGGGCGGAGGTCAGCCATGGAGATCCTGAGCAAGGTGCACGCCCGCAACCTGGTGTCCTGGGCAGCCGACAAGCCCGAGGTCGTGGTGCTCTCCGCCGACCTCACCAGCTCCACCGAGATCGACCTGTTCCGCGACGCCTACCCCGCGCGCTTCTTCAGCATGGGCATGGCGGAGCAGAACATGATGAGCTTCGCCGGCGGCCTCGCCCGCGAGGGCGTGTTCCCCTTCGTGCACACCTTCGCGGTCTTCATCTACCGGCGCGCCTACGATCAGATCGCCGACTCCATCGCCTACCCGAACCTCCCGGTGCGGATGTTCGGCTTCCTCCCCGGCGTGACCACCCCGGGCGGGGCGAGCCATCAGGCCATCGAGGATCTGTCGGTGATGCGCTCGCTGCCCAACATGACGGTACTCGAGGTGGGCGACGCGACCGACGTCGAGACGCTCCTCGACCCCGTGCAGGCGGTGGAAGGACCCGTCTACGTGCGCATGCTCCGCGGCGAGCTGCCGCGGCTGTTCCCCGAGGACGAGCCCTTCCGCATCGGGCAGGCGCGGGTGCTCACGCGCGGCACCGACCTGGCGCTTCTGTCGAGCGGCATCTGCACCGAGGAGGCGCTGCGCGCGGCCGCGGCGCTCGAGAGCCGCGGCGTCTCGATCCAGCACCTTCACGTGAGCACCCTCAAGCCGTTCGACGACGAAGCCGTGGCGGAGGCCGTCTCCTCGGCCCGCAAGGGCGTCATCACCATGGAGAACCACACCGTGCTGGGCGGACTGGGCACTGCCACCGCCGAGCTGATGGCGGGCCTCGGGGTGGGCCGGCCGCTGATCCGGGTGGGCATCCAGGACGAGTTCCTGCACGGGGCCAGCAGGCCCCACCTGATGAAGGAGTACGGCCTCGACGCCGCCGCCCTGGTGCGCGCCGTCGAGACGCTGCTGCACCAGGACCTGGGCATCGGCGAGGGCGATCTCGCGGCCGTGCGGCTGGAGAACGTCCACAGCGCGGCCAAGGCCGAGGCCCTGTGACCAGCCCCTCCCCTGCGCGCCGGATCACGGCCCACCGCTTCGAGGTGACCTACCGCATGGCCGGGCCGCTCAGCGAGGCGGAGGCGCGTGCCCGCAACATCGCGCTGGAGCAGACGGTCGAGCTGCCCGACCCGGTCGTGATGGACGCCGGCATCCGCGAGCACGTCATCGGCCGGATCGAGCGGCTCGAGGCGATCGACGAGGGCTCCTCGCGAACCACCATCAGCTACGCGGCGGACACCGCCGGGGCCGACCTGACGCAGCTCCTCAACGTGATCTTCGGCAACTCCAGCATCCAGCCGGGCCTGCGCGTGGAGGACGTGTCCTTGCCCGAAGCCCTCCTGGGACGTTTCGCCGGCCCCCGCTTCGGCACGGCCGGCCTGCGCGAGCGGCTCGCCGTACCGCAGCGACCGTTGTTGTGCACCGCGCTCAAGCCCATGGGGCTCAGCGCCGCGGAGCTCGCCGAGCTGGCCTACCGCTTCGCGCTCGGCGGCATCGACGTCATCAAGGACGACCACGGCCTCGCCGACCAGGCCTACGCCCCCTTCGAGGAGCGCGTCGGCCGCTGCGTGGACGCGGTGGAGCGCGCCAACCGGGAGACGGGGCTCCACGCCGTGTACGCGCCCAACGTGTCCGCGCCGGGCTCCGCCACGGTGGCCCGCGCACGCCTGGCGGCGCGCGCCGGCGCCGGCGCCGCCCTGGTCATGCCCGGACTGGTGAGTTTCGGCACCATGGCGGAGCTGGCCGGCGACGAGGCCGTGTCGCTGCCGTTGCTGATGCACCCCGCCTTCCTCGGCAGCTTCGTGGCGCATCCCGGCACGGGTATCGCGCACGGCGTCCTGTTCGGCACCTTCGCCCGGCTCGCCGGCGCGGACGCCACCATCTTCCCCAACTACGGCGGGCGCTTCGCCTTCGACCGGGACGAGTGCCTCGCCATCGCCGAGGCCGCCCGAGCGCCGCTCGGCCGGCTGAGCCCCATCGTCCCCACGCCCGGCGGCGGCATGGTGCTGGCGAGGGTTCCCGAGCTGCTGCAGCTCTACGGCGACGACGTGATGCTGCTCATCGGCGGCGACCTCTACCGCAACGGCCCCGATGTCACGGCCAACGCCTCACGCTTCCGCGACCTGCTGGCAGGCCGCTCCGTCACGGCACCATGATCCGGCTGTTGGGCCCCGCCGACCCTGCGCTGGCGGCGCTCAAGCGCCACCTCGCCGCGCAGGCGGCACCGCTCGCCGAGCTGGAGCTCACCGACTGGGACGCCTATCGGCCGCGGCTCGACGCCGTTCTCCACGGCACCGAGCCGTCCTTCGACGCGGTCGCCGTGCCGGGCCACCTGTGGCTTCCGGAGCTGGTCGAGGCCGGCCTGCTCGCCGCCCTCGACGAGGGCGCGGTCCGCCGCGGCGTGGTGCCCTCGCTGGCGGTCGACTGCCGCTACCTGGACCGCGACTACGTCCTGCCGCTCTTCACCGACGGCCACATCCTGGTGGTGCGGCAGGACGTGGCGAGCGCGCCGGCCGACCCGCCCGACATGCGCGAGGTGCTGGCGCTGGCGGGCGCCGCCCACCGGCCGCCGGACGTCTACGGGATCGCCCTCAAAGCGCACCCGTCCGAGATCTTCCTGGACTGGCTGCCCTACTACCGCACCGTCGGCGGTGCGATCGCCGAACGCGGCGGCCGCCTGGGCATCGACGAGGGCGCGGCGCTCGCCGCGCTCGAGCTCTATCGCGAGATGGCCGGCTACGCGCCCCCCGACGTCGCCGGCTACGGCAACGAGGAGGTAGCCGGCGCGCTGCGAAGCCGGAAGGTGGCGATGGCCGTGACCTGGGGCGGCCAGGCGGCGGCGGTGTACGCCGGCGCGAGCGCCGGCGCGCTGACCGCCACCGCCCTCCAGCACGCTTGGAACGGCACCTGGGGCCTGGCGCTCCCCGCCGGCCTGCCGCCCGGTCGCCGGGGGACCGTCCTGGGCACCCTGCGGTCGGTGCTCTCCGAAGCGCTCGACCGCGTGGTGCTGGACGAGGCGGGAAGCCCCGTGCTGGAGGGGACCTACCGCGCGGCGCTGGCGAACGGGGCGGGCGCCGCGGGAAGCCATCCCTGGCTCGCTGCCCAACGTGCCATGCTGGCGCGCGCCTGTCCCCTACCCGCCAGCCCGGCGCTCGGCAGCTTGCTCGGGATCATGACCGAGGCGCTGACAGCGGGCTTCCGTGGCGACACGCCGCCTACGCGGGCGATCGCCGAGGCGAGCCTCCGGTTGAGTCGTTGAAGGGAGCGCAAGACAGATGTCGTACCAGATCCTCGACGTCGAGACCGTCCTCGATTACGTCCGCCGTCGCCCGGAGGTCGATGCCTTCATGGACCGGACCCGGGAGCTCCAAGCGACCGAGGTGGGCGACGGGAACCTCAACCTCGTGTTCAAGGTGACCGAGCGCGGCCGGCCGAAGCGGACGGTGCTCGTCAAGCAGGCACTGCCGCACGTGCGGGTGGCGGAGGACTGGAAGCTCTCGCCCGTGCGCGGACGCTTCGAGGCCCTGTCGCTGGACGCGTTCCACACGCTGGCTCCCGGCAGCGTCCCCCGGCCGCTCTGGTACGACCCCGACCAGTACACCATCGGCATGGAGAACCTGGTCGGCTATGAGGTCATCCGCCGGCCGATGATCGAGGGGCGGGAGATCCCCGGGCTCGGCCGCTTCGTGGGCGCGGTGATGGCTCGCGTCCACTTCGGGACCTCGGACTTCGGTCTCGACTCCGCGGACAAGAAGCGGGCCGTCGCCCCGTACACCGAGAACACGGAGCTGTGCCGGATCACCGAGGACCTGATCCTCACCGAGCCGTTCCATACCGGCCAGGAGCGCAACCACTGGGTGCCGGAGCTGGACGCCGACGTCGCCCGCTTGCAGGCGGACGACGGCCTCAAGCGTGAGGTCGCTGGCCTCAAGCTCGCCTTCATGGCCCGGGCCGAGGCGCTGCTCCACGGCGACCTCCACAGCGGCAGCATCATGGCCGACGCGAGCGACATCCGCATCATCGACAGCGAGTTCGCCTTCTACGGCCCCATGGGCTTCGATCTCGGGCTGTTCGTCGGCAACCTCCTGATGAACGCCGCCGCGCAGGCCGCTCACGCCCCCTCGGACGCGGCCCGCCGACGCTACCGCGACTACCTGCGCGGCGAGTTGGTGGACACCATGGAGAGCTACGAGAGCGGCATGCGGGCCGCCTTCGAGGCCGTCTCCAGCCCGTCCTGGTCGGCGCCCGGCTTCCTCGACGTGTTCCTCGGCCAGGTGCTGCAGGACACCTGCGGCTTCGCCGGCACCGAGATGATCCGCCGGACCATCGGCTTCGCGCACGTCCAGGACATCGACGCCATCGACGACCCCGGCGCCCGCGCAGCCGTCCAGCGGCAGGTGCTGGCCATCGGACGCCGCCTCATCCACGGGCACCGGCACGTGACCTGTCTGGACGACATCCTCACGGCCGCGCAGGAAGCGCTGGAGTTCTGATCATGAGCTTCTCGCCGCTCCGCTTCGACGACGCCAGCCGCACCCTGTGGGTGCTCGACCAGCGGCGGCTGCCCCAGGAAGAGGTCTGGGAGCCCGTGCAGACCGCCGCCGAGACCGCCGCGGCCATCCGCGAGATGCGTGTGCGCGGCGCTCCCGCCATCGGCATGGCGGCGGCCTACGGCATGGTCCTCGCCCACCTCGGGGGCGAGGACCCCGCCGACGCCGACGCCGTGCTGCGCGCCAGCCGACCCACGGCCGTCAACCTGACGTACGCGCTGGACAAGATCCGGCCCGCCTGGGGCGACGCCGCGCGGGTGCTGGCGCTGGCGCTGGAGGTGCGCTCCGAGACCGAAGCGACCGACCGCGCCATCGATCTGGCGGGGGCCGGCGTGCTGAGGGGGCGCGTCCTGACCCACTGCAATACCGGAGCCCTGGCGACCGGCGCCTACGGCACCGCGCTGGGCGCCATCCTCGAGGCCTTCGCCCAGGGACGGATCTCCCACGTGTGGGTGGACGAGACGCGCCCCTACCTGCAGGGCGCGCGGCTCACCGCCTTCGAGCTGCAGCGGGCCGGCGTGCCGGCCGCGATCATCACCGACTCCATGGCGGGGCACTTCATGGCCCGCGGCGAGGTCGACGCCGTCATCGTCGGCGTCGACCGCATGGCCCTGAACGGCGACTTCGCCAACAAGATCGGTACCTACGCCCTGGCCGTCCTCGCCCACCACCACGGGATCCCCTTCTATCCGGCGCTGCCGCTCGCCTCGGTCGACCCGGGGCTCGAGGACGGCTCCGGCATCCCCATCGAGGAGCGCCCCGCCGAGGAGGTGACCACCTTCCGCGGCATTCCGGTCGCGCCCGACGGGTTCCCGGCCCGGCACCCGGCGTTCGACGTCACGCCACACGGCCTGGTAACCGGCATCGTGACCGAGCGCGGCGTTCTCTACCCGCCCTTCGATGAGCGCCTGCGCGGGGCGCTGACGGCCGCTGCCCGGCCGGCCGGCGCCCCGTGACGCCGGCCCGGCACCGCCACACCGGCCCGGTCCACGGCCGTGGGGCAGGAGCCGCCGCCTACTCCGGCCGCAACAGCGGGAACAGGATCACGTCGCGGATGCTGGCGGTGTCGGCCAGCAGCATCGCCAGGCGGTCGATGCCCAGCCCCAGGCCGCCGGTGGGCGGCATGCCGTACTCCAGCGCCGTCAGGAAGTCCTCGTCGAGCATCTGCGCTTCCTCGTCGCCGGCCTCGCGCAACGCCTGCTGCAGCTCGAAGCGGCGGCGCTGGTCGAGCGGGTCGTTGAGCTCGCTGAAGGCGTTGCCCAGCTCCATGCCCGCCGCCACCGGCTCGAAGCGCTCCACCAGGCCGGCGCGGCTGCGATGGCGCTTGGCCAGCGGGCTGATCGCCTCGGGATGGTCCATCACGAACAGCGGCCCCGCCAGCTCCGGCTCCACGTAGATGTCGTAGAGCTTGTCGTAGATGTGGTTGACCGGCTGCTCGGCGAGCGCCGGCTCGCCCGGCGCCGGGGGCTGGTTGCGGGCCACCCAGTCCCGCAGGCGCGCCTCGTCCAGCGGATCGAAGTCGAGACCCGCCTTCTCCCGCAGGCTGCCGACGTAGTCGACGCGGGGCCAGGGCGGCGTGAAGTCGAGCGTGCGCCCCTGGTAGCGCAGCCGGAGGGAGCCGGTCAGCTCCTGCACCAGGCCGCTGTACATGCCCTCGACCAGCTCCAGGATGTCGATGTAGTCGCGCCCGGCCCAGTACAGCTCGAGCATCGTGTACTCGGGGTTGTGCTTGAAGCTGATGCCCTCGTTACGGAAGTTGCGGCCGATCTCGTAGACGGCGTCGAACCCGCCGACGATCAGCCGCTTCAGGTAGAGCTCCAGCGAGATGCGCAGGTGGAAGTCGTAGTCGAGCGCGTTGTGATGCGTCACGAACGGGCGCGCCTCGGCGCCGCCGGGAACGGCCTGCAGCACCGGCGTCTCCACCTCCAGGAAGCCCAGATCGTCGAGATAGCGCCGCATGTAGGCGATGGCGCGGCTGCGCAGCACGAAGGCGCGCCGGACCTCGGGGTTGACCATCAGGTCGAGGTAGCGCTGGCGGTAGCGGGCCTCCTTGTCGGTGAGGCCGTGGTACTTGTCCGGCAGCGGGCGCAGGCTCTTCACCAGCGGCCGGAAGGCGTGCACCTCCACGGTGAGCTCGCCGGTCCTGGTGACGAAGAGCGGCCCCTGCACCTCCAGCCAGTCGCCCAGGTCGAGCTTCTTGACGGCGTTGTAGCCCTCTTGGAGCGTGTCCTTCTGGAGATAGGCCTGGATCGTGCCCGTGGCGTCCTGCAGGGTGGCGAAGCTCACCTTGCCCATGTTGCGGAGGGTCATGACGCGGCCGGCCAGCGTCACGACCTCCTCGGGGAAGCGGGCGCCCGCCTCGGCGCCGGCGTGCTCCTCCTTGAGCGCCGCCGCGGCGTGGCTGGGCTCGTAGCGGTACGGGTAGGGCTCGAAGCCCCGCTCTTCCAAGCTCTCCAAGTTGCGGAGACGTTGCTGGCGTTGCTCCTGGAGCGACTTCTGCGACATGACGCCTGATTGTACGGGGTCGGGCGCCGGGCGGCGGCGTGAGCGGCCGCTCGGACGGGGAGCGCGTCGACCTTGCCCCGCCGCGGCCCGTCGCCGGCCCCGCCCCGGCCGGCCAGCCAGCGGCGTCAGTCGGGGAGAACCAGGTCGAGGTCGACGCCTTCGGGGACGGGGTGGCCCAGGATGCGGCCGAGGCTGGCGACCTGGCCCTTGTGGTGGAACTCGTGGGTGACGGGATGCAGCACCAGCCAGCGCAGCGACAGCGGCCGGTCCTCGAAGACGACCCGTCGGTCGAGGCCGCCGGGGCCGGTCAGCGCCTCCTCCACCACGTCATCGACGTGCCGGAAAAGGGCGCGGACGTCGTCCAGCTCCCTGACCGGCCGGGGCATCTCCAGCATCTCCCTGCCGAGGCCCACGCCGGCGACCCAGTGGAGGTAACACTCCGCCACGTGCGCCAGCAGCCCGAGCATGCTGTCGCGGAAGCCCGGATGCGTCTTGCGCAGCACCCGAACCGGCACGCCGGCGGCGTACGCGAACACGTTCTCGCGGGTCCGGCGCACCAGCGTGTACAGCTCGGCGACGTCGGCATGGCGGCCGGCGCCGTCCCTCCCACCGTCCACGTCCACGCTCACGCCAGCCTCACCCCCGCCGGATCAGTTGATCGACATCACCGTGTACTCGGTGGTCTTCTCGTTGATGGTGACCTTGAACGTCTCCCCGGGCTTACGCCCAAGCACCGCCTTGCCGAGCGGCGACTCGTCGGACACCTTGGGGATGTCGCCCTCCAGGACGCCGGCCTCCACGGGCGACACGACCTGGATCTCGAACGCCTCCTTGGAGCCGGCGTCCTGCAGGGTCACCACCGCACCCAGGTCGACGCTGTCCATCTCGTGCGCTTCGATGATCTCGGCGCGGTCGAGCTGGTCCTCGAGGTTGTCGATGCGCTCCTCGATGCGTCCCTTCTCCCGCTTGGCTTCCTCGAGCCCGGAATCATCGTAGTCGTCCGACGAGCCCGTGAGCTCGCGGAGGATGCGCGTCGCCTCCTCCAAGCGCTCGCGCTCCTGCTCGAGCGTGGCCTGGAGGCGGCCGTACCCCTCCTGTGTGACGCGTACTCTTGCCACCGTGAACCTCCGTGATGGTCATGTGCCGTTGCGCCCTGGCGCCTTCACCCGCGGAACAGGGCCGGCGGATCGCTCGGCTGCGGCGGTCGTCCGACCCGCTCCTGCTGGTGCCAGACCCACTTTCCCCCATATCGAAGCGGCCCACCCTCCCCTCGAGGGCGCCGCGTCGTCCTTCGTATCGGCAACCCGAAGCGGGCCAACCTGCTCCGGTCGCCCACAGTGTACGGCATCGGGGCCGCGCGTGGCGTGCACCACGCCACGCAGCGACAAGGCCCGCGGCCGCCGTCCGGCGGGGTTGCGGGCGGGGTTGCGGGCGGCTCCGCGGGCCGGCACCTCGCCGGCTCACCTGCCGGGCCGCCCCTCAGAAGGCGAACGGCGGCACCCCGACGGGCCGCGAGAGCCACGGGCGGTAGCTGGCCGCCCCGCGCACCGCCGCCCCGGACCCGTGGGCGTCGCCCGACGGTCCGCTGGGATCGCCCCACCAGTTGTAGCGGGCGTCGGTGTGCTCGTCGCCGACCAGCCCGGCCTCGCTGTTGCCGACGAGGTTGTTGCGGTGGAGCGCAAGGTGGGGCCCGTTCACCGAAGCGCCCCGCTTCTGGCCGCGGAGCTCGTTGCCCGACGCGACCACGTGGCTGACGCCCTCCCCGATGCCGAGCCCCCAGTCGGCGTTGGCGAAGCTGTGGTTGCCGCCGATGCTGCAGCGGGTGCTGGCGTTTCCCACCAGGATGCCGATGCCGGGGAAGTCCTCGTTGTCGAGATGCGGAACGCGTCCGCCGTGGTTGGCGGTGAAGCGGTTGCCGGCGATGGTGATGTCGACGGAGTTGCCCTGGTAGACGCCGACGGCGTTGAGCCGGCCGTCGCTGCGCAGCAAGGTGGCCTCCCGCGAGGCCCAGAAGTAGTAGCCGGAGCTGACGTGCTCGCACGACATGCACCCCGCCACCAGCACCCGCTGCGACACCGACACCCACACGCCCTCGAGCGCATCCTCGAGGGTGAGGCCGAGGATGCGCACGTCCCGGGTCTTCATGACGTTCACCGCTCCCACGATCTGATCGTCGCGGCGCACCCCGCGCCAGCGGAAGCGGCTGTGGTCGGCACGGATGACGGTGTCGGCGTAGCCCGTCTCGGAGGCCAGCGTGAGCGGCTTGTCGATGATGACGGTCTCGACGTACTCGCCGGGCGCGATCCGCACCTCGCCCCCGGGCGGGGCAGCGTCGACGGCCCGCTGGATGGAGCCGCCCGCCGGTACGCGCACCACGGCCGCGCCGGGGCGCGCCGGGCCGGAGCGGCCGCCGCCGCTCGCCTGGGCACGGGACGCGCCGGTCGCAGCGAGCGGCAGGGTTGCGCCGGCGAGGCCCCACAGCAAGCGGCCCAGCGCCTGCCGCCGCGTCCACGACGGGTCGGAAGGGCTGGACCGCTCGCTCACGGGAGCGCCCGGAACGGCAGGGCGCGGGACGCGCCGCTCATCGCTCGCTCCTCAGTGGGCGCTCGCCTGCGCCGCCGCCTGGCGCGCCGCGCTCAGCCACTGGTCGACCTCCGACTGGTGGTTCGCGATCCAGCTCCGGGCCATCGCCTGGACCTGCTTTTTCGTGTCCTGGCCGTTGTTGATCTCGTTGGTCATGCGCGAGATGTCGGCAAGCGGGATGGTGACCTCCTGCAGCAGCTTCTTGGCGGCCGGGTTGTCGTTCACGAACTTCTTGTTCGCCACCGTGCGGATGTCGTTGGCGACGAAGCCCATCTTGATGGGGTTGGTGACGGCGCCCTTGATGTTCTTCTGGGTCATGTACTTCTCGAACGGCTTCTGCGACTTGGTGGGATCGATCTTCGGCACGTTGATCCACACCACGTCCTTGCCGGGAACCAGCTTGTAGATGGTGAAGTTGGGCGTCCAGGTGTAGTAGAGGATCGGCTTGCCGTTCTTGTAGCGCGCCAGCGCATCGGCGAAGGAGGCCGCATAGCCGGCGGTGACGACGTGGATGTACTTGCTGAGGCCGTAGGCCTTCATCTGGTAGCTGATCACGTCATGGCAGCCCCAGCCCGGCGGGCAGCCGACCAGGGTCGCCTTGCCGTCGCCGGTGGAGTCGAACGCCTTGCGCACCTCGGGCCGCTTGAAGTCGGCGAGGGACTTGATGTTGTACTTCTCGGCGTCCTTCTTGTCGACCAGGTACCCCTGGATGGCGCCGTGACTGACGATCGTCCCCAGTACCTCGGCGTTCTGCTTGAAGTTGCTGGGGAGCTGCGCGTTGTGCAGCGGGAACCAGCCGTTGGCCCAGAAGTCCACCGCGTCCTGGGTGACGGACTGGTAGAAGATCGGGTTCGACAGCGCCTTGGGTGACTGGACGTTGTATCCGAGGTCCCCCAGCAACGCCGCGAAGATCGCCTCCAGCGGCTCCGCCGAGCTCCAGGTGGCGACGGCCGGTTTGACCTCGACCCCCTTGCCGGGCTGGCTGTTGCCTTGCGCCAACACCGAGCCGGTGAACGCCAGGACGAGTGATAACAGCACCGCTGCCATGACAGATCGCTTCATGCCTGCCTCCTTCCGACGGTTCGTCTTCGTGACGGTCTCCTGCTTGGGACGGTGCACGCCTCCGCCCGTAACGCACGGTGGCGGCACAGGTTGATGTGCAGGCCGATTATAGGTGCTCTGCGCGAGATTTCTGCTATCTGGCCAACAGCTGCGCCCGGCGAGTCATGCCACCGGCGCTCAGCGCCGGGCGCCGCGTTCGCCCAGGCCCTGGGTGATGCGGTCGAGGACCATCGCCAGCAGCACGATGGCGAGGCCGCCGATGCCGGCGAGGCCGGTCTTGAGCGAGTTCAGACCCTCGAACACCGGCAGGCCCAGGCCGCCCGCGCCGATCAACGCCGCGATCACCACCATCGACAGCGACAGCATGATGGTCTGGTTGAGGCCGGCCATGATGGTCGGCAACGCCAGCGGGAGCTGCACCTTGAAGAGGATCTCGCGCGGGCTCGAGCCGAACGCCGTGGCCGCCTCGACCACGTCGCCCTGCACCTGGCGGATGCCGAGGTTGGTGAGGCGGATGAGCGGCGGCATGGAGAACACGATGGTGGCGATCACGCCGGCTACCGTGCCGATGCTGAAGAGCATCACGACCGGCACCAGATAGACGAACGCGGGCGTGGTCTGCATGACGTCGAGCACCGGCCTCAGGAAGCCGGCGAAGCGGTCGCTGCGCGAGGCCAGGATGCCCAGCGGCACGCCCACGATGATGCAGAACACCACCGCGCTGATCACCATCGCCAGGGAGGTCATGGTCTCGCCCCACAGCCCCAGGAAGCCCACGAAGCCCAGCGCCACCAGGCTGAACACGCCGATGCGCCAGCTCGCCGCCCACCACGCCAGCGCGAAGACGAGCAGCAGCATGATCACCGGCGGGACCGCGTGGAGACCCAGGTTGATGCCGTTCAGCATCCACTCGACGGGCTTCTTGATGGCCTGGAAGAAGGGCCGGTGGTTGGTGTAGAGCCAGTTGACCGCGGCTGCGATCCAGCTGCGCAGCGGGACGGTGTGGTTCGCGAAGATCTGGCTCGTCAGGAACTCGGGCACGCTCTACCTCGCCTCCGCCATCGTTCCCTGGGCCGCCGCCGCATCGTCGGCCTGCGGTCCCGTCGCCTGCAGCGAGCCCAGGTCCTGGTTGCCGCGCTTCTCGAGGATGCCCTCGACCAGCTCGCGTTCGGTGACCACGCCGCGCACCCGGCCGTCCGGGTCGAGCACCATGGTGGGAAGCGCGACGTAGGTGCGTCCTCGCAGCAGCTTCCGGAGGGTCACGTCCGGCGCGCAGGTGAAGACGCGGTCGTGGGTGCGGGCATCGGGCGGCGGCCCCTCCAGCGCTTCCAGGAGCTCCACGCTCCGCACCTCCTCGCCGCCGACGCGCATGCCGCGGAACATCTCGTCGTCGTCGACGCCGATGACCACGCCGTCCTGCGCCTTGTGGCGGTAGAAGCGCACCTCACCCTCGCGGTGGTCGAGCACGAAGCGGTCGTGCTCCAGCGGCAACGCCACCGTCTGCGCGGTGATCACCCCGGTCGGGTCGGCGTGCTCGACGAAGTCGGCAACGTAGTCGGTGCGCGGGTTGACGATGATCTCCTCGGGGGTGCCGAGCTGCACCACCCGCCCCGACTCCATGATGGCGATGCGGTCGCCGAGCCGGAGCGCCTCGTTCAGGTCGTGGGTGATGAACAGGATGGTGCGCGCGAGCTGCTGCTCGATGTTGATGAGCTCGTCCTGCATCTGCATCTTGATGAGCGGGTCGAGGGCACTGAACGGCTCGTCCATCAGCAGCACGTGCGCCTCGGTGGCGAGCGCCCGCGCCAGCCCCACACGCTGCTGCATCCCGCCCGAGAGCTGCCGGGGGAAGGAGTCCTCGTAGCCGGCCAGCCCCACCAGCTCGATCATCTCCTCGCCGATCCGCCGCGCCTCGCCGCGGTTGCGCCGCTGGATCTCGAGACCGAAGGTGACGTTGTCGAGGATGCTGCGGTGCGGGAACAGCGAGAAGCGCTGGAACACCATGCTCATGCGGATCTTCCGGAGCCGGCGGAGCGTCGCCGGGTCCATGCCGGTGATCTCCACCTCGCCCTCGTCGTCGGTCTGCAGGAACACCCTTCCCGAGGTGGGCTCGATGAGGCGGTTGATGCAGCGCAGCAGGGTCGACTTGCCGCTGCCGGAGAGCCCCATGATGACGAAGAACTCGCCGGGCTCGAGGGAGAAGCTGACGTTGTCGACGCCTACCGTGTGGCCGGTGTCCGCCCGGATGTCGTCCTTGCTGCGCCCCTGCTCGAGCAGGCGCAAGGCCGTGTCCGGGTCCGGCCCGAAGATCTTGGTGACGCCTTCGGCGCGAATCACGTGACCATCCAACCCTTTCCGGTCGAGGCGAAGGCTTGCGAAGCGAGGCGGCACGACCACACCGCCGCGCCGCTGTTGCCTCTTCGACGCGTAACGGGGTCGCCCGCGGACTTCTCGGGGCCAACCTAGCACGGGCCTCGCGAATCCCCCGTGCGCCTGCCGTCCTGCGCTCCGCGGGGTGCGTGCCGACCCCGGCGCGGAGCGCCGTCCCTCGGGGCGCAGCCTCGCCGGCCGCTGCCGCCCCGGCGGAGGCTAGCGCTCGATGATCAGCCCCTTGGGCGTCATGACGTACTCGACGCGCCCCAGGATGTAGTCCAGCAGGATCGCCAGCAACGCCGCGGAGAGCGCGCCCAGCAGCACCCATGGCTGGATGGCCTGGTTCAGGCCGGAGGCGATGGGGTTGCCGAAGCCGCCCGAGCCCACGTAGGCGCCGAGCGCCGCGGTGCCGACGTTGATGACCACGCTGGTGCGCACCCCGGCGAGGATGATGCGGCTGGCGTTGGGCACCTCGATCTGCCACAGGATCTGGCTGGCGGTCATGCCCATGCCGCGCGCGGCGTCGATCATCGACGGGTCGACCCCCTCCAGGCCGACGATGGTGTTGCGCACCACCGGCAGCAGGCCGTAGAGGATGAGCGCCACGATGGCCGGCCAGAAGCCGAAGCCGATGATGGGCGCCATGATCGCCACGATCGCCAGCGTCGGGACCGTCTGCCCGGAGTTGACGACGTCGGATACCAGCGGCAGGAACTCCCGGAACTCCGCGCGCGTGACCATGATCCCCAGCGCCAGGCCGATGGCGACGGTGATCACCGAGGAGACCAGCACCAGCGTCAGGTGCTGCCCCGCCAGGCTGATGACCGTGTTGGAGTTGTAGAGCAGGTCGGGGCTGGTCGGGAAGATGCCGTGCAAGAGCCAGTCCCAGAAAGGCTCGTGGCCGTAGAACGACCAGATCACCAGGAAGATGCCGGCAGCGCGCACCAGCGGCCGCACGAGCTTCTCGTCGCCGCCGTAGTAGCGCAGCCCCAGCAGGCCCTCCACAAGCACCATGAACAGCGCGAACCAGCCCAGCGTCACCCGCGCCGGCTTGCCGGCCTGGTCGGTGGCGGCGGCGGGGTTGGGGCTGTCGCTGACGACGGCCGGGGTGAGGCCGAAGGTGAGCACGCGCAGGTCGTCGGACCCCCGGATCCTGAGGAGCGTGGAGCCGTTGAAGGTGAACACCGGCAGCCACAGGTCGGGGACGATGGTCGCCTCCTTGACGCCGGCAGCGCGGAGCTGCGGGTCGTGGATGGTCTCGCGCACCGCCAGGCAAGCGAACAGCAGCACCGCCAGCCCCAGCCACACCAGCACCGCAGGCGTGAAGAAGCGGCGCCACGCGCTCATGCCGTGGCCGCGCGTCGTGACCGCCTCGACGGCCTGCGCCCGGACCGCATCGCCCCCGCCGCCGCCTTCGCGCGCATCGGTGACCTCGCCGCCGCCCCTCATGACGCAGGCTCGCCTTCCGCCCAGCCCTGCTCGGCTAGCTCCTGCAGCGCCCGCAGCGTGATGTTGCCGACCAGCACGCCCTTCTCGTTCACCACCGGGGTGATACGGAAGCCGCGCGCCACCATCGCCGACAGCGCCTCACGCGCGGTGGCGCTCTGGCGTACCCCGATCTCGCGGAAGTCGCCCTCGCTCATGGCGTCGAGCAGCGAGTCGGGGTTCTCGCGCAAGCCCTCGCGGTCGACCCAGCCGCGGAGCACACCGTCCTCGTCGACCACGAAGGCGCTCTTCACGCCGGCCGACTCGATGGCGCGCCTGGCGTCCTCGGCAGACTGCCGCAGGCTCACCACCGGCGAGTCCTTCACCATCAGCTCGCGCACGCGCAGCAGCCCGAGGCGCTTGAGCTGGCGGTCCGCGCCCACGAAGTCGCGCACGAAGCGGTTCTTGGGCCTGGCCAGCAGGGTGTCGGGGGTGTCGTACTGCACCAGCGTCCCCTCGCGCAGGATGGCGACGCGGTCGCCCATCTTGATGGCCTCGTCGATATCGTGGGTGACGAAGATGATGGTCTTGCTGATGCGCTTCTGGATCTCCAGGAACTCGTCCTGCAACACCTCGCGGGTGATGGGGTCGATGGCGCCGAAGGGCTCGTCCATGAGCATGATGGGCGGGTCCGCCCCCAGGGCGCGCGCCACGCCCACGCGCTGCTGCTGGCCGCCCGAGAGCTGGCGCGGGTACTTGTCGCGGTTGACGTCCGGGTCGAGGCCGGTCAGCTCGAGCAGGTCGTCGACGCGCTTGCGGATGCGGTCGTCCTCCCAACCCAGCATGCGCGGCACCACCGCGATGTTATCGAGCACCGTCATGTGCGGGAACAGGCCGATCTGCTGGATGGCGTAGCCGATCTTGCGGCGCAGCTCCTCGGCGGGGAAGTCGCGGTTGTCGCGGCCCTCGACCGTGATCCTGCCCTCGGTGACGGAGAGCAGCCGGTTGACCATGCGCATGCTGGTGGTCTTGCCGCACCCCGACGGGCCGATGAGGACGGTGATCTCGCCGTCGTGGACGGTGAGCGACAACCCGTTCACGGCCCGGAAGCCGTCCGGGAACTGCTTGACGACGTTCTGGAACTCGATCACGGGATCCTCCTACTACGTGTTCTGGACATGACGGATGCCGGGAGAGGTGAGCAGGCCCTCGACGAAGCGCAGCACGGCGTCCAGCACCATCGCCAGGGCGATGGCCGGGATGGCGCCCAGGAGGATCTGGTCGACCGAGGTGTTGACGATCCCCTGGATCACGAAGTCGCCCAGCCCGCCGGCGCCGATGACGGTGGCGACGGTGCCGATGCCGACCAGCGCCACGCCGGCGTTGCGCACGCCGGCCATGATCACCGGGAAGGCGAGCGGCAGCTCGATCTGGAAGAAGATCTGGGCCGGCGTCATGCCCATGCCGCGGCCGGAGTCGATGATGGCGTTGTCGACGTTCTCCAGGCCGGCGTAGGTGTTGCGCACGAGCGGCAGCAGCGAGTAGAGCGTCAGCGCCACCAGCGCCGGCGCCACGCCGATGCCGGACACGCCCAGGTTGCGGATGGTGAGCGCCTGCACGGACGTAACGCTCCCCAGGAACTGGTCGGTGGCGGCCGCCCGGACCATCATGACCATCAAGACCACCAGCGCGCCGGAGTACGCCAGCAGGTAGCCGATGCGCAGCACCAGCCGGAACGCGCCCTCGCGCTTGAACAGCCAGCGCCGCCCGGCCCACAGCGCCAGCCCCACGACCACCAGCGCAAGGATGGCGTTGTCGATGCCGCCGAAACCGCCCCCACCGCCGAAGCCGATGCGCGCGGCGCGGTACACGAAGCTCACGAACACGCCCGTGAACAGCACCAGCGGCACCGCCACGATCAGGGCGACGAGGATGAGGGCGGCGGTCTGCACGCGGCTCGGCAGGCGGCCAGCCACCAAGCGGTAGGCGAGCCCCACCGCCACGGCCACCACCACCGTGCCGGCGAAGACCTCCAGCGACGGGAGGAAGTGCATGTCGCCCAGCCGCGCGAGCGGCACCAGCAGCACCCCGAACAGGGCGAGGCTGGGGATGGTCTGGATGATGCCCACGGCGTAGAGGATCATCGGCGCCATGCGCTCGTCGCGCGACGCCCACAGCCCCAGGCCCACGCCCACCACGAAGCCGACGACGAGCGACACCGCCACGAACATCAGGTGCTCGACGAACTTCTGCTGCAGCAGCGCGCCGTTGGTGTGGAACTCGACCATGATCGAGTAGATGTTGAACGCGCCCGCCACCAGCAGCACGAAGATGAACGCCACGCCCAGCCAGGCGGCGAGCGATCGGACCCAGCCCTGAACGCCGCTGCGCTCGAGGTCGCGCAGCCCGGCGAAGAGCGTCACGTAGCCGCCCACCAGCCCCAGCGCCAGCCCGCCCGTGGGCAGCAGCCGGGGGTTCTGGATGAAGGCGTTGGGGCCCAGGTACTGCTTGGCGTTGGCGAGCAGGTGTTGACCCGCGATGGCGGGCAGCACCAGGGTGAGCAGCATGAGCAGGTTGCCGACGATCACGAGCAGCCAGCCGCGTACCCCCACGTCCTTGCGGAAGGCGATCATGAAGGGTACCAGCGCCAGGGCGAACAGCACGATGTAGCGGTAGTCGCCCTGGAACTGCAGCAGGTTGAAGGGGACGCCGGCGGAGATCCGGTTGGGCTTGAGGGTGACCACCGGCAGGAAGAAGAAGCCCAGTGCCGCGACGGCGCTCCCGAGCATGGCGATGCGATTGGGGATGGCCCTCACCTCCAGGGCGGGCGGCCGCAACGGGGAGCGCCCACCCGGGCCCGTCGCGGCGCCGGCCCGTTCACGGCCGGCCCGCGCGGCTCGCGGGCGCTCCGAGCGAGATAGCAATGCGGCAGCTCGCGCGTTCCGAGCACGGGATCAAGATAGGGAGCGCGGGGGCCCGGTCGCGGGCCCCCGGCTCGTGTCATGCGCGTTACTTGATGAAGCCGTTCTGCTTCAGGAAGTCCTTGGCCACCTGGTCCGGGCTGTCCCCCGCGACCAGCACCTGGGCGTTGAGCTTCTGCAGCTCCTCGGTGGTGAACTTGGCCCAGATGGGGTTGAGGATGCCGACGATCTCCGGGTACTTGCGGATCACCGCGCCGCGGAACACCGGGGTGGGCTGGAACACCGGCTGCGCGCCCTTGGTGTCCTTGAGGATCACCTCGTGGTAGGCCTGCAGGGCACCATCGGTGGCGTACGCCATGGCGATGTTGACGCCGTTGGAGCCGTTGGCGAGCGCCTGCTCGGTCTGGGCGGGCGTGCCCCCGGCGATCACCAGCTCCTCGCCCTCCTTGAACTTGAAGCCGTAGGTCTTCTCGAAGGCGGGGATGCCGTCGGGCCGCTGGGCGAACTCGTCGCCGGTGGCGATCTTGACCTTGCCGCCGTTGTTGATGTAGTCGGCCAGGTCCTGGACGGTCGTGAGGTTGTTCTGCTTGGCGAACTGATCGGTCACCGCGAAGGCGTAGGTGTTGTTCGCGGGGGCCGGCGCCAGCCACACCAGGTCGTGCAGGGCGGCGTCCAGCGAGCTGACGATGGTGTAGGACTCGTAGGGGTTGCCCGACGCGCCGGCGGGGATGGAGGCCTTGGCCCAGGGGATGTCCCGGTACCAGTTGCTGATGGCCGTGCCGGTGTAGTTGGGGTAGACGTCGATCTCACCCTGCTCGAGGGCCTTGCGCACCACGGCGGTGCCACCGAGGTTGGTCTTGTCGGTCACCTGGTAACCGTTGGCGCGCAGCGCCTCGACGATGACCTTGCCGAGGATCTTCTGCTCGGCGAACTGCTTGGATCCGACACGGATGGGCGAGGAGTTCTTGTACTGCTCGGCGAGCGCGAGGCCGCCGAACAGCATGGCGAGGGCGACTGCGATGACGGTCAGTCTCTTCACGGATACCTCCTGCGTGACGAGCACATGGAACGGACAGACGAGTCTCCCGCTTGCGTAGTAACGGGCGAACTTGGCAGTTGGGTCAAACTGACCAGTACGGAGTTTACCATAGTTCTCGCAAGTGCCGCAAAATACATGAGTTCGATACGCTCAATTGCCTGTCTGTAACGAGGGATTCCGGTGTGACGTCCGTCACGCCTCGCGGTGTTTGAGCGACCTCGCAGCGGCCCCCCGAGCGCTGCCTTAGACTCGTTCCATGCCGCCGCGCCGCCTGCTCCTGCTCTCACTGGTGGCGTTGGGCGGCCTGGTCCTGGCCGGTCTGGCGCTGCCGGGCCAGCCGCAGCATCCCTCCGACGAGGTCCTCGCCGCCATCTACGACCCCTACGCCGCCGCCCCGCTCAAGCCCTTCGCGTCCTTCCGCGATGCCGTGCGAAGCGGCGACGCCCTCGGCCTGCAGAAGCTGGCGGCCGGCAGCGATCACTACCTGGCGTACCGCGCCTCCCTGGAGCTGGCGCGCTGGAAGACGATCGATGCGGCCACGCGGCTGGCGTACTACCGCCGCGCCCTCGCCCTGCGCATCGACGACCCGCTCGCCCGCGACGCCACGCACGCCCTGTACCTGGAAGCCGCGCAGACGGCGGAGGCCGCGGGGCAGGTGGACACGGCCGTGCGCTACTACCGCCGGGCGTTGCCGCAAGACGGCGCCGCCGCCGGGCTGGAGCGGCTGGTGCCGGACCGGCGCCAGCTGGCCCAGGACCTGCTGGACGCACGCATGTACCAGGAGGCGCTGGCGGCGCTGCGGGGCGTGCCCGACCCCGCCGTCACCGCGCAGGCACAGCTCGACCTGGCGCACTACGACCAGGCCCTGCCGGCCTACCGGCAGTGGGTGGCGCAGCAACCGGGGAACGCCGACGCGCGCACGGGCCTGGCCTGGACCCTCTTCTACCTGGGCCGCTACGACGAGGCCGACAGCCTGTTCCAGGGCCTCGCAGGCGCCAGCGCCGTCTACGGCCGCGCCCTCATCGCCAACAAGCACGGCGACGTGAACGCCGCCGTGCGCCTGCTCCTCAGCACCAACCGGGCCGACGACATGTGGCTGGCGACGGGCCTGCTCGAGGGCAAGAAGCGCTACGCGGACGCCATCCCCATCTACCTGGAGATCGCTCGGGGCGGCAGCAGCTACGCCGACGACGCCGCCTTCCGGGCCTACGTGCTGGCCACCCGGCTGGGCATGACGGCCACCGCCGCCACCGCCAGGCGCCTCGTGCCCAACGACAGCTTCTTCGCCCTCAAGCTCGGGCGCACGCTCGACGTGCCCAGGCCGGCGGCGGCCGCCGTGCCGGGAGCGCGCGTGGCAGACGGCACGGCCCTCGGGGCGGCCGCGCGGTCCGCGCCGGATCCGGCGGCGGATCCGGCGGCGGCGAGCGGCGACCCCACCGCCACCCTGGACCTGGCGCGCTCCCTGGTGGCCGTTCACGACCCGTCCGCGGCCGAGGGCGAGCTGCTGTTCGCGCTGCGATCGCTCGGCGGCACCACCGACGCGCCGGCGCCGCCCGTCGCCGGCAGCGAGCGGGCCATCGTCCGGATCGCCGGGATGCTGCAGAGCCTGGGCGAGTACCGCCAGAGCGTCTACGCCGCGCGCGAGCTGATCACGCGGGGCAACCGCTCGCTGGAGGTGTGGCGCCTGGCGTACCCCACCGCCTACGCGCCCACCGTGGAGCGCCGTGCGGCCGCGGCCGGCGTGTCACCGGCGGTGGTGTGGTCCGTCATGCGCAAGGAGTCCGCCTTCAGCCCGGTGGCGGTGTCGCGGTCCGACGCCGTCGGCCTGATGCAGGTGACGCCCCCCACCTGGGACTGGCTGGGCCAGCTCCAGGGCGACCGCACGCCCGCCGATCCCTTCGATCCCCAGGCCAACATCCGTTACGGCACCTACTATCTCGGTTACCTGATGCGCCAGTTCGACGGCAACCTGGAGCTGGCGGTGTCCTCCTACAACCGAGGGCAGGGCTACATCGGCCGCTTGCTGGCGAGCCCGGAGGTCCACGGCAACATGGATGACCTCTACCGCGCGATCGACTCCTACGAGACCCGCGAGTACATGCAGTCGGTGCTGGTCGACGTGGCCGTGTACGAGGCGCTCTACCCGGGCAGGTTCGCGGATCCCACGCCATGACGCCGCGGCGTCCGGGGGCCGGCACGCATCGGCGCCCCGCACGCGTTGTCGCGCGGGGCGCCGTTCGAGGAACCTAGGCGGGCCCACCTGAAAGGACCCGCAGCATGCCGCTGCGCTGCCGTTACTTCAGGATGCATCCGTTCAGGTCGGTCAGCACCACGGCCTCGTCGTTGAGGTGCGTGTCGATACCGTAGGCGTCGTCGCCCATCTGGCCTTCGAGGAAGTACAGGATCTGCTTCGAGGTATCGACCTTGATGTCGTCCTGGTCGGCCGTCTCGTTGGTCTCGTTGTCCGAGCGGCCGGTCCGCTCGATGTCCACGGTGATGGTGCCGTCGCTGTTCTTGTTGGTGTTCAAGCTGAAGCCGTCGAGCGCCTGCTTGGTGTTGCCGGGGACGGGGTTGGGCATCGGCGCGATGGGGTAGGCCACGTTCCAGTACGGCGTCTGCTTGAGGTTGTGGCAGGTCGAGGACGAGCTCGAGGAGGACCCGCCCTGGGCGAAGGCGCCGGACGCCAGCAGCAGCGCCATCAGCAGGGCGGCGAGAGGCAAGGGACGAAGGACGAGGCGAACCGTGTTCACGGAGTGACTCCTTGGGGGTCGACGAGCGTACGCCGACGGAGAGGGGCCTACGAACGCGCGGGCGTCAGAGCGCTGCGCGGACGCGTCGAGGGGGGGACTTCAGTGCCCGCTTCCGGTCGGCGCCATCGCGCCGATGGAGCTGGACGGGGAGGTGATGGCAGATCTGCTGCCCGCGGAGCCCCCGGAGGGGGTGACCGACGAGTGCGTCGACGACGAGCCCGACGTCGAGCCGCCCGTCTTCGGCGCCCCCGCGGAGGGGCCGCCAGACGACACGCCGCCCTTCGAGGAGGCGCCGAGGCCGCCCAGCGCGCCCAGGCTCGAGCCGCTTCCGGCCTTGCTCGAGGACGCCGCGCTGGCGCCGGCCGATGAGCCGCCGGCGCTCGTCGTTCCGCCGAGCCCGCCGAAGCCGTTGAACGCCTGGCTGGAGCCGCCCGACGACACCGAGGTGGCCGCCAGCACGCCCACCACCGCCGCCAGCAGGACGGCGTAGGAGAGTGCGGGCACCACGTAGGCGCGGCGCGAGCGCTGTGCCAGCCAGCGGTCCACGCCCGGCAGGCTCGCCGCCGTCGGTGACAGGGCCAGCGCGAAGGCCGCCGCCGCCAGGCCGACGTCACGTACGAACACGCTGTCCACCGCGCCGGTGAGCACGAGCGCACCGAGGATGGCCAGCAGGATGAGGCCGCCCAACCAGGCGGCGATGCGGTGGAACATGCCGATCACCAGCAATGCGCCGGTCACCAGCAGGAAGGTGGCGTGGACGAACATCAGCGGCGACTGCACCGCGTGGAACATGTGGGGCACGTACACCGCCCAGGCGGCGGGGCTGTGGAGCTCCGCCGCGCCGAACCAGACCAGCACGCCGCCGAGTCCGACCCTCAGGAGGAGGAGTCCGGCGACGTCGCCGGCGAGTGTTTCGGCGCGGAGACGGGGCCCCGTGCCTTGCTCGCGCGTGGTGTTGGTGGTCACCGCGCGCTCCACGGATGCGGGAGAGTGGCTTCGTGGGCAGGCATGGATGGAGTATGCCCAGCCCCCGTTAACGGAAGGTTAGACGGTCATGGGGTTCTGTAGCCGCGAGCCCACGCGGGCACGCCTCAACCGCGCGCTTTCAGCGCCACGAAGGCACGCGCCACGATGTCGTGGATGAAGACGTCGTCGGGATCGCGCCGCTCCAGCAGCAGCGGTAGCTCGTCCGCGGGGAGCCAGCGCGCCGCGGTGTGCTTCCCGGCCTCCAGCCGCGGGCGCTCCAGCTCACCCTCGACCGTGACCAGCAGGTCGATCTCCCGCTTGGCCTCGCCGCCGGCCTCCCAGTCGAGGATCTCCACGACCTCCTCCAGCGCCGCGAGCGTCCAGCCGGTCTCCTCGCGCACCTCCCGAGCCAGCGCCTCCGCCACGCCCTCGCCGGCCTCGGCGTGGCCGCCGACCACGTCCCAGCAACCGGGGTAGAGGGCCCGCCGCAGGCTGCGACGCTGCACGAAGATGCGCCCCGCCGGGTCGTGGATGAGGGCGCCCACGACCAGCCGGCGGCGATCGCGCCGCGCGCCGGCGGCGAAGGCGCGCAGCTGCGCCGGGGTCGGCGCCCGCCCGATCACGGGGCCGCCGTCCCCGGCGGCTACGGCCGGAGCCTCATCGGCGCGCCCCACGCCAGCGACGAGGGCTGCCTCGGAGAGCGCGGTCCCACGCCCGACGACCCCACCCGCCAGGGGAGCCGACGCCCGCGCAGGCAGGCATCACGACACCGTTCGGAGGGGGAGCGCCCGCGGCGGCCGGCCCGTTCTCACTCACGCGCGTAGGGCTGCCCGTCGGCCGCCGGCGGCACGACCCGCCCCACGAGCCCTGCCACCGCGAGGATGGTCGCCAGGTAGGGGAACATCGCGAGGAAGTCGGACGGGATGGGCGCGCTCAAGGCGGAGAGGGTGAACTGCAGCGCGTCGAAGAACCCGAACAGGAGGGCCGCGCCGAGAGCGCCGAGGGGGCGCCACCGCCCGAAGATCATCGCCGCCAGGGCGATATAGCCGAGACCCGCAGTCATGTTGTGGGCGAACTGCCCGGTGGAGCCGATGGTGAAGGAGGCGCCGCCGATACCGGC